>JBKBOJ010000131.1:0-1679 GCA_046294815.1 Roseateles sp. | reverse complement strand
GCTGCGCAGCGCCGACAACTACACGCTGCCGCTGGCGCTGCGCAGCCTGTTCAGCACCACCAGCACCGAGTGGGGCGCGCTGATGGCGGGCTCCGCCATCGCCACGCTGCCGCTCATCGTCTTGTTCGTCATCTCATCGCGTCAACTGATCGCGGGCCTCACCGCAGGCGCCGTCAAGTAAGCACCCGCCCATGAATCCTTTGCACCGCCAGTTCCCCGCCGATTTCGTCTGGGGCGTGGCCACCAGCAGCTTCCAGATCGAAGGCGCCGCCCATGAGGACGGCAAGGGCGAGTCCATCTGGGACCGCTTCTGCCGCCAGCCCGGCGCCATCGCCGACGCCAGCAATGGCGACGTCGCCTGCGACCACTACCACCGTCTCGACGAGGACCTGGATCTGATTGCCTCGCTGGGCGTCAACGCCTACCGCTTCTCCATCGCCTGGCCGCGCGTGCAGCCGCTGGGCCATGGCGAGTTCAACCCGCGCGGGCTGGACTTCTACGAGCGCCTGGTCGATGGCCTGCAGCGCCGCGGCATCCAGGCCTGGGCCACGCTGAACCACTGGGACCTGCCGCAGGGCCTGCAGGACCGCGGCGGCTGGAACGACCGCGACACCGTGCACCGCTTCGTCGACTACGCCCGCCATGTGCAGGCGCGGCTGGGCGACCGCATCACGGGCCTGACCACACACAACGAGCCCTGGGTGGTGGCCACGCTGGGCCATGAGCAGGGCATCTTCGCCCCTGGCATCAAGAGCCGCCGCATCGCCGCCCAGGTGTCGCACCACCTGCTGCTCAGCCACGGCCTGGCGCTACAGGCGCTGCGCGCCGACGGCGCGAAAAGCCAGCTGGGCATCGTGCTCAACCTGTCGCCCACCGTGCCGGCCACGGCCATGCCGGCCGACATCGCAGCGGCCCGCCTGGCCGACTCGGGCAGCCGCCGCTGGTATGCCGACCCGCTGTTCAAGGGCGCCTATCCCGAGGATGTGCTGGCCGAGCTGGGCGACGACGCGCCGGTCGTACAGGCCGGCGACATGGCCGCGATCGCCCAGCCCATGGACTACCTGGGCGTCAACTACTACACCCGCAGCGTCGTGTCGGCCAGCGGTGAGGACTGGAACGCCAAGGGCCGCGGCCTGCCGGTGTCCGACATGGACTGGGAGATCTACCCGCAAGGCCTGACCGACCTGCTGCTGCTGCTCAAGCACGACTACGCCGGCCTGCCGCCCGTCTACATCACCGAGAACGGAGGGGCCTTCCCCGACCAGACCATCGTGGACGGCCGTGTGCAGGACGACGACCGCATCGCCTACCTGCACGATCACATCGCCGCCGTCGCGGCCGCGATGCAGCAGGGCGTGCCCATGGCCGGCTACATGGTGTGGAGCCTGATGGACAACTTCGAGTGGGCCAGCGGCTACCTCAAGCGCTTTGGCATTGTGCACGTGGACTACGCCACGCTCGCCCGCACGCCCAAGGCCAGCGCAGAGTGGTACCGCGCCTTCCTGGCTCGCTGGCGCGGCTGAAATTCCAACAACACCCACGAGGAGACCTCGATGCGCCGCATCTCCCCCGCACCCGCCCCCTGGCTGCTGTCCGCCGCCGCCGCGCTGCTGACCGCCTGCGGCGGCGGCAGCGCGGCCACCGCGGCACCCGCGGCACCCGCGGCACCCGCGCCGGCC
>JBKBOJ010000130.1:0-1819 GCA_046294815.1 Roseateles sp. | reverse complement strand
GCAGCATGATGAAGTCATGTACGCCAGCTATCAAGCCCGCGCCCACACCAAGCATCAAGCCCATCTGGTGTTGGTCACCTCGAAATTGCTTTCTTGATTCCTGAATCCGTGACCTCGAATCCCGCAGGCACGTACTGTTCAGCGGATTTGCCGTGCCGGCGACCGATTTGATCGATTTCTCCTGCGCGGCGCGGCCGAAGGCGCTGCGGGGGGTGCATGCTCGGCGCCAACGGCGGTGCGCGCGGCATCGTTGCGACGCTTTCCGGTGTCGTGGCACGGCGCTCGAGGCGCGGCGCACCGACCGCGGCGCACGCGGGTACTGGATGGTCGACAGGGGGCGCGGCGCGGCGAACGCGGCGGACGACGCGCTACGGCGTGGGTGCGAACTGCGCGTGCAGCCGCATGAAGACCGCGGCCGCGCGGTCGTTGGCGCCCAGCCCGAGCACGAAGCGCCTCGCGTGCTCGACGATGCGCCCAGCGCGGTAGACGAGCTCCTGCATCACCGTCTTGATGCGCCGCCTCTTGGCCGCATGGCGGATCGGCGCGTCGGGCCCGAGCAGCGCGCGCTGGCCCATCAGGCGCAGGATGTTCATCGCCAGCGCCGCCAGCGCGCACACCAGGTAGTTCGTGTCGAACTTGCCCGAGGGCAGCCGCTCCAGGTCGAGCTCGCTCTTGAACTCGGCGTGGAACTGCTCGTGCGTGCCGTGGCCGGCGTACAGCGCGACGATGTCGGGGGCACCGAACTGCGCCGGCAGGCTCGTGCTCCAGCCTTCGAGTTCGAACTGCGGTACGAGCAGTTGCTGGCCGTGGCGGTCGATGGTGCGCTGCACGAGCCGCAGCACGCGGCGCAGTGGGCGCTCGATGCCGGGGACGCGAAGCTCTTCTTCCCACAGCGCCACGCGCTTGCCCGGGCGAGGGGTTTGCCAGAGTTCGGCGTCGAGGGACTCGGCCATGGCCGCGGCGTCGGCGCCGCGCGGGTTCCACTTGACGAGCCAATCGACCTGCGGCAGGCCCGGCGTGTTGCACGCGTCGATGGCGCGCATGAGCTTGGCCGAGTCGAAGCCCGCGTCCATGCGCAGCAGCAGCGGCGCCTTGGGGCCGGCGGCGCTCAGGCGCTGCGCCATCGGCACGATGCGCTCGACGTTGAACTCGGTCTCGGCCGCCGAGTGCTGGGTGCCCGGGCGCAGTGCGAGTTCCAGGCAGAAGCCGTGTTCGCCCAGGTAGGCCACCAGCGGGCAGTAACCGTCCACGCCCGTGTAGGTGCGCCCGATGCCTTCCTTGGCGGTGCCGCCGTTGTCCATCGCGAAGGTGTCCACGTCCAGCGGCAGCCAGCCGCACGGCAGCACGCCATAGTCAGGGCGCTGGGACGCCAGCAGCGCCTCGATCATCGGCACCACGTGCTCGAACATGTGGCTGGCGCGCGCATCGAGCCGCTGGCGCAGCGTGGGGCTGGAGGGCAACAACGCGATGCCCAATGCCTGCTTGAAGAACGCGTCGCCGCGAAAGCCTTCGATGGCGTCGAAGTCGCTCTTGCCCTGCACCAGCAGGCCCAGGTAGCTGCGCACGATGTCGCTGCTGCTCACCCCGGCGCGCACCGGCAGCGCCGCGTCCAGGCGTCGCCGCGCAGGCTCGAGCGCCTTCAGGTAGTGCCCTACCAGGGCCAGCCCGGCCACCGGCGTGAGGTCGTAGTCGAGTTGCTTGACGGCGATGCGGCGCATGGGCGCAAATTGTCCGCAGCGCCGCCCAGAAACTCACCTCGGAGTCACCCGCACGGTGCAGGGCTGTCGAGGTGAGGTCACGGATTCAGGCCTTCGGCATC
>JBKBOJ010000129.1:0-1889 GCA_046294815.1 Roseateles sp. | reverse complement strand
GCTCAAGCTCAGCGAGATCTTCGCCAGCCGCAAGCAGCTCAACAGCGGCGACAGCTTCTCGGTGGACTATGTGCCGGGCATCGGCTCCACGGTGCTGCTCAACGGCAAGGCCATCGGCGAGACCATCAAGGAGCCGGAGTTCTTCTCGGCGCTGCTGCGCATCTGGCTGGGCGACAAGCCGGCCGACGACGGCCTGAAGGACGCGCTGCTGGGCATCAAGAAAGAGCGCCGACGCTGAAATGCGGCCCCTCGCCCAGTGGCGCGTGCTGAACGCCGCGCAACTGGGCGGTCCCCCGAGGGGACGGCGATTGACCGGGCATTGAGCCCGGTCAACACCGCCCGGGCGGGCCGGCTTGGGGCGGCCCGGCGCGCAGCCCGCAGGAGGGCAACGCAGCGTTCGTCAGCCGAACGGTATTTCGTCCAGGCGGGTCACATGCCGCAGCGCCGGCACGGCGCGGATGTCCTCGCCGTGGTTGTAGCCGTACGTCACCAGCACCACCGGGCAGCCCGCGCCGCGGGCGGCCTCGGCGTCGTTGCGTGAGTCGCCGATCATCCAGGTGGCCGAGGGCAGCGTGCCCAGCGCCTCGCAGGTCTTGCGCAGCGGCAGCGGATCGGGCTTCTTGCGTTCGAAGCTGTCGCCGCCGAAGACGTGGCTGAAGAAGCCGGCCAGCCCCTTGCGCCGCAGCAGCTCGGCGGCCGGCGCAGCGGGCTTGTTGGTCAGCACGGCCAGCGGCAGGCCGCGCTCGCGCAAGGCCTCCAGCCCCTCGACGACGCCCGGGTAGACGGCCGCGTGCGCGCCGTTCACCGCGGCGTAGTGCGCCTGGTACAGCGTCCAGGCGTGATCGAACAGGCCCGGCTTGGCGCCCACCTGGGCCAGCGTCTGGCGCACCAGGTTCTCGCCGCCGCGTCCGATGGTGTGCTCGACGAACTCACGGCTCACCGGTGGCAGGCCCAGGTCGGCCAGCGTCTGGCCCAGCACGGCGACGAAGTCGCCCAGGGTGTCGACGAGGGTGCCGTCGAGGTCAAGCATGCAGGCCTGCGGCCGCGGGAACGTGGGCATCGGATGGTCCGGTTTCGGTGGGGTAAGGCTCTAGGATGACCGATTCTGCAATCGCCCCCTTGCCCATGGACGCTCCCCCGACCGCACCCGCCACCGTCATCGACTGCATGAAGCAGGAGCGTGCGCTGGTGTTCGAGCGGCTCAATGCCGCCGACGCGATGACCATCGGTCAGTGCATCGTGGCGCTGGCGCAGGCTTGGTTTCCGGGGCGGCCGGTCGCGGTGCATCTGGAGCGCAACGACCATCCGGTCTTCGTGTTCTTCATGGATGGCACGGGGGCTGGCAATGCCGACTGGATCCAGCGCAAGAAGAACGTCAGTCTGCGCTTCGGCCACAGCTCGTGGATGGTGCGCCAGCAATGCGTGGAGCGCGGCATCGACTTCAATACCGAGACGGGGCTGGACCCGGCGCAGTACCGCGCCGAAGGCGGCGCCGTGCCGCTGGTGCTGCGCGGCCAGGGACGCATCGGCACCTTGATCGTCTCGGGCCTGGCAGGTGACGAGGACCATGCGTTGGCCGTGGCCGGGCTGCAATGGTGGCAGCGCCGCGAGCGGGAGGCGGCCGGCGGCTAAGTGGGGGGGGCTCCTAGAATGCCTCGATGAGCTCCGCTGCCGCCCCCATCGTCTGCATCGGCGGTCTCAACATCGACCGCAAGCTCAAGCTGCTGGCTCATGCGCTGCCGGCCTCGTCCAACCCCTGCGAGGCGCACGAGACGCCCGGCGGCGTGGTGCGCAACGTGGCCGAGAACCTGGCGCGGCTGGGCCTGCCGGTGGCGCTGATCGCCGCCGTCGGCGACGACGCCGGTGGCCGCATGCTGCTGGAGCAGGCC
>JBKBOJ010000128.1:0-1918 GCA_046294815.1 Roseateles sp. | reverse complement strand
CGCGCAGCTCAAGGGCAGCGGCAAGGCCAACGACGTGCAGATCAAGTTCGTCGATGCCAGCGGCGACAACGTCTGGTGGATCCACCGCCCGGCCATGCCGCTGCCCGACACGCTGACGGACACGAGCTTCAAGCGCCGCCACATCGCCTTCGCCTGGGGCCCCACGACCGACCGCAGGCTTGCCCGCAGCCAGTTCATCGAGTTCGTCGTCGTCGCCGGCCAGCAGGGCGGCGGCGGGGCGGGGCAGCTGTGCGTCGGCGCGCTGAGCCTGGAGCCGCGCGAGCCCGCGCCCAAGACCTGGCCCGAGCCGCAGCGCAAGCTGGGCGGTGGCGAGCTGACGCTGGACTTCCGGCGCCTGCGCGAGTTCAACGGCCTGTGGTTCGCGCGCGGCGCGGCCACGCGCATCGAGGCCTCCGACGACAACCGCCGCTGGAAGCTGCTCAGCAGCCAGCCCGGCCGCGCGCTGTTCCTGGGCGAGCAGGAATGGCGCTGGCTGCGCATCCGCTACGAAGGCCGCAAGCCGCCCGAGGTGGAACTGCGCGACGCCACGCAATGGCCCGACCGCAACGCCGCCGTCGCCGAACTGGCCAAGGCCTTGTCGCGGGGCGAGCTGCCGCGGGGCTTCCTCGGCGAGCAGAACTACTGGACCGTCGTCGGCGTGGACGGCGGCGCGCAGCGCTCGGGCCTGGTCAGCGAGGACGGCGCCATCGAGCTGACGCGCGGCGGGCCCAGCATCGAACCGACCATCCGCCTGGCCGACGGCCGTCTCGTCACCTGGGCCCAGGTGCGCACCGAGCACAGCCTCATCGAGCATGCGCTGCCGGTCGTGCAATGGCGGCATGCCGAGGTGGAACTGCGCGTGGAAGCCGGCGCCGATGGCCCGGCCAGCGACCCGCGGCTGCTGGCGCGCTACACGCTGCGCAATCCCACCGCCAGGCCGCAGCGCTATGCGCTGCTGCTGACGCTGCGACCCTGGCAGGTCAACCCGCCGCAGCAGTTCCTGTCCACGCCCGGCGGCATCAGCCCGCTGCCGACGCTCAGCTGGGCCAACGGCCGTCTCGGCGCCGCCGGCCTGACGCTGACGCCGCGCGAGGCGCCCGCCGAAGTCCGCGCCGCGCCCTGGCATGCCGGCCCCGGCCTGGCAACGCTGCTGCAGGCCGCGCCGCTGACGCAGCTGAGCGATGCCGAAGCGCTGCCGTCCGCCGTCATGCGCTTTGATGTGGACCTCGCACCCGGCCAGTCGCGCAGCCTCGGCTGGGTCACCGGCGACGGCGACGCCGCAGCGCTGGACGCGCGGCTGGCCGTCGCCGCCGCGCAGTGGCGCGACCGCCTGGGCGTGCTGGAACTGCGCCTGCCGCCGCAGGCCCAGCCGGTGGCGGACAGCATGCGCGCCGCGCTGGCGCAGATGCTGATGTCGCGCGACGGCCCCGCGCTGCGGCCCGGCACGCGCTCCTATGCGCGCTCGTGGATACGCGACGGCGCCATGATGGTGGCGGGCCTGGTGCGCATGGGCGAGGCCAGGGTGGCCGAGGAATTCGTCGACTGGTTTGGCGGCTACATCTTCGACAGCGGCAAGGTGCCCTGCTGCGTGGACCAGCGCGGCGCCGACCCGGTGGTCGAGAACGACAGCCACGGCCAATACCTGTTCTCGGTCGCCGAGCTGTGGCGGCACACGCAGGACCGTGCGCTGCTGCAGCGCCACTGGCCCCAGGTGCAGAAGGTGATGGCCTGGATGGAGGCCTTGCGCCAGAGCGAGCGCCAGCCCGGTGCCGACCCCAGGTTCAAGGGCCTGATGCCGCCGTCCATCAGCCACGAGGGCTACAGCGACAAGCCGGCCTATTCCTACTGGGACGACTTCTGGGCGCTGCGCGGCTACAAGGATGCGGTGCAGATGGCCCAGGCGCTGGGCGATGCCGCG
>JBKBOJ010000127.1:0-1995 GCA_046294815.1 Roseateles sp. | reverse complement strand
CGCCCAGCCTGCTGCGCATCCTGCTGGACAAGGCCGCCGACGCCGGCCATGCGCTGCCGTGGCTGCGCCACGCGCTGGTCAGCGGCGAGGCCTGCCCGCCGGCGCTGGTGGCCTGGTTCGCGGAGCGCGGCGTGGACGCCTACCAGTGCTATGCCACGGCCGACCTGGGCCTGATCGCCTACGAGACCGAAGCGCGCGAAGGCCTGGTGATGGCCGAGGGCATCGTCGTGGAGATCGTGCGGCCCGGCACCGGCGACCCGCTGCCCGACGGCGAGGTGGGCGAGGTCGTCGTGACGACGCTGTCGCCCGGCTACCCGCTCATCCGCTTCGCCACCGGCGACCTGTCGGCGGTGCTGCCCGCAGCGTCCGGAACCAGCCCCTGCGGCCGCACCCACCAGCGCCTGCGCGGCTGGCTGGGCCGGGCCGACCAGTCGGCCAAGGTGCGCGGCATGTTCGTGCATGCCGGCCAGGTGGCCGAGATCGTCAAGCGCCATGAGCAGGTACGGCGCGCGCGCCTGGTCGTCAGCGGCGAGCTGGCGCAGGACCAGGTGGTGCTGCAGGTGGAAATGTGGAAACCCGCAGCGCCGGGCCTCGCGGAAAGCCTGATGCTTGCGGCGCGTGAGCTGACCAAGCTCCGAGTCGACATAGAACTGCTGCCCCCAGGCAGCCTGCCCAACGACGGCAAGCTCATCGAAGACCGTCGTTAACCGTTGGAGACACCCTGATGCGTACCCCTTTGCTGCTGACCGTCGGCCTGCTGGCCAGCCTGCCGGCCCTGGCCGACTATCCCGAGAAGCCCATCACCATCGTCGTGCCGTTCGCGGCCGGCGGCCCCACCGACAAGGTCGCCCGCGACCTGGCCGAGGCGCTGCGCAAGCCGCTGGGCGCCACGCTCATCATCGAGAACGTGGGCGGCGTCGGCGGCACGCTGGGCGCCAACAAGGTGGCCAAGGCCGCACCGGACGGCTACACGCTGCTGCTACACCACATCGGCATCGCCACCGCGCCGGCGCTGTACCGCTCGCTGCCCTACAAGACGCTGGAGGACTTCGAATACCTCGGCATGGTCAACGAGGTGCCCATGACGCTGATCGGCCGGCCCACGCTGCCGGCCAACAGCTACGCGGAGCTGAACAAATGGCTGGAGGCCAACAAGGGCAAGATCAACATGGCCAATGCCGGCATCGGGTCCGCCTCGCACCTGTGCGGCTTGCTGTTCCAGCAGACGCTGAAGATCGACATGACCACCGTGCCCTACAAGGGCACCGCGCCGGCCATGAACGACCTGCTGGGCGGCCAGGTGGACATCATGTGCGACCAGACCACCAACACCACCAGCCAGATCGAATCGGGCAAGGTCAAGGCCTATGCCGTCATGTCGTCCAAGCGCCTGACCAACGGCGCGCTGGCCAAGCTGCCCACGGCCGACGAGTCCGGCCTGAAGGGCTTCAACCTGACCATCTGGCACGGCCTGTACGCCCCCAAGGGCACGCCCAAGGCGGTGATCGACAAGGTCAACACCGCGCTGCGCGCGGCGCTGAAGGATGCCGACTTCCACAAGCGCCAGGAGGCCCTGGGCGCGGTCATCATCAGCGACGCCCGCGTGGCACCGGCCGAGCACAAGAAGTTCGTCGAGGCCGAGATCAACAAGCTGGGTCCGGTCATCAAGGCCGCCGGCCAGTACGCCGACTGAGCCCGCGCCCGCGGCTGCGCCGCCAGTTCCCCGAACCCGCCGCTGGCGGGTTTTTTCTTGCCCCCGTCCGCCGCACGTGGCTTGCGAGCGACGTGCCGGGTAAACACGATGTTGACGGCAGAGCAGTAGGGCTGGAACAATGCATGTAAACGTTTACATGACACGGCGCCCTGCGCAAGCGGCGCCGGCTCACGGATGAGACAAGCTTTCCCGCCCGGCTTCCTGTGGGGCTGTGCCACCTCCGCCTACCAGATCGAAGGCTCGCCGCTGGCCGATGGCGCCGGCGTCAGCAACTGGCACCG
>JBKBOJ010000126.1:0-2217 GCA_046294815.1 Roseateles sp. | reverse complement strand
GCGGCGGCGCGGCGCGGCGCCAGCACGGCCATGGCCTCGGCGGCGCGGCGCTCGCGCTGCGCACGCACCGCATCCAGCGACACGGCGGGCTGGCTGGGCGCGGCCGGTAGCGCGGCGGCCACGGGGTCGGGCTGGCCGGCCATCTCGGCCTGGCGGCGACGCAGCACGCGCTCACGCACATAGTCCTGGAAGCTCAGTGTGCTCATGGCCAGTTGTTCCACGTCGCTGCGCACCTCGGGCGCGCCGAAGCTGGGCTCCTGGCGCTGGGCACGCTCAGCAAAGCTGGCGCGCTGCGGCGGCAGCGCGGCAGGCTGCGGGGGCTGCGCCGCTGACCGGGCCACGGTGCGCGGTGCGGCCTGGGCGATCTGCTCGATCTGGCTCATGCCTTCCGGCGCCATTGCCAGCACCTCCACGCCTTCGGGCACGTTCTTGTTGGACAGCACGATGGCGTCGGGCCCAAATGCCTGCTTGACCAGGGCCAGGGCCTCGCGAGACGTTCTCGCGGTGAATTTGCGGACGTTCATGGTCATGCTGTGCCTCCGATGATGGAGCCGATGCGGATGGTGTGGGTTTCAGGAATCTCGCTGTGGCCGAGGACCTTGAGGCGGGGCGCGGCGCGTTTGAGCAGCCGGGCCATGGGGGCGCGGATCAGGTCGGGCACCAGCAGCGTGGCGGGCACGCCGCGGTCTTCCTGCTTCTGGGCCGTCTCGGCGGCGCTGCGGGCCAGCGTGTCGGCCACGCCCGGGTCCAGTGCGGCGCCGTGCGGCGAGTTGAGAGCCTGTGTGACCAGGCGCTCCAGCTCCGGCTCCAGCGCGATGACGTCCAGTTCCTTCGTGGAGCCGTAGATCTGCTGCACGATGGCTGGCGCGATGTAGGCGCGGATGCGGCGGACCAACTCCTGCGGGTCGGTGATGGTGGCCGCGTTCTCGGCCAGACATTCAACGATGGAGCGCATGTCGCGCACGTGCACCCCCTCCTCCAGCAGCAGCTGGAGCACGCGCTGCAGGGTGGCGATGCTGACCATCTTGGGAATCACGTCTTCGATCAGTTGCGGCGCCTGCTTGGTCAGGTGATCCACCAGGGCCTGGGTCTCCACGCGACCCAACAGGCGTGCCGCGTGCACTTGCATCAAGTGTGAAAGGTGGGTGGCGATCACGGTCGAGCAATCAACGACCGTAAACCCGCTCATTTGGGCCATCTCGCGCTGGCGCTCCTCGATCCACACCGCCGGCAGGCCAAAGGCGGGGTCGGTGGTCTGCGTGCCGATGAGCTTCTGCGTCGCATGGCCCGGGTTGATGGCCAGCCACATGCCGGGATAGGCCTCGGCCTCGCCGACGACGGCGCCGCGCAGCAAGATGCGGTATTGGCTCGGACGCAGTTCCAGGTTGTCGCGGATGTGCACCGGCGGCGGCAGGAAGCCCACCTCTTGCGCGAACTTGCGGCGCACGCCCTTGATGCGCGAGAGCAGATCGCCTTCCTTGGTCTTGTCCACCAGCGTGATGAGCCGGTAGCCGACCTCCAAGCCCAGCGTGTCCACCGGCACCAGATCGTCCCAGCTGGCCTCGCCGGCACCTTCGCTGGGCGGCATGACGGGCTTGACAGCCTTGGCCGCCTCGGCCGCCTGCTCCTTGCTGCGCAGCCAGTAGGCCAGGTAGGCCAGGCCCGCCGCCATCAGCAGGAACACCACATGCGGCATGCCGGGGATCAAGCCCAGCGCGCCGATGACGCCAGCCGTGATGGCAATGCTCTTGGCCGAGCCGAACACCTGGCCGCCGATCTGCGCGCCGATGTCCTTGTCCGAACCCACGCGCGACACCACCATGGCCGCGGCCACCGAGATCAGCAGCGCGGGCACCTGGGCCACCAGCGCGTCGCCGACGGCCAGCAGGATGTAGCTGTTGGCCGCCTGGCTGGCGCTGAGGTTGTGCTGGGCGATGCCGATGATCAAGCCGCCCACGATGTTGATGACCAGGATCAGCATGCCGGCGATGGCGTCGCCGCGCACGAACTTGCTGGCGCCGTCCATGGAGCCGAAGAAATCGGCCTCGTCGGACAGCTCGGCACGGCGGCGCTTGGCCTCGGCCTCGTTGATGAGACCGGCGTTCAGGTCGGCGTCCACCGCCATCTGCTTGCCGGGCATGGCGTCCAGCGTGAAGCGCGCGCCGACCTCGGCGATGCGCTCCGCACCCTTGGTCACGACGATGAAGTTGATGACCA
>JBKBOJ010000125.1:0-2509 GCA_046294815.1 Roseateles sp. | reverse complement strand
GTGGCTGCGCCCGCCGCGCCGCCCCCCGTCGCTGCGCCGACCGCGACCCCGCCGGCCGTCGCGGCATCGGCCCCGCCGCCTGCGGCCAGCACGCCGCCCCGCGTCGCTTCGCCCTATCTGCCGCCTGCACCACCGCCCGCAGCGCTTACGGCAATGCCGGCACCGGTGCGTGCGGCGGACCCGCCCATCCCGCGGCTGGCCGAGCTGCCCGAGGCCCTGCGCCGCGCGCTGCCGCCGCTGGCCATCAGCGGCTCGGTCTACTCGGACGACCCGGCCAGCCGCTTCGTGATGGTCAATGGCGACGTGGCGCGCGAGGGCGCGCGGCTCGGGGCCGAGCTGGTGCTGGAGGAGATTCGCCCGCGCGAGCTGGTGCTGCGCTTCAAGGGGCAGCGGTTCAGGCAGCCGGTGTAGGGGAGGAGCCGGCCGTCAGCGTCAGCAGCACGTCGGCATACCAGGCGCAGTTCAGTCCCAGCGACTCGTCCTGCACCTGGTCGCGGTCGCTCATGTCCATGCGGGTGGAATGCACGCCCAGCAGCTGCCAGCCCTTGTCGGCTGCGCCGGCCTGGCCGGCGGCACTGCGCCGCCGCACGACCGGTGAACCGCTGCTGCCGCGGTGCGTGCGCGCATCGGTCAGGAAGCAGCCCTGGCGCTGGAAGCGCACGCCGTAGGCCGACGCGATGGCGGCCTGGCGCGCCACCGCGAGGTGGTGCACGGTGTCGTGAAAGCCCAGCGGGAAGCCGGGAATGGTCAGCGCATCGCCGACGGTCACCACTTCGCCGCGCTCCTCCAGGTGGCTCTCGTCGAAGGCGCGCAGCACCGTATCGGCCGGCAAGGCGTGGGCCGCCAAGGCCATCACCGCCACATCAACGGCGCCGCCGCTGTCCGTGGCCTCGCGCCACTGCCCCAGGCCAGCGCGGTACAGCGGCAGCGACACGACCACGTGCTGCGTCAGGTCGCGCGCGTCGGTGTGCAGGCCGATCTCGATGCGGTCGGGCCGGTGCAGGCTGGCGGCGTCGGCAAACACATGACGGTTGCTGACGAGGAAGAGCTGGCCGGCGCGGCGGAAGAAAAAGCCGCTCGCGCTGGTGCGGGCCAAGGGGCCGACGAAGGTGGTGATGCGGGTCGTTGCCAGCAGCAGCGGGTCCACGGCATCGGGCCGCGGCGCCGCAGGCTTCCGGCTGCGCTGCAGCAAGGCCCGGTTGCGGGCGATCTCGCGCTCGAACGTGTTGAGGACCATGTCGGACATGTCCGAATGCAGCATCACCGTGCGCGCGGCCTCGGCATGCGCCTCGAACGACGCCGCCAGCCGTGCAAGTGCCGTTGCAGACAGCGTGTCGATGACGGCCGGCATCAGCGCGTCGAACGCGACCAGGCTGCCCTTGAGTTCGCAGATGCGCTCGGTGGCTTCTTGCAGGTTCTTCAATGGATGTCCTCGTGCAGCAAAAGAAAAAGCGCGGCAGGGCCGCGCTTTTGTCGCCGGGGGTCAGGGCTTGCCTGACGGTCCTCGCGCTGCGGGAATCAATCCACGCTGCGGATGTTGGAGGCCTGCGGGCCCTTCTGGCCCTGCGTCACCTCGAACTGCACGCGCTGGTTCTCGGCCAGCGTCTTGAAGCCGCCGCCCTGGATTTCCTTGAAGTGCGCGAAGAGATCCTTGCCGCCGTTGTCAGGGGCGATAAAGCCAAAGCCCTTGCCTTCGTTGAACCACTTCACGGTGCCGGTTTGAGTCGTCATGTCGATTTCCTTTAGAAGAATGCCGGACGCGAAATTGCACCCAGCGATGAAACGCCAAGAAAATCTTCAAGGGGGGTTCGACTCGGACCACCGGCAGAACGCCAGTGCGGGAAGAAAGACCTAAGAGCGGACGGTCTTGTGCATATCAGCGGCTGCATGATAGCCGCAAACCCAGTGGGCGCGCGGTTTTATTTTTGGCGGCGCTCAGGCCGGCACGCGCACCTCGGCGCGTGCGCGTTCGATGGCAGCGATCAGCGCCTCCTCCGAGAAGGGCTTGCCCAGCAGCTGCGTGACGCCGGCGGCCTGGGCCTGGTCCTGCTTGTCGTCGGAGGACGTGATCATCAGCACCGGCAGCGCCGCCGTGGCTGGCGCGGCGCGCACCCGACGCGTCAGCTCGAAGCCATCGATGCCGGGCATCTCGACGTCGGTGATCAGCACATGCGGCAGTCCCGCGGCGATCTGCTCCAGCGCCTGCTCGCCGCTCTCGGCCAGCGCGACCTGGTAGCCCTGGCCCGTCAGCAGCCGGCTGAGCTTGACGCGCACGATCTTGGAGTCGTCGGCCACCAGCACCCGCGTCTCGTCGGCGCGCAGCTCGCGCGTGGCGGCTGCGGCCAGGCGGGCAGCCTCGACGGCCGCAGCGGCTTCGGCGGCTTCCCGGGCTTCGCGTTCGGCGCGCTCGCGGGCGAGCTGCTCGGCCTGCAGCCGGGCCAGTTCCGCCTGGCGGGCCGCCTCGGCAGCCGCGGCGGCCGCAGCTTCGGCAGCCTCCCGTTCGGCCTGT
>JBKBOJ010000124.1:0-2916 GCA_046294815.1 Roseateles sp. | reverse complement strand
CTCGCCGATGGCCTTGCCGTTGAGCAGCACCGTGGAGCCGATGCCCGGCACATAGTCCACCGAGAAGCTGTCGCCGCTGTTGAGCTGCTTGCGGCTGGCGAAGATCTCGCTGAGCTTGAGCACGCCGTTGATGGACTTGACGAACTCCTCGCGCGGCGCGTTGGCCTCCATGCCCTTGGTGAACAGCTTGCCCAGCTCGTTGCCGTCGATGTCGCGCAGCATGTGGATGTGGATGCGCTTGGCGCCCGGCGCGGCCAGTACCTCCTGCGTGCTGCCGGCCTTGCCCGACAGGTACAGGCCCGCGGTGTAGACCTTGACGACGAACTTGTAGCGGATGCCGGCGCCGTTGAGCACCAGCTTCTGCCCCGCCAGGTCCAGCGTGGGCTCGTACTTCACATTGGCCACCTCGACGGCCTGGGCCCAGGTACTCCCCCCGCCCAGACTGCCCACGGCCACCAGGGCCGCGACGATGAATGCGCGCATAGATCTCGCTCCGTTGTCGTGCCGCGATGGCGGCATCTTCGTGAGCCGAAGTATGGCTTCAGCCGCGCCAAACCCCACTGATACACTGCGCCGACCATGTTCATCACGCGCAAGCACATCACGGGGTCCAGCGACCGGGGAGCCTGGCCCTGGCGTCCCTGGCCCACCGCTGCCTGATGCCGCTTGGCGCGCCCTGACGCGCTCTTCATCGCGTTGCCCGTTCTCCACCGGGCTGCACGCCAAGCCCTGAAACCGTCTTTTCAAGGTTTGACGTCGTGATCACCGAACTCGAATTCCAGAGCCTCGCCGCCGAGGGCTACAACCGCATCCCGCTGATCAGCGAGGCCTTTGCGGACCTCGAAACCCCGCTGTCCCTCTACCTCAAGCTTTGCGGCGCCGGCCATGCACGCAACAGCTTCCTGCTGGAGAGCGTCGTCGGCGGCGAGCGCTTCGGGCGCTACTCCTTCATCGGCCTGCCCGCGCGCACGCTGATCCGCGCCACCGGCCGCCAGTGCGAGGTGCTGACCGACGGCCAGATCGTCGAGACGGCTGATGCCAATCCGCTGGACTTCATCGCGGCCTACCAGGACCGCATCAAGCCCAAGATCCCCGCCGGCCTGCCGCGCTTCTGCGGCGGCCTGGCCGGCTACTTCGGCTACGAGGCCGTGCGCGCCATCGAGAAGCGCCTGGCCCGCCAGCACCCCGGCGAGGGCCTGGGCACGCCGGACATCGTGCTGCTGCTGTCGGAAGAAATCGCCGTCATCGACAACCTGTCGGGCCGGCTCTACCTCATTGTCTGGGCCGACCCGCGCCAGCCCGAGGCCTACTTCCGCGCCAAGAAGCGGCTGTCCACGCTGCGCGACAAGCTGAACTACTCGGTCAGCGTGCCGCGCGTGCAGCGCAGCGAATCGCATGCGCCCATCCGCAGCTTCGCCAAGGCCGACTACCTGGCCGCCGTGCAGAAGGCCAAGGACTACATCGCCGCCGGCGACCTGATGCAGGTGCAGGTGGGCCAGCGCATCGCCAAGCCCTACAAGGCCGAGCCCATCGCGCTGTACCGGGCCCTCAGGGCGCTGAACCCCAGCCCCTACATGTACTTCTACGACTTGGGCGACTTCCAGATCGTCGGCGCCAGCCCCGAGATCCTGGTGCGCGAGGAGCATGCCAGCGACGGTTCGCGCAAGGTCACCATCCGCCCATTGGCCGGCACCCGCCCGCGCGGCGCGACGACGGAACGCGACCTGGAGCTGGAAGCCGAGCTGCAGGCCGACCCCAAGGAGCGCGCCGAGCACCTGATGCTGATCGACCTGGCGCGCAACGACATCGGCCGCATCGCGCGCACCGGCAGCGTCAAGGTCACGCAGGCCTTCGTCGTCGAGCGCTACTCGCATGTGATGCACATCGTGTCCAACGTCGAGGGCACGCTGCGCCCCGAGGTGGGCCAGCTGGACGTGCTGAAGGCCACCTTCCCCGCCGGCACGCTGACCGGCGCGCCCAAGGTGCGGGCCATGGAGCTCATCGACGAGCTGGAGCCCGTGCAGCGCGGCATCTACGGCGGCGCCTGCGGCTACCTGAGCTTTGCCGGCGACATGGACCTGGCCATCACCATCCGCACCGGCATCATCAAGAACGGCATGCTGTACGTGCAGGCGGCGGCGGGTGTCGTGGCCGACTCAGTACCCGAACTGGAGTGGCAAGAAACTGAGGCCAAAGCACGCGCACTCTTGCGCGCCGCCGAACTCGTCGAGGAGGGCTTCTAAATGCTGCTGATGATCGACAACTACGACAGCTTCACGTTCAACATCGTCCAGTACTTCGGTGAACTGGGCGCCGACGTGAAGGTGGTGCGCAACGACGAGATCACCGTCGCCGAGATGGCCGCGCTGAACCCCGACCACATCGTCTTATCGCCCGGCCCCTGCACGCCCAACGAGGCGGGCGTGTGCATCGAGGCCATCCAGCACTTCCTCGGCAAGAAGCCGCTGCTGGGCGTGTGCCTGGGCCACCAGGCCATGGGCCAGGCGCTGGGCGGCCGCATCATCCGCGCCAAGACGCAGATGCATGGCAAGGCCAGCACCATCACGACCGACCAGCGCGGCGTCTACACCGGCCTGCCCAGGGACTTCTCCGTGATCCGCTACCACTCGCTGGTCATCGAGGAAGCGACCTGCCCGGCGGTGCTGGAGATCACCTCGCGCAGCGACGACGGCGAGATCATGGGCGTGCGCCACCGCGAGCTGGCCGGCACGGCCACGCCGATGGAAGGCGTGCAGTTCCACCCCGAGTCCATCCTCAGCGAGCATGGACACGCGATGCTGCGCAACTTCCTGGAGCTGCGGCCGTGAGTGATTACGCCCCGTCCTCGGGCGGTGGCGGTCCGGCCACGGTCGACCTGCGCAGCGACACGGTCACCCGGCCCACGGCGGCCATGCG
>JBKBOJ010000123.1:0-3508 GCA_046294815.1 Roseateles sp. | reverse complement strand
ACGGCGGCCTGCCGCTGTACGTGACCGAGAACGGTGCCGCCTTCTACGACCCGCCCGCCGCGGTGGACGGCCGCATCGACGACCCGCTGCGCGTGCACTACCTGCGCACCCACATCGCCGCCGTGCAGGCCGCCATCGAGCGCGGCGCCGACGTGCGCGGCTACTGCGCCTGGTCGCTGTTCGACAACCTGGAATGGGCGCTGGGCTTCGCCAAGCGCTTCGGCCTCGTGCATGTGGACTTCCAGACGCTCCAGCGCACGCCCAAGGCCAGCGCGCGCTACTACGCCCGCGTCATCGCCAGCCACGGCGCGGACCTTGGCGCCACGCCATGAGCAGCCCCCCGGCCGCCACCATCAAGGATGTCGCCCGTGAGGCCGGCGTTTCGGTCGCCACGGTCTCGCGTGCGCTGAACGGCGCCGAGAACGTGCTGCCGCACACCCGCCAGCGCATCCTGGACGTGGCCCGCGAGCTGCGCTATGCGCCGTCGGGCGCGGCGCGCAGCCTCATCACGCGCAAGACCGACACCGTGGGCGCGCTGCTGCCCGACCTGCACGGCGAGTTCTTCTCCGAGTTGATCCGCGGCATCGACCAGGCCGCCCGCGCCCGCGGCCTGCACCTGCTGCTGTCCAGCTCGCACGACGATGCCGACGAGGCCGCTGCCGCGCTGCGCGCGATGAACGGCCGGGTGGACGGCCTGGTCGTCATGTCGCCGCATGCCGACGACGACTTCCTGGCGCAGAACCTGCCGCACAACCTGCCCGCCGTGCTGCTGAACTCCGGTGCCCGCCGGCCGGCGCAGCGCGTGTTCGCCATCGACAACTTCGGCGGCGCGCGGGCGATGACCGAGCACCTGGTGCGCAGCGGCCGCCGCCGCATCGCCTTCCTGGGCGGCCCGCAGGCCAACTTCGAGGCGAAGGAGCGTGAGCGCGGCTACCGCGCGGGCTTGGGGCGGGCAGCCAGGCCCTGGGTGCTGGCCGGCGACTTCTCCGAAGCCGGCGGCCAGCGGGCCGCGGCGGCGCTGCTGGCCCTGCCGCCGGCCGAGCGGCCCGACGCGGTCTTCGCAGCCAACGACATCATGGCCATCGGCCTGCTGGGCGCGCTGCAGGCCGGCGGCGTGCGCGTGCCCGAGGACATCGCGCTGGCCGGCTTCGACGACATCCCCATCGCCCGCTACGTCAGCCCCGCGCTGACCACCATGCACGTCCCCATTGCCGCACTGGGCAGCCAGGCGCTGGACGCGCTGGCCGATGCGCTCGACGGCTCGGCCGCCGGCGCGGACGCCACCGTCATGCCGGTGCAACTGGTCGTGCGTCGCTCCTGCGGCGCTTCTTTCTGATTCCGGTCCACCACACAACACAGGAGACAAGGACACCATGAGTACCCAGCATTTCCCCCGCAAGCCCTGGCACCGCCAGGCCATCGCCGCCGCTGTCGTGCTGGCCCTGGCCGGCGCGGCGTCCGCCCAGGTCAGCACGGCCACCCTCAAGGGCCAGGTCAAGGCTGCGGCCAACCAGCCCAATGCCGGCCTGGCCGTCGTGGCGGTCAACACCGCCAACGGCGCCACCTACCGCGCCCAGACCCAGGCCGACGGCAGCTACACGCTGCTGGGCCTGGCGCCGGGCAGCTACGAGATCCGCGTCGGCAATGCCAAGTCCGAGCGCATCACGCTGTCGGTCGGCGAGACCGCGGCCGTCGACCTGCAGCTCGGCGTGGCTGACCAGCTGGACCGCGTCACTGTCGTCGGCAACGCGCAGCGCCAGGGCGTGCGCGACTCGCAGATGGGCACCACCGTTTCCAACCGGCTGATCGAGAGCCTGCCGCAGACCACGCGCAACTTCCTCTCCAGCGCCGATCTCGCGCCGGGCGTGGCCTTCTCCACCGACGGCAACGGCAACACCAAGATCCAGTCCGGTTCGCAAAACTTTGACCATGTAAACGTCTTCATCGACGGCGTGGGCCAGAAGAACAACATCCTGCGCGGCGGTGTCAGCGGCCAGGACGTGTCGCGCGGCAACCCCTTCCCGCAGTCGGCCATCGCCGAGTTCAAGGTGCTGACGCAGAACTACAAGGCCGAGTTCGACCAGGTCTCCAGTGCCGCCATCACGGCCGTCACCAAGTCGGGCACCAACGAGTTCAAGACCCAGGCCTACGTGGACCGCACCGGCACCAACTGGCGCGCCAAGTCGCCGTTCGAGAAGGAGCGCGAGGCCAGCGGCGTGGCGCTGCCGCCGTCGTCGAAGTACGAGTACGGCGTCAGCGTGGGCGGCCCCATCGTCAAGGACCAGCTGCACTTCTTCTTCGCCTATGACGGCAAGCAGATCGAGGACTCGCGCCAGGTCGTGCCGCGCGAGCTGGACAAGCTGCCCGCCACCGGCGGCGTCATGCCCACCGTGCTGGGCGCCAAGGGCAGCCATGTCGACAAGTTCACCGAGCACCTGCTGTTCGGCAAGCTGGACGCGCAGCTGAACGACGAGCAGCACCTGACGCTGTCCATGCGCGTGCGCCGCGAGAGCGACAACGTGCCCGAGGACCGCAACCTCAGCGCGCCCGGCAACGGCAAGGAGCGCAAGAACGACGAGACCCGCATCGACCTCAAGCACGAATGGTCGCGCGGCGACTGGCTGGCCGAGACCCGCGTGGGCTACGAGGACTACCACTGGAACCCGCGCTCGCGCTCCAGCACGCCGTTCATCAAGTACAAGGTCTCGACCGCCACGCCGCAGCTGCTCAACGCGTCGCAGGACGTCATCTTCGTTGGCGGCTCGCCCGACGCGCAGGACCGCCGCCAGAAGGGCGTGTTCCTGTCCGAGGACCTGAGCTACACGGGCATCAAGGGCCACGTCATCAAGGCCGGCGCCAAGTTCAAGGACATGCGCTACGAGCTGGGCGGCACGGCCCGCTCCATCGACGTCGTCGAGACGCTGATCGACCGCACCACCGGCAACCCCTTCTACAACGGCACGAGCTGCACCGGCACCAACGTCACCAACGGCGGCAACAACAGCGACCAGTGCAAGATCGACCGCGCGCTCAGCCCCGTGGGCGTGAACTTCAGCAACAAGCAGTACGGCTTCTACCTGCAGGACGACTGGACCGTCACGCCGCAGCTGGAGCTCAACCTCGGCGTCCGCTACGACTACGAGGACAACATGCTGAACAACGGCTACAAGACGCCGGCCGACCGCGTCGCCGCGCTGAAGGCGCTGGACGTGCCGCGCTACGGCATCACGCCGCCGGCGGGCCAGACCTATGCGCAGTCGCTCGCCAAGGGCGGCATCAACATCGACGACTACATCGCCACCGGCAGCTCGCGCAGCGCCTACAAAGGCGCCTTCGCGCCGCGCCTGGGCTTCTCCTTCGACATCGACGGCGACCGCCAGAGTGTGTTGTTCGGCGGCTGGGGCCGCAGCTACGACCGCACCATGGCCAACCATGCGCTGGACGAGCTGCAGAAGAACGCCCAGCCCGGCGGCGAGATCTGGCTGATCAAGAACAAGTTCAAGATGCC
>JBKBOJ010000122.1:0-3570 GCA_046294815.1 Roseateles sp. | reverse complement strand
CGGCCGTCGGGCTGGCCGAACCACAGCTGGCACAGCTTGGCCAGCACGCCTTCGCTCAAGCGCTCGAAGTCCAGCGGCGTGTCGGTGGGCAGGTCGGCCGGCTTCTGGCTGGCGGGGAAGGCGTCCAGCAGCGCGCGGGCCTCGGCCTTGAGCTGCGCCAGGCCGGCCTTGGCGACCTGGTAGGCCGTGGCATAGCACTGTTCCTCGCCGTAGGCCTCGATGGCGGCATTGACGGCCGGCGCCTGCTCGCGGTGGCCGGTGTCGTCGTCCAGGCCCAGGAAGCCCACGCCGATGGAGTCGTGCATGCGCTCGCCGTAGCCGCTGACGGAGTAGCGGTCGGGCACGTTGCGCAGCACCTCGCAGACCCGCTCGGCCGCGCCCACCAGCACGCCGTAGGCGGTGTCCACCACGCCGCCGGGCTGGGCGCGCACCCAGGCCCAGGCCTGGTCGCGGGTGTTGGTGTCTTCCAGCCACAGCTGCACGGCGGCCATGTCCTGCAGGTCGGGGATGCGCTCGGGCAGCGGCACGGGCGCCGGCAGCGGCAGGGGCAGCTCGACCAGGCCGGGCAGCGCCTTCAGCGCGGCGATGGAGGGCACAAAGTAGTAGGCGCCCCATTGCAGCGTGACGAAGGGTTCGGGCCCGAGGTCGATCTCATAGGCCTTGCCCGCATGCTCGAAGGGGTAGAGCCGCGGGCCCTGCGTGCCGTCCACGACGGCCAGCAGCGGATCGGGCTGGCCGGAGTAGCCACCGCTGGCGTTGCCGCCAGCGATCCAGCGCTGCACCACCTCGAACTGCTCGGCCAGGTGGGCGTTGTAGGCCATGAAGATCAACCCGCGGTCGGCGTCGTCCGGTGCGTCCGGGTGCACCGGCGCGCCATAGCTCATGCCGCGGCGCAGGATGCGCGGCATGCGGCTGCGCGAGAACGCGGTGCCGGCCAGGTCGCGCGGGTTGGCGCGGCGGATGTGCGCATGGAAGGGGCAGGCCGAGCCCTGCGCGTCCTGGGCATAGTTGAAGTCGTTGCTGTTGCCGGGCAGCTCGGGCGCGGCCAGCGGCCGGCCGTCACGCCAGCGGCCCATCAGCTTGGCCAGCACCAGCTCGTGGTCCAGGCCGATGGCCTTGGCCTGCTTGTGGATCTGGCGCGCCAAGCGGCCGCTGTACTGGCGCAGCTTGCGCACGACCAGGAAACTGCCGCGGTCCAGCAGCGCGTCGGGCTGCTCGGGCACGGCATAGCCCTTGTCGCGCTCGGTCTCGAAGCCTTGCAGGATCTCGCCGGTCTTGACGGTGTCGTCCCAGGCGCGGCCCACGGGGCCGCCGGCCAATTGCGGTTGGCTGATGCCGTCCTTGAAGCCGAAGTGCTCCTTGTCGGCCGCGTTGCTGCGCATGGGCTCCACGGCCATCAGCGCCAGGCCCGTGCCCACGGTCAGTGCCTGGGCCAGCTCGTCCAGGCGCCGCTGGTCGGCCGGCGTGAACGCGTCGCCCGGCTCGGCGGCCGCAAAGCGCAGCTGCACCAGCACATGGGCGTTGGCGGGGTCGAAACGGTCGATGCCGTTGACATGCGCGGCCAGCGGCCAGTGCGAGGGGTGGTTGTGGCGCACATCGCCCAGCAGGCCGGCGCGCGCGGCCATGCCCTCCTTGAAGGCCTGCGGGAAGCGCTCCAGCCGCGCGGCCGGCACGCCCAGCGCCTTCAGGCCGGCCAGCGTCAGCGCCACCTGGCGCCAGACGCCGTCCGGCGCGCTGGCGTCGTTGTCGCGCTGCACCGGCGCCGTGCTGAGCCAGGCCACGGCCTGGGCCGGCTGGGCCACGCGCAGCATGACCAGAGCGCCGC
This sequence comes from Roseateles sp., assembly GCA_046294815.1. Classification (GTDB taxonomy): domain Bacteria; phylum Pseudomonadota; class Gammaproteobacteria; order Burkholderiales; family Burkholderiaceae_C; genus Pelomonas. Next base: position 1,745 of record JBKBOJ010000122.1, on the reverse strand, counting down.
GGTTGGCGGGCGGCTTGGTCAGGATGCAGCACTGCAGGTCGCCGGGCTTGAGCGACAGCTCGCGCGCTTGGGGCCGCGGCTCGGGCAGCGACTGCTCGAACCAGGCCAGCATCTCGTGGTGGCGCTGGCGCAGCTGGCCGCCGGGCGTCTTGCCGCCGTCTTTGGGGAACTGCCGGCTGGTGTCGAGCTCACGCAGCTCGAACAGGATGTCGTGCGTGGCGCGCAACAGGCAGGCGCGGTCCGGCGCGGTGGCGCCGAAGAAGCGCTGCAGCGTGAACAAGGCGGCCAGCGGCACCAGGCCGCGCGCGGCCATCGCGAAACGCTCCTTGGGGTCGGTGGGCAGCGGCTGCACCTCGCCGGAGGCCGGCGCGCGCAGGCGGTTGAACGCCAGCTCGCTGGCGCGGCCGCGCTGGGCGGCCTCCAGCCTGGCCAAGTACTCGGCGTCGCTGACCGTGCGGCCGGACTCGATGAACAGAAAGTCCGCCGACACCTCGTGCTCGCGCACCCAGCGCACGTAGGTCTCGAAGCTGCACTCGCGCGACAGCTGGTAGCCCTCGGTGTGGCAGAGCATCAGGTCCAGCGTGGAGCCCAACTGGTCCCAGATGACCCGCATATAAGGCTCCCAGCCGCCGTCGAAGTTGACACTCAACAGCAGCCGGTCGGGCGCACCGTCACGGCCCTCCACGATGCTCCAGCGAAAGGAGTGCACGATGCGCCAGCGGGCGACGATGTCCGTGTAGGGCGAAACCGGCGCGCTGGATTCGCGCGCACCGAGGCGCAGGCCGTTGAGCGTGCGCAAGACCTTGCGCAGCCGGTCCACGTAGGTGACCACCTCCAGCGCGTCGACGAAACCGCGCTTGATGTCGGCCAACAGGTTGAGATCGGTGATGCCGCCAAGTTGGACGTCGTTGCCACGTGCCATGTGGGTTCTCCCTGTGAAGGCGCGCCGCAGTATCGGGGCGCAACACACCGTCGGCACCCGCAAGATTCACCAAGCCATTCGGCACGCGCCAGCCGCAGTTCGTCGCCGGAAATCCGCGACCTATCGCAAACCCTAGGACGGACCAACCGCGGGTCGGCACAGTCACGCTCACACCACCGGGAGAGCACCATGAACCGCATCAGCACCACCAGCCACCGCCTGGCCCGCCTGCAGGCCATCAGCGCCGCAGCCCTCGTCGCGTTGACTGCGCTGACCGGCGCCGCCTGGCTGAGCATCGCAACGCCCGCCGACGGCCCGGCCATCGTGACGCTGGAGCGCGTGGTCATCGAGGGCTCGCGCACGCCGCAGGTGCAGCAGCTGCCGCGCGTGGTGGTCCAAGGCCGGCGCGACCCGGCCGCCGATGGCGCCCACCTGGCCAGCGCCTGCGAGGCCCCGGCCGCCTGCTGAGGCCCGCCGATCAGATGCCCGGCAGCGGCGCCAGCCGCAGCAGCCGGCGCGACGCGGTGCGCTGCATGTCCAGCGCGGCCTTGAATTCCGGGTAGCTGACCAGCAGCCGGTCCAGACTGCCGTCGGCCAGCGCGCGCTCCAGGCCGGTCTGCAGGCGCTGCGCCAGCGCCACGTTATCGGGGTGGACGTGGAAGTAGAACGGCGCGTCGTAGTAGATGAACAGCGTCTGCTCGATGGCCAGGCCCAGGTGCTGGTAGCGGCGGTAGTCGCTCTGGATCTCGTAGATGCCGCGCGGGAAGAAGTCGAAGCGGCGCGCAGCCAGCATGCGGAACAGGTTGTCATGCCCCACCGCGCC
>JBKBOJ010000121.1:0-3725 GCA_046294815.1 Roseateles sp. | reverse complement strand
GGTGATGGCCGCGGCTGACGGTTTCATTGGCCGTCACCGCCCGGCATCTTTACCCTGCGCGCCAGACAAACGGCTCAGGGCAGGATGAAGCATTGCGTGGTGATTGGCGGTGGCGTGGTGGGCCTGACCACGGCCTGGGCGCTGCTGGAGCGCGGCCATGCGGTGACGCTGCTGGAGCGTGACGACGCCGTCGCCCAGGGCGCCAGCCGTGCCAACGGCGGCCAGCTGAGCTACCGCTACGTGTCGCCGCTGGCCGATGCCGGCGTGCCGCTGAAGGCGCTGCGCTGGCTGCTGGACCCCGACGGCCCGCTGCGCTTCAAGCCCGAGGCGCGCTGGGCGCAGTGGTCATGGCTGATCGCCTTCCTGCGCAACTGCCGCGGCCCGGTCAACCGCCGCACCACCGAGCGCCTGCTGGCGCTGGGCGCCTACAGCCAGGCCTCGTTCGGCCGGCTGCAGGCCGAGGCCCAGCTGGGCGACGTGATGGCGCTGCGCACGCCAGGCAAGCTGGTGGTCTACCGCCAGCCCGCCGAGTTCGCCCGCGTGGCCGCGCGTGTGAACGGCAGCAGCGCCGAGCAGGCCTTGTCGCACGACGACTGCGTGGCGCTGGAGCCGGCACTCGCCGACACCGAGGCCACGCTGGCCGGCGGCATCTTCACGCCCGGCGAGGCCGTGGCCGACTGCCATGCCTTCTGCCAGGCCTTGTACGCGCGGCTGGTGGCGCACGAGCGCTTCCGCGGCCGGCTGGCGGCCGAGGTGCAGGGCTTCCGGCGCGACGCGCAGGGCCGCGTCAGCGGCGTGCAGACGACCCAGGGCGAGGTGGGCGCCGACACGGTGGTGCTGGCGGCCGGCCTGCAAAGCCGCGCGCTGGCCGCCGGCGTGGGCGTCGATCTGCCGCTGTATCCGCTCAAGGGCTACAGCCTGACCGCGCCCATCGGCCCCGGCCACCGGCCGCCCGAGGTCAGCGTGACCGACTTCGAGAAGAAGATCCTCTACGCCCGCATCGGTGGCGACCTGCGAGTGGCCGCCATGGTGGACCTGGTCGGCGACGACGAATCCCTGGACCCCGGCCGCCTGGCCTCGCTGCAGCGCTCGGTGCGCGCGACCTTCCCGCATGCGGCCGACTACGACCGCGCCACGCCCTGGGCCGGCCTGCGCCCGGCCACGCCCAGCAGCGCACCCATCCTGGGCGCCAGTGGCGTGCCGGGGCTGTGGCTGAACGTCGGCCATGGCCCGCTGGGCTTCACCTTCTCGTTCGCCACTGCCAACATCGTCGCCGAGCTGGTGTCGGGCCGCGCCAGCCCGCTGCCCCTGGACGGTCTCACGCTGTAGGGCGCAGCGCCGCTCGGGTGGATGCCGGGCCCGCAGCGGCGCTTTGCGCACAAGACCGCCAACTCACAGACCTGCACCAGCGGCGCAGGCTTCGTCCATGACGGCGCGCTGCGCCACCTCGTCGCCGCGACCACCAGCCAGGGGCGGCGCGATGCGCCGCACCCGGACACGGCGGCGCGCACGTTGGCGCTGGCCTGGGCACGCGATCGGCGCGCGTTTGCACGACACTGCGGCGCCGGCGCCCCGGCGTGGGGCCCCGAGCGGGTGGCCATTGACGCAGGTTATGCCTGGTTTGCAAAGCGTGATCGTCATGAACGCCACGACCGGGGAGCCACCCTCTGGTCTGCGGGGCCATGCTGGGGCAATCATGGCGACAGCGCCTCTCATTGACAGGAAATCATGATGAAACTCACCCATACCGCCAGTGCAGCCACCCTCCTGTGCCTGAGCGCGGTGGCCGTCGCCCAGACCGCGTCAGCGCCGGCCGCTGCCGCGCAGCAGAAGCTTGAAAAGATCACCATCACCGGCTCGAGCATCAAGCGCCTGGCCGACGAGAAGGCCATGCCCATCGAGGTCATGACGGCCGACCAGATCCGCGAGCTCGGCGTGAGCAGCGCCGACCAGCTCGCCGACCTGCTGTCCGCCAACGTGGCCGGCAACACCAATCAGGTGACCAACAACGCCGTGTTTGGCACCGATGCCGACAAGACGCTGGGCGGCGCCAACTTCGCCAACCTGCGCGGCCTGGGCCCGACCGGCACGCTGGTGCTGCTCAACGGCCGGCGTGTCTCGACGCACGGCATGAGCGGCGGCTCGGTGGACCTCAATGCCATCCCGATGGATGCCATCGAGCGCGTGGAGGTGCTCAAGGACGGCGCCTCGGCCGTCTACGGCACCGACGCCGTGGGCGGGGTCATGAACTTCATCACCCGCAGCGACTACGAAGGCCTGTCGGTGCGCGGCAGCTACTCCACGCCCGAGGCTGCCGGCGGCGGCCAGACCGCCCGCATCTCGGCCACCGGCGGCTTCGGCAACCTGGCGCGCGACGGTTACAACCTGATGGCGTCGATCACCTTCGACGACAACAAGATCCTGCGCGGCACCGACCGGCCCTGGGCCACCGGCTTCCAGCCCGAGCGCTTTCTGACGCCCGACTCAACCAGTGCCATCCACGCCAACATCATCGCCGCCACCGGCACCGCGCTGACCAGCGCCGGCACGACGGTGGGCACCACCGGCGACACCACCCGCTACACCAACCTCAACCTGCTGGCCATCCAGGGCCGCTGCCAGGACATTCCCAACCAGGTGCCGCTGGCGCCCAACATCCAGATCTGGAATCTGTTCGGCTACACCCAGGCGAACTCCAGGTACCGCTGCACGCGCGACTACGGCCGCAACTACATGCTGCGGGCGCCGCAGGAGGCCGTCAATGCGCTGGTCAAGGGCACGCTGGACCTCAACGGCGACCACCGCGCGTCGCTGGAAATCATCGCGTCCGATGTGAAGAACCGCGGCGAGTACTCGCCGCTGCAGGTCAGCTCCAGCACCGGCCCCGCCGGCCCCGTCACACCCCTGAACCCCTCGGGCACGGCCATCACCAACCTGCGCTCCGACAGCCCCTACTACCTGGACATGCGCGCCCTGGTGGGCGCGGCCCAGTTCGATCCCACCCGGCCCATCGCCTACCGCGTCAACTTCCTCAACGACCTGGGCTTGCGCATCCGCGAGAACGACACCCGCAACCTGCGCGTGCAGGCCTCGCTGGAAGGCACGGTGCGCGGCTTCGACTACAGCGTCAGCGCCGGCTATGGCGAATCCAAGAGCTCGGCCACGCTGATCAACGGCTTTGCCAACACACGCAAGCTGGTCGACCTGTTGTCCTCCGGCAAGTACAACCCCTTCATCATGCCGGGGCAGACACAGACGGCCGATGTCGTCCAGGCCTTCGAAGACATGCAGATGCGCGGCAAGATCTACGACGGCAAGACCAGCGTCAAGCAGTTCGACGCCACGCTGTCGGGGTCGCTCGGCAAGTTCATGGCCGGCGACGTCCTGTTCGCTACCGGCGTCAATGCGCGCCAGGAGACCTACGAGTTCTCGGGCTCGCGCAACTTCCTGTGCGTCGACAGCATCAGCGCCGCCACGCTGGCGACCTACGACAACGCCGCGCTGACCTACGGCTGCCCGGGCAACTCCTCGTCGCCCACGCTGTCGCGCGACATCGCCGCCGTGTTCGGCGAACTGGTGGTGCAGCCGCTGAAGTCGCTGGAAGTGACGCTGCAGGTGCGCCACGACCAGTACCAGGCGGTCGGCGGCACGACCAACCCCAAGATCGGCGTGAAGTTCCAGCCCTTCGAGACGCTGCTGCTGCGCGCCTCGGCCAACACCGGCTT
>JBKBOJ010000120.1:0-4035 GCA_046294815.1 Roseateles sp. | reverse complement strand
GTGCAGCGCCTGTCCCAGCCGGGCCAGGCCGCCGTGGACAGCCTGCGCGCGCTGGGCAAGCGGGCCAACGAGCTGCTGGTGGAGCGGCTGCAGGCGCGCATCGACGCCACGACGGCCGAGCGCAATGCGGTGCTGGCCGTGATTGCCTGCTCGCTGGCCGTGGCCGCCTACCTCTTCTATGCCTTCTACCGGGTCATGCATGGCGGGCTGCAGGAGGTCAGCCGCCATCTCAACGCCATGACCGATGGCGACCTGACCACCTCGCCACGCCCCTGGGGGCGCGACGAGGCCGCCGACCTGATGCTGCTGCTGGCCGACATGCAGCGCAGCCTGCGCAGCATGGTGCTGAAGGTGCGCCACGCGTCCGACGGCATCGTCAACGCAAGCGGCGAGATCGCTGACGGCTCCAACGACCTGTCCGCGCGCACCGAGCAGACCGCCGCCAACCTGGAGCAGTCCGCCGCCGCGATGGAACAGATCAGCGCCACCGTGCGCCAGACCTCCAGCCACACGGAGGAGGCCACCCGCATCGCCTCGCACAACGCCAGCGTGGCCGGCCGCGGCGGCGAGGTCATCCGCGCGATGGTGACGACGATGGAGGAGATCCAGACCTCGTCCGGGCGCATCGGCGACATCATCGGCGTCATCGACGGCATCGCCTTCCAGACCAACATCCTGGCGCTGAACGCGGCCGTCGAGGCGGCGCGCGCCGGCGAGCAGGGCCGTGGCTTTGCCGTTGTCGCCTCGGAAGTGCGGGCGCTGGCGCAGCGCTCGGCCGGCGCCGCACGCGAGATCAAGTCCCTGATCACGGCCAGCCTGGAGAAGGTCGAAGGCGGCACCGCCATCGTGCGCGAGGCCGGCAGCACGATGAACCACATCGTCAGCAGTGCCGAGCAGATCAACGCGCTGCTGAACCAGATCGCCACCGGCTCGCGTGAGCAGACCCAGGGCATCGGCCAGGTGGGCAGCGCGGTGCAGGAGCTGGACCGCGCGACCCAGCAGAACGCCGCCATGGTGGAGCAGACGGCGGCGGCCGCATCGTCGCTGCGCGACCAGGCCCGCGCACTGGCCGCGGAGGTGGCCCGCTTCAGGCTGCCGCAGGCGGCCTGAAGCGCACGGGCCTCAACGCCTGCCCAGCACCCGCGCCGGCAGCGTGACGATGGCGCGCAGCAGGCCGAACACGCCGTCCACCGCGATGCCCAGCAGCCGCAGGAGCAGCGTGATCAGCCACACCAGCGGCCACAGCAGCAAGGCCAGCAGCGCCAGCGGCCAGCACAGCACGAACAACAGGCACCACAGCAGAAAGCCGACCATCGCAAGTCCCTCGGTGAATGCGGCGCACTCTAGGCCGCGCCCGGGCCGGCGGCGCGGGGTTTGCGACGAAGCGGCGATTGCCGGGGACAGCCCGTTCAGTACCGCTGCCGGCCCGCCACGTAGCAGGCCGCCAGGTTGCGCTCGTCGGCCAGCGTCATCCAGGCGAACACGCGCTCATGCAGCTCGCGGGCCACGGCGTCGCGCGCCTCGGCCACCGGGCCCTTGGCCCAGTCCCACACGCAGAGGTCGGCCACCTGCCCGACCGACAGGCCACCGATCTCATCGCCCAACCGCAGCGCCTCGGCGGCGCCGCGCGTGGCCGCATACAGCGCGGTCCAGGCGGTCAGCCGCGCGCCGCGCAGAGCCTGCACCTTGTAGGCGTCGCCCATGTTGCGCGGCAGGCATAAAGACGTGCCGCCGCCCACGTCCGAGGCCAGGCTGACGTTGAACGGTGCGCCCTGCCAATCGAACAGCCCGCTGCCCAGGAACAGGTTGCTGGACGGGCAATGCGCCACCTGCGCGCCGCGCTCGGCCAGCAGGCGGCGGTCGGTGTCGTCCAGCCAGATGCCGTGGGCCAGCACGGCGCGCTCGTGCACCAGGCACACGCGGTCGTAGACGTCCAGGTAGCTGCGCGCGTCGGGGAACAGCCGGGCTACCCATTCGACTTCGGCACGGTTCTCGGCCACATGGGTCTGCATGTAGAGGCTGGCATCGGCGCGGCACAGCGCGCCGGCCATGGCCAGTTGCTCGGGCGTGCTGGTCGGCGCGAAGCGCACCGTGACGGCATAAGCATTGCGACCCCGGCCGTGGAAGCGGTCGATCAGGTCGAGGCAGTCCTGCTCGGCCTGCAGCACGTCGTCGCGCAGCCCATCGGGCGCATGGCGGTCCATCAGCACCTTGCCGGTGATCAGCCGCATGCCGCGCGCCGCCGCGCCCTCGAACAGGGCCTGGGCCGACACCTTGTGCACCGTCGGGAACACCACGGCCGACGTCGTACCGCAGGCCAGCAGCGCATCCAGAAACACCTCGGCGCCGCGCCGTGAGCGGGCCGGGTCGGCAAACGCGCATTCGGCCGGGAAGGTGTAGCGCTTCAGCCAGTCCAGCAGCTCGGTGCCATAGGAGGCAATGACGTCGAGCTGCGGGCAGTGCACATGGGTGTCGATAAAGCCCGGCAGCACCAACTGGCCGGCATGGTCCTTGCGCACCCAGGAGGCATCGGGCTCGGCAGCCTGGCGCCCAACGATGCGGCCGTCCTCGATCAGCAGCCAGTGGTCGCGGTCGAAGCGCACCGTCGCGGCGTCCACATCGCCCCAGGCCGGTGCGCCCGTGAAGTCCAGCAAATCGCCGCGCAAGGCCCACCGGCGCGGATGATCAGCGAATTTTTCCTGGGTAGTAAAACTCATATGGCAATTCTGAGGCAAGGCGGGAGAATCGACGCCAGCATGAACACCCGCCCCATCCGTTTCTTCCACCGCGGCGCGGTCATCGAGGTCACAGATCTGCCCCCGACGACCACCGTGTTGCAGTACCTGCGCGAGCATGCCGGCTGCACCGGCACCAAGGAAGGCTGCGCCGAGGGCGACTGCGGCGCCTGCACCGTCATCCAGGGCGAGCTGGACGCCGCCGGCCAGCTGCAGCTGCACAACGTCAATGCCTGCACGCAGTTCCTGCCCACGCTGGACGGCCGCGCGCTGCTGACCGTGGAAGACCTGGGCGGCCCCGCCAACCTCAACCCCGCGCAGCAGGCCATGGTGGACTGCCACGGCTCGCAATGCGGCTTCTGCACGCCGGGCTTCGTCATGACGATGACCGCCTGCTACGAGCGCCACCAGGCCGCCGGCACCCGGCCCGACCGCCAGCAGCTGGCCGACGAGCTGGCCGGCAACCTATGCCGCTGCACCGGCTACCGGCCCATCCTGGATGCCGGCGAGGCCATGTTCGACGCGCCCGCCCGCCGCCTGGACCGCGCGCCCCTCATCGCGGCGCTGCAGGCCTTGCAGGCCGACGAGCCGCTGGACTACACGCACGCCGGCGCCTGCTTCAACGCGCCGCAGACGCTGCCCGACCTGGCACTGCTGCGCGAGACCTACCCCGCCGCGACGCTGCTCGCGGGCTCCACCGACATCGGCCTGTGGGTCAACAAGCAGTTCCGGGAGCTGCCGCACCTGATCTACACCGGCCGCGTGGCCGCGCTGCGCGAGATCCGCGACGAGGCCTTCCACGGCCAGCCGGGCCTGTGGATTGGCGCGGCAGCCCCGCTGGAGGACGCCTGGGCCCAGCTCACCGCGCTGGCGCCGTCGCTGGCCGAACTGTGGCGGCGTTTCGCGTCGCCGCCGGTGCGGCATGCCGGGACGCTGGGCGGCAACATCGCCAACGGATCGCCCATCGGCGACGGCGCGCCGGCGCTGATGGCGCTGGGCGCAGAGGTCGTGCTGCGCCGGGGCGGCCAGCAACGCCGCCTGCCGCTGCAGGACTTCTACCTGGACTACATGAAGAAGGACTTGCGGCCCGGCGAGTTCGTCGAGGCGCTGCATTGCCCCAAGCCCGACACCAGCTGGGCCATCTCGGCGCACAAGATTTCCAAGCGGCACGACAGCGACATCTCGGCCGTCTGCGCCGTGCTGGCGCTGCAGCTGCGCAACGGCACGGTGCAGCAGGCGCGCTTCGCCTTCGGCGGCATGGCGGCCATCGTCAAACGCGCCGCCGCGGCCGAGGCGGCCG
>JBKBOJ010000119.1:0-4084 GCA_046294815.1 Roseateles sp. | reverse complement strand
GCCGACACCACCTGCCAGGCGTCGCCAGCCCAGCGGTAGTGGGCCGCATAGACCTCGCCGATGCGTGCGTCCATGGCCACCCAGACATCGTCGCCGGCGCCCTGAGCACGGGCGTCCTCGGCCACCAGCATCAGGCTGTCGATGGGCAGCACCGGCCGGTCCAGCCCAAAGGCCAGGCCCTGCGCCACCGCGCAGGCCGTGCGCAGGCCGGTGAAGGCGCCGGGCCCCTGGCCGAAGGCGATGGCGTCCAGGTCGGCCAACGCCAGGCCCGCACGGGCCAGCAAGGCCCGCAGCTCGGGCAGCATGCGCGCCGAGGCCTGGGCGCCGCCGGCCGCCTCGAACAGCAGGCTGTCCCCTGGCCTCACCAAGGCCAGGGCCATCGTCTCGGTGGAGCTGTCAAGGGCGAGCAAAACGGGCATCGCGGCAGTTTACCGTCGGGGTCCTGAGCCGACGGACGCGGCACGCCCCACATCAGGCCCAGCGTGCGCTGAACGCCGCAGGCGCCGTCAGGCCGCCCGCGCGGCCAGGAAGCGCATCACCCGTTCGGCGCGGCGGCTCCAGTCGGTCTCGTTATGGCCGCTGCCCTCGACCACCTCGACGTGCAAGCGCGGCGCCGCGAAGCCCAGCTGGCCCAGCAGCGCGGCGATGTCCTCATGCGCGCCGGCGTACTGCGCATCCAGCTCGCGCGTGCCGCGGTCGGTCCATAGCCGCACCGAGGCCGGCGCCGGCGGCCGAGTCTGCAGATAGGCCATGGCCGCGGCCGGGAACTCGGCATTGCGCTCCCACGTGCCGATCCAGTGTGTCGACAGGCAGGCCGCGCCGCCAAACACCTGCGGGTGCTCCCACAGCGCGTAGGCGCTGATCAGCCCGCCCATGCTGGAGCCCATCAGCCAACAGGCCTCGCGCTCTGGCCGCGTGGCGTAGCGGGCATCGACGGCGGGCTTGAGCTCCTCCACCAGAAAGCGCAGGTAGGCATCGCTGCGCGGCTGGCCAGCCAGGGCCTCCTTGATGTAGCGGTCGCGCAGCGCGGCCGGCAGGTGCGGCAGGAAGCCGGCCGGGTAGTACTCGCTGCGGCGCAGCTCGCCGCCGTTCCAGGGAGCCACGATGATGAAGTCCTGCACACCGCCGGCTGCCATCGCCGCCTGGGCCGCGACGTCGGCACCCCAGGTCTGCTTGTTCCAGCTCGTGCGCGCATCGAACAGCATCTGGCCGTCATGCATGTAGAGCACCGCAAAGCGCGCGCCGTCGCGCACCCGCGCCTCGTAGCCCGGCGGCAACCAGACCTCCACATGGCGAGCCGCGACATGCCGCGACGGGTAGGCGGCCCAGCGCTCGATGCGACCCACGCGCGGCTGCTGTGCGGCGCTGACAGGCAACTGGGCCAGCAGCGGCAGCAGGGCAGCAGCCTGCAGCAGCGGGCGGCGGCAGAGTGCGGGCGTCGGGGTCATGTCTTGTCTTCGTGGGTGTTCTCGCGAGGATTGTGCAGCGGCTACCGCGTCACTCAACCGTCACTGACTTCGCCAGGTTGCGTGGCTTGTCCACATCCGTCCCCCGCGCACAGGCCGTGTGATACGCCAGCAGCTGCAGCGGCACCACATGCAGGATGGGCGACAACGCACCGTAGTGCTCCGGCATGCGGATGACGTGCAGGCCAGGCTCGCTGTCGATGGCGGTGTCTGCATCGGCGAACACGTAGAGCTGGCCGCCGCGGGCGCGCACTTCCTGCATGTTGCTCTTGAGCTTCTCCAGCAGCGCGTCGTTGGGCGCAACGGTGACCACCGGCATTTCCGCCGTCACCAGGGCCAGCGGGCCGTGCTTGAGCTCGCCCGCCGGGTAGGCCTCGGCGTGGATGTAGCTGATCTCCTTGAGCTTGAGCGCGCCCTCCAGCGCGATCGGGTAGTGCAGGCCGCGGCCCAGGAATAGCGCGTTCTCCTTGCGCGCGAACGCTTCGCTCCAGGCCACCACCTGGGGCTCCAGAGCCAACACCGCCTGCACCGCCACCGGCAGGTGGCGCAAGTCCTTCAGGTGCTCAGCCTCCTGCGCCTCGGTCAGGTGGCCACGCGTCTGGGCCAGCGCCAGCGTCAGCAGGAACAGGCCCACCAGCTGCGTCGTGAAGGCCTTGGTGGACGCCACGCCGATCTCGACGCCGGCGCGCGTGATGAAGGCCAGCTCGCATTCGCGCACCATGGCGCTGGTGGCGACGTTGCAGATGGTCAGCGTGTGCGTCATGCCCTGCGCGCGGGCGTGCTTGAGTGCGGCAATGGTGTCCGCCGTCTCGCCGCTCTGGCTGATGGTGACGACCAGCGTCCTGGGGTCGGGCACGCTGTCGCGGTAGCGGTACTCGCTGGCGATCTCCACGCTGGTGGGGATCTTGGCGATGCTCTCCAGCCAGTATTTGGCCGTCGAGCCCGAGTAGTAGCTGGTGCCGCAGGCCAGGATCAGCACCTTGTCGACCTCTTTGAACACGCGGTAGGCGCCGTCGCCGAACAGCTCCGGGCTGATGCCGGTCACGGCGTCCAGCGTGTTGGCGATGGCCACCGGCTGCTCGAAGATTTCCTTCTGCATGTAGTGGCGGTAGGGGCCCAGCTCGGCCGCGCCGCTGTGGGCGTGCACGGTCTTGACCTCGCGCTGCACGGCGGCGTAGCGGCCGGTCGCCGGGTCCAGGCGGCTCAGCCAGTAGCGGCCCAGCTGCAGGTCCACCACGTCGCCCTCCTCCAGGTAGACGATCTGGTCGGTCACACCGGCCAGCGCCATCGCGTCGGACGCGACGAAGTGCTCGCCATGGTCCGCCCCCAGGCCCAGCACCAGCGGCGACCCCTCGCGGGCAGCAACGACGCGGTGCGGCTCGTCGCGGCAGAACACGGCCACCGCGTAGGCGCCCTTGAGCCGCGGCAAGGCCTGCTGCACGGCGTCCAGCAGGTCGCCGCTGTACAAGTGGTCGATCAGGTGGGCGATGACCTCGGTGTCGGTCTGGCTGTGGAAGACGTAGCCGCGCGCCTTCAGCTCGGCCCGCAGCTCGTCGTGGTTCTCGATGATGCCGTTGTGGACCAGCGCGATGCGGCCCGCACTCTCGACACCGGCATTCGGGCCGGCCGAGAAATGCGGGTGCGCGTTGTGCACGGCCGGCGCACCGTGGGTGGCCCAGCGGGTGTGCGCAATGCCAGTACCGGCGGCGATGCCGTCCTGCTGCGCCTGGGCCTGCAGCTCGGCCACGCGCGCGGTGGAGCGGGCGCGGCGCAGGCCGCCGTCTTGATGCACGGCCACGCCGCAGGAGTCGTAGCCGCGGTACTCCAGCCGCTTCAGGCCTTCGACGAGGATGGGAACGATGTTGCGCTGACTGACCGCGCCGACGATGCCACACATGGGACTGATCTCCGTTCTGGGGTGGCGCATGCTAGGCGTGGCCGCATGGCATATGCATGCAAAATTCACGTGCTGGTGAACGAAAATTTCTCCACATCGTGGTCATGAAATTTTCTTCCTAAATCGTTTTGCGAATGACAGATATCGACGCCACCGACCTTCGATTGCTGGACCTGCTGCAGACCGACGCCGCACTGAGCAACCAGGAACTGGCCACCCGCGCGGCCGTGTCGCCGGCCACCTGCCTGCGTCGCGTGAAGCGGCTGGTGGAGGCCGGGCTGGTGGAGCGCCGCGTGGCCATCCTGTCGCCGGACAAACTGGGCGCGGGTCTGTCGGCCATCGTCGAAATCACGCTGGACCGCCAAGGCGCCGAACACCTGGATGCCTTCGAGGCTCGGGCGGTGCAGGAGCCGGCAGTGCAACAGTGCTGGCGGGTCTCGCCGGGGCCGGACTTCGTGCTGGTGGTGCAGGTCGCCGACATGCCGGCCTACCACGCGCTGACGCAGCGCCTGCTGACTCAGGACGCCAATGTGCGCAACATCAAGGCCTTCTTCAGCGTCAAGCGGGCCAAGTTCGACACCCGCATCGGCCTGCCAGGCTCCTAGGAGCCTGTCGGGCTTTGGGTCGGGTGCGCGTTGGGCCTGCAAGGGGGCTTGAGCCCAGGCGCAAAGCGGAGCTGGGCTTGATGCCCAGCGAGCATTTGCAACGCCGGATCAGCCCC
>JBKBOJ010000118.1:0-4166 GCA_046294815.1 Roseateles sp. | reverse complement strand
CCAGCGTGGCACCGCCCAGCAGGCCCCAGGCCCCCGCCTGCCACAACCCCAGCGCAACCTGGGCCAGCGCGCCACCCCCCCATTGCACGACGCGCCCCCAGGCCAGCGCGGCAAACTCGCCCGCCCGCGCGGCCCACTGCGCCAGCGCCTGGCTGGCGGCCAGCGCCAGCACGGCCAGCGGCAGCGCCGCGGCGACGGACAGGTCAGCCCACAGCATCCAGGCCGCGCCGCCGACGACGGCTACCGCCGTCATGGCCAGCAGCACGCGCAGACACAGCGCCAGCAGCGCCGCGGCGCCCTGCGGTTCCTTTTCCAGCGCCAGCGCAAACTCGTAGCGCGCACAACCCACGACGGCCAGGTTGCTGGCCACCGTCCAGACCAGCGAAAACTGGCCGTACTGCGCCGGCGTGTACAACCGCGCGATCCACGGCCCCAGCAACAGCGGGATGGCCTGGGCCAAGGCGCTGCCGGCAAGCAGGGTGAGGGTGGCGCGCTTCAGGCTCCTAGAATTGCCGGCTCACTGAAGGCCCGCAATGACCACGACGACCCCGACTCCCGCCGCCGACGACAACCAGCTGATCGCCGAGCGCCGCGCCAAACTGACCGCGCTGCGGGCCGCCACGGCGGTGCCCTTCCCCAACGACTTCAAGCCCCAGCACCGCGCCGCCCCCCTGCAGGCGCAGTACGGCGAGCTCGCCAACGACGCGCTGGAGCCGCAGGGCATTCGCGTCAGCGTGGCCGGCCGCATGATGCTCAAGCGCATGATGGGCAAGGCCAGCTTCTGCACGCTGCAGGACGCCACCGGCCGCATCCAGCTGCGCGTGACGGTGGACAACGTGGGCGCCGAGGTCTACGACGCCTTCAAGCACTGGGACCTGGGCGACATCCTCGGCGCGGAAGGCACGCTGATGAAGACCAAGACCGGCGAGCTGACCATCACCGTCACCACGCTGCGCCTGCTGACCAAGAGCCTGCGCCCGCTGCCGGACAAGTTCCACGGCATGACCGACCAGGAGCAGAAGTACCGCCAGCGCTATGTGGACCTGATCACCGACGAAGCCGCCCGCCAGCGCTTTGTTGCGCGCAGCAAGGCCGTGTCGTCCATCCGCGGCTTCATGGTGGAGCACGGCTTCCTGGAGGTGGAGACGCCCATGCTCCACCCCATCCCGGGCGGCGCCAACGCCAAGCCCTTCATCACCCACCACAACGCGCTGGATCAGGAGATGTACCTGCGCATCGCGCCCGAGCTCTACCTGAAACGGCTGGTGGTGGGCGGCTTCGAGCGCGTGTTCGAGATCAACCGCAACTTCCGCAACGAAGGCATCTCGGTGCGCCACAACCCCGAGTTCACGATGATGGAGTTCTATGCGGCCTACTGGACGCATCACGACATCATGGACTTCACCGAGGCCGTGCTGCGCCACGCGGCCATCGCCGCCACGGGCAGCGCGCAGCTGACCTATGCAGGCAAGCCGGTGGCGCTGGACCAGCCCTTCGCGCGCGTCTCGGTGCGCGATTCCCTCGTGAAGTACGCCGGCCTCAGCGAGGCCGAGGCGGACGACGCCGCCGTGCTGCGCGCCAAGCTGCAGGCGGCCGGAGAGGAAGCGCCCGCCCGCTGGAGCCTGGCCGAGCTGCAGTTCGGCCTGTTCGAAGCGGTCGTCGAAGAGAAGCTCTGGGAGCCCACCTTCATCATCGACTACCCCGTCGAGGTCTCACCGCTGGCCCGTGCGTCGGACAGCAACCCCAAGATCACCGAGCGCTTCGAGCTCTTCATCACCGGCCGCGAGTACGCCAACGGCTTCTCCGAGCTCAACGACGCCGAGGACCAGGCCGCCCGCTTCCATGCCCAGGTGGCCAACAAGGACGCCGGCGACGAGGAGGCGATGTTCTTCGACGCCGACTTCATCCGCGCCCTCGAATACGGCATGCCCCCGACGGGCGGCTGCGGCATCGGCATCGACCGCCTGATCATGCTGCTGACCGACTCGCCGTCGATCCGGGACGTGATCCTGTTCCCGGCGCTGCGCCGCGAGGGCTGAGCCGGCCTCAGCGCCTCTGCCGCTCGACAGCGGCCGGCGCCTTGCCCGCAATGATCATCGCCAGCACCTCGTCCTCCGTCACGTCGGCCGTGCGGCAGGTGGCCACCGGCCGGCCGTTCTTCATGACCATGAGCCGCTGCGACAGCGCGAACACGTCCGGCATGTCGTGCGTGACCAGCAGAATGCCCACGCCCTCGGCGCTCAGCCGGCGGATCAGCTCGTGCACCATGGCCGTCTCGGCCGGGCCCAGCGCGGCACAGGGTTCGTCCATGATCAGCACGCGCGCCTTGAACTGCAGCGCACGCGCGATGGCCACCACCTGACGCTGGCCGCCGGACAAGGACATCACCGGGTCGGCGATGTTCTTGAAGTTCGGGTTGAGGCGCGCGAACAGCGGCTGGGCGGCGGCGCGCATGGCGGCGTCATCCAGCAGGCCGAAGCGGGTGCGGATCTCGCGGCCCAGGAACAGGTTGGCCACCGCGTCGAGGTTGTCGGCCAGCGCCAGCTTCTGGTGGATGGTCTCGATGCCGGCGGCGCGCGAGTCGGCGGGGCTGGCGAACTTCACCGGCTGGCCGTTGAGCCGCAGTTCGCCGCCGTCGAAGGGCAGCGCGCCGGCCAGCATCTGCATCAGCGTGGACTTGCCCGCGCCGTTGTGGCCCAGCACGGCCAGCACCTCGCCCGGCGCCAGGCTCAGGCTGACGCCATCGACCGCGTGCACGCCACCGAAGGATTTGCGCGCCTCGCGCACTTCAAGCAAAGCGCTCATTTCTGCACCAGTCGATCAAAGACCACCGCGGCCACCAGCACCTGGCCCAGCACCACCATGCGCCAGCCTATGCTGACGTCGGTCAGCAGCAGGCCGCTGTCTATGCTTTGGATGATGAGCGCACCCAGCACCGTGCCGCCCACGCTGCCGCTGCCGCCGGCCAGGCTCACACCACCAATGACGGCCGCCGCGATGACGGTCAGCTCCATGCCCGTGCCCAAGGAGTTGGTGCCGGCGTTCAGCCGCGCCATCGCCACCACCGCGGCCAGCGCGACCAGCGCGGCCAGCAGCAGGTTGAGCTGGATCATCACGCGCCGCACCGGGATGCCGGCCAGCCGCGCGGCGTCCGGGTTGCCGCCGATGGCGTAGACGTAGCGGCCAAAGCGCGTGTGCTTGGCGATGAAGCCCAGCAGCAGCACCACCGCCACCCAGATCACCAGCGGCAGCGGCAACCCCTGGCCTTGCGCCTCGCCGTCGAGCCGGTAGGCGTTGAAGACGGCCACGGTGCCCAGCACCGCCAGCGCCGCCAGGCCGCCCTTCAGCAACTCATGGCGCAGCGCGCCCGGCTGGCCGCCCACGCGCAGTTGGGCGCGGCGCTGCACCACCTGCCAGCCCCACAGCAAGGCCAGCAGAGCGGCGCCGAGCGCCCAGCTGCCGCGCTCGCCCAGCGAGCCATCCAGCCCGCCGCCCAACGCCAGCAGCCAGGGCTCGGTGACCGGCTGGGTCTTGCCGTCGGCGATGAGAAAGGCCGCGCCGCGCAGCGATACCAGACCGCCCAGCGTCACGACGAAGGACGGGATGCCGATGACCGCCGACAGCCAGCCCTGGAACAGGCCGATCAGCAGCGCAAACGCCAGCCCCGCCAGCAGCGCCGCAGCGGCCGGCCAGCCCTGCGTGTACTGCAGCCAGGCCATGAGCACGCCGACGGCGCCGAGCAACGAGCCGACCGCGAGGTCGATCTGCCGCGCGACGATGATCAACGCCATGCCGCTGGCGACGATGCCGACCACCGCCGTCTGCTGCGCGATGTTGTAGAGGTTCTCTGCGGTCAGAAAGCTGCCGGTGAGCGCATGAAAGCCGATGGCGATGGCCACCAGCACGGCCGCCATGACGGCGAGGCGCTGGGTCTGGGCACTCATGGCAGGCCCTTACTTGCAGGCCGCCGGGGCCTTGGCTGCATCGACGCCCTTGCAGACCACGGCCTTGGGCGCCCAGCCGGCGCTGATGACCTCGCCCAGGTTGGCCTGCGTGATGGCCACCGGCGCCAGGAACTTGGCCTGCAGCGAGACCTTGCGCGCGCCGCCGGCCCAGGGCGCGGCGCCCGGCACCTTCTGGCCGGCCGCCAGCAGCACGGCGGCCGC
>JBKBOJ010000117.1:0-4435 GCA_046294815.1 Roseateles sp. | reverse complement strand
CATCGACCGCGCGGCCCACCTGGTGGAGCAGCTGCTGGCGCGGGCGCGCGCCGCGCCCGGCGCCGCGGCGGCGCCGCAGCCGCTGGACCTGGCCGAGCTGGCCCGCCAGGTCGTGGCCGACGTGCAGCCGCTGGCCGACAAGGCCGGCGTCGCGCTTGCGCTGACCGCGCCCGACCCGCTGCCGCTGGACGGCGACCCGCAGGCCTTGCGCGCCGCGCTGCGCAACCTGGTGGACAACGCCGTGAAGTACGGCGCCCGCCAGGTGCAGGTGGCCGCGCTGCGCGGCGAGGAGGGCGCGCCGCTGCTGCGCGTTGACGACGACGGCCCGGGCATCCCGCCCTCGCTGCGCGAGCGCGTGTTCGACCGCTTCCAGCGCGGCGAGGACGCGTCGGTGGAAGGCAGCGGCCTGGGCCTGGCCATCGTGCGCGCCGCCGCGCGCCGCCACGGCGCCACGGTGCAGCTGGGCGAAGCGCCGCTGGGCGGGCTGCGCGCCGAGATCCGCTGGCCGCGCTGAACCGCCGCTGCAGCGGCGAGCACAAGCACCACATTGCGCCCGCGTTGCGGCAACCCGGCCCGCCAAGGCGCGCTCCCGACCCAAAGTCCGACAGGCTCCTAGGAGCCTGTCGGGCTTAATCCTGGCCTCATCTTCGCCTCACCGAGCCCTCACCGGTCCTGCCTAGAGTGACCGCGTCGGCTGCACCGCAGCCTATTCGATGAGGAGCCTTCCATGACCCAGACCGCCAAGATGACGCTGACCGCCGCGGCCGCCGCCCTGCTGAGTGCGGGCGTGACGCTGACCACCACGGCTTCGGGCTGGACGCTGCCCGCGCTGTTCAAGGACAAGTCCGCCCCGGCCGCTGCCGCGGCGCAAACCCCGGCCCCTGCCAGCGCCGTTGCGGCTGCCGCCACCAGCCCGATGGCGGCCGCGGTGCCGCCCGTCGCCACGACGCCCAACTACCGCGCCATCGTGCAGAGCCAGGGCCCGGCCGTGGTGGGCATCACGGTGGCCGGGCTGCACAAGGCGGAGGGCCCGGCCATCGTCCAGCCGGGCCCGGGCGCCGACGACGACCCGTTCTTCCGCTTCTTCCGCGGCATCCCGGGCTTGCGCATGCCGCAGCAGGGCGCCCAACCCTTCCGCGGCCAGGGCTCGGGCTTCATCATCAGCAGCGACGGCCTGATCCTGACCAACGCCCATGTGGTGCGCGACGCCAAGCAAGTGACGGTCAAGCTCAGCGACCGGCGCGAGTTCTCGGCCCAGGTGCTGGGCAGCGACCCGGCCACCGACATCGCCGTGCTGAAGGTGGACGCCAAGGGCCTGCCCACCGTGCAGCTGGGCGACCCCAAGCAGGTGCAGGTGGGCGACCCGGTGCTGGCCATCGGCGCGCCCTACGGCTTCGAGCAGACGGCCACGCAGGGCATCGTCAGCGCCAAGGGCCGCAGCCTGCCGGGCGACAGCGTCGTGCCCTTCATCCAGACCGACGCGGCGGTGAACCCGGGCAACTCCGGCGGCCCGCTGTTCGACGGCGCAGGCCGCGTGATCGGCGTGAACGCGCAGATCTATTCGCAAAGCGGCGGCTTCCAGGGCCTGGCCTTTTCCATCCCCATCGACGTGGCGCTGAAGATCAAGGACCAGATCGTCACCAACGGCAAGGTGGAGCATGCGCGGCTGGGTGTGACGCTGCAGGACCTGTCCGCGCCGCTGGCCACGTCCTTCGGGCTGGAGGCGCCGGACGGCGCGCTGGTGGCCAGCGTGCAGCCGGGCAGCGCGGCCGCCAAGGCGGGGCTGAAGCCGGGCGACGTCATCACGCACATCGACGGCGAGCCGGTGCGCGTGGCGGGCGATGTGTCCAGCCGCGTGGGCCTGGCGCGGCCGGGCGACAAGCTCAAGTTGGAGATCTGGCGCGACAAGAAGCGCATCAGCGAGACCGTGGCGCTGGGCCGCGCGGACAAGGACGTGCAGGAGGCCAGCGCGGCGCCGCAGGGCGGCCAACTGGGCCTGATGCTGCGCCCGCTGCAGCCGCAGGAGCTGCGCGCCTCGGGGCTGGACGGCGGCCTGCTGATCGAGCGCGTCAGCGGCCCGGCCCAGCTCGCCGGCGTGCAGCCCGGCGACGTGCTGCTGGCGCTCAACGGCAAGCCGGTGCACAGCGTGGAAGAAGTGCGCGCGGCGCTGAAGGACAGCCCGAAGTCGGTGGCGCTGCTGGTGGCGCGCGACGGGCAACAGATCTTCGTGCCGGTGCGGCTGGGCTGATTCCGCATGCGCGTGGCGCATGCCCTGCCCGGCTGGGGTCAGGGCATGCCGTTGCCCACATCATCCGCAACCCCCGGTCGGGCCCGCCACTCGATCCGCCCGGTCCGCTCGATGGGCGCGTTCTTCCGGCGCTGGGCGCTCCAGCATGGGATGGCCTTCGGCCTGGCCGGCTGGTCGCGCACTCGCGTCATGAAGGCCACGCGCCACGCGTGGTGCAGCGCGCCGGGCCACCGGCCCATCCACTGCCCGCCGCCGGGCGCCGGCTCATGCAGCGTCTGCCGCAGCGCGGCGCGCATGGGGCGTCAGCACGACGGGAATGGACTTGCTGGTGGGTGTGCGCGCCACCAGCGAGAAGCTCTGCAGCGGCACCAGCGCATTGGTCTCGGGGTAGTAGCTCGCCAGGCAGCCGCGCGGGATGTCGTAGGCCACGAGCAGAAAGCGTTCGGCGCGGCGCTGCTGCACCTCGGCGCCGTCTTGCGCGCAGTAGAGGCTGGTGATGTCGACCCAGTCGCCCGCCTGTAAGCCCAGGTCGCGGATGTCGGCGGCGTTGATGAAGACCACCCGGCGGTGGCCCTGGACGCCGCGGTAGCGGTCGTTGAGGCCGTAGACGGTGGTGTTGTACTGGTCGTGCGAGCGCAGCGTGGTCAGCGTGAAGACGCGCTGGTCGCGCTGGCGCTCGGCCACGCGCTGCACCGCCAGGTCGGTGGGCATGGCATGGGTGCTGAACTGGGCCTTGCCGCTGGCCGTCGCCCAGACGCGCTCGCTGGCCGTGTTGCGCAGCCTGAAGCCCCCGGGCTGCCTGATCTTTTCGTTGAAGCCGGCGAAGTCGGGCAGCACGGCCTCGATCTTGTCGCGGATGAGCGCGTAGTCACTCGCCAGCTGCAGCCACGGCGTGCGGCTGTGCGGCAGCGTGGCGGCGGCCAGGCGCGCCACCAGTAGGGGCTCGGACAGCAGGTGCTCCGACGCCGGCGCGTTCATACCGTGCGACAGGTGGACCATGCTCATGGAGTCTTCCACGTAAGCGGCCTGACATGTCATGTTGACTGCGGCGGGGCCTCGCAGCCGTGACGGCACGGTGGCCAAGTTGCCGCTTAAACGGGCCTGAAGAGCGCGCAGGTCCATCGACCGCTCGGCAGCACTCGCCTGACCTCTAGCTCGCAACCGTTCGATAAGCCGACCACACGAGCAGAGGCAACCCGAGGAGATTGAAGGACGCGTGCAGCAACGCGGTCATGGCGAATGCGAACGCTGCGGAACGCCGCTCAACGAACAGTACGTAGCAAGCGGCAAGAACCGCGCCGGTGACGAAGGGGGGCACCGACACCCACCCCCACGGATGCACCAGGACCATCAGAAGTGCAGATAAGACAATGAAGCGCAGCCGCTGACGAAGCATGGCGTCTCGCATCAGCAAGTGAAGAAGTGAGCATTGCATGGCGGTCTCGCCGATCGGCGCCACGACGAGTATGTATAGAAGGAAAACGGGAGATTGCAACCGTTCTGCCACGACTCCTTGAGGTAGCGCCGGGCCAATTTCAGCCGTGTGAAGAGCTAGCAATACGGGCAGCAACAGGAACTGCCGAATCAGGAAAAGTCCGGCAAAAACGCGCAGTGGCGTCTGCTGTCGCAGCCAGCGCTCTAGACGCGCCTTAAGACTAGGCCGCTGCTCTAGGCTCGCAGCAGATTGCGGTCGATCCATGCTGAGGTTGTCTTGAGGCAGCCGAGTCAGGCTGGCCAACTTGCTGAATGTTTCGAATGGCCCTAGCTAAGGCATTGTGCCGGTTGGTCGTCGGGCGTCGCCCCTTCAAGCCTAGTGAGGGAGCCCTGCAGCAAGCGCATGGCCTGTGGTCCAGCGATGTGGCAACAACGCGGCGATGTCGTTGGCCCGCTGGGTCGGCAAACGCTGCAGGACGTCCTTCATGTAGGCGTAGGGATCGTGCCCGTTGAGCTTCGCCGTCTGGATGAGGCTCATGATGGCCGCCGCGCGCTGTCCCGCCAGCAGTGTTCCTGCGAACAGCCAGTTCTTCCGCCCCGTGGCCCACGGCCTGATCTGCTGCTCGTCAAAATTGTTACCCGGCATGCTTCGGGCTCGCCCCTCTTCCGCCAGTCGGCGTATCGTCCAGTAACCGGGAAAGGGGCGACGGGAACATGTGTTTGCGGGCAGGCCGAAATTTGACAATGAGCTGC
>JBKBOJ010000116.1:0-4563 GCA_046294815.1 Roseateles sp. | reverse complement strand
CGTTGCAAATGCTCGCTGGGCATCAAGCCCAGCTCCGCTTTGCGCCTGGGCTCAGCCCCCTTGCAGGCCCAACGCGCACCCGACCCAAAGCCCGACAGGCTCCTAGGTTCAGTGCCCGTCGGCGAACGAGCGCAAAGCCTGCAGCCGGGCCGCCCGCACGGCAGCGCCGATGGCAGGCCCCTTGGCGCCCTGGGCCATGGCCTGTGCGCTGGCGGCGGCCAGGTCCACCTGCTGCGTGGCCTTCAGGTCGGCCAGCAACTGCGCACGCTGTGGATAGGGTCTGTCTTCCAGGCCCAGCCGGCCGCGCGCGTCGCATTCGCAGGCCCACAGCAGCTCGGCAAAGCGCTCGGGGCGCCGCCAGGCGTCGCAGCGCTCCAGCAGCCGCAGCCTCGCCTCGGGGCCGAAGCCGCCGCTCTGGTGCACATGGGTGTGCTCGCGCGCCACCAGCTCGGCCAGTTCGCGGCAGTCCGTGGGCACCTTCCAGCGAGCGCTGACCTGGCGGGCCAGCGTCTCGCTGCGCTGCTCATGGCCGATGTGGCGCGGCCATTCCTCGTGCCGCGTCGTGCCCTTGCCCAGGTCGTGGCACAGGCAGGCGTAGCGCACGGTCAACGGCGCGGCCAGGCGTGCGCACTGGTCCAGCACCATCAGCAGGTGGATGCCGGTGTCCACCTCGGGGTGGTGGGCCTCGGGCTGCGGCACGCCGAACAGCGCCTCGACCTCGGGCAGCAGGACCCGCAGCGCGCCGGCCTCGCGCAGCACCTCGAACATGCGCGAGGGTTGGTGTTCCATCAGGCCGCGCGACAGTTCCTGCCAGACGCGCTCGGGTACCAGCGCGTCCACCTCGCCGGCCGCCACCATGGCGCGCATCAGCGCAACGGTCTCGGGCGCGACGGTGAAGTCCGCAAAGCGCGCGGCAAAGCGCGCCAGCCGCAGGAGGCGCACGGGGTCCTCGGCAAACGCGGGCGACACATGGCGCAGCACCTTGTCCGCGAGGTCGCGCTGGCCGCCGTAGGGGTCGATGAGCCGGCCGTCGGCGTCCTCGGCCATCGCGTTGATGGTCAGGTCGCGGCGCGCCAGGTCTTGCTCCAGCGTCACGTCGGGTGCGGCGTGGAAGGCAAAGCCGTGGTAACCCGCAGCGGTCTTGCGCTCGGTGCGGGCCAGCGCCACTTCCTCGTGCGTGTCGGGGTGCAGGAAGACCGGGAAGTCCTTGCCCACGGGCTGGTAGCCGGCGTCCAGCAGCGCCTGCGGCGACGCGCCGACGACGACCCAGTCGCGGTCCTGCACCGGCAGGCCCAGCAGGCGGTCGCGCACGGCGCCGCCGACGAGGTAGGTCTTGAACTCAGGCATGGGGCGGCATTCTGCGCGCCCCGGGGTCACCACTTCGGCGCGATCCGCTCGCCTGGCAACAACTCGTACGGCGGCTTCCAGCCCGGCAGCGTGGCCTTGAGGCGCTCGCACCAGGCTGCGATGGCCGGGTAGCTCGCCGCGATGTCAATACCGCTCTCCTCCGCCGGGAAGAACAGGTAGCCGCACAGCGACAGGTCGGCGATGGTGGGACCGGCGCCGATCATGAAGTCCCGCCC
This sequence comes from Roseateles sp., assembly GCA_046294815.1. Taxonomy (GTDB): domain Bacteria; phylum Pseudomonadota; class Gammaproteobacteria; order Burkholderiales; family Burkholderiaceae_C; genus Pelomonas. The sequence continues at coordinate 2,980 of JBKBOJ010000116.1, read as the reverse complement.
GGTCAGGTGCTTGTCCACGATACCGAAGGCGTTGGCGATGCGGCTCTTGAACCAGGCCGCCAGGGCCGGATCGGGTGCGGCGGGCGCGAACGACTTCATGAAGCGCCAGGTGGCGAAGTAGCTCGTGAACTTGTGGTTGTCGAAGAACAGCCAACGCAGCACCTCCTGGCGCTCGCTGGCGGTGGCGCCGCCGTACTGGCCGTGCCGTTCGGCGAGATGGATGAGGATGGCGGCCGACTGGGTCAGCCGTTGCCCGTCGGCCTCCAGGATGGGCAGCTCGCCCATCTCGTTGTGCTCCTGACGCCAGGTGTCGGCGCGTGTCAGGCCGCTGGCGAAGTCCGCGAAGCTGACGTGCACAGCCTCCCAGGGCTGCTGCAAGGCCTGCAGCATCAGGGCGACCTTGTAGGCGTTGCCGGATTGGGCGAAAGCGTGGAGTTTGTACATGGCAGATGTCAGCGTTCGGTGCGGTAAGGCTCGTCCTCGGGCACGAAGTCCTGCTCGCGCAGTGCGTCGGCGATCCAGTCTTCCACGGCCGGGTGGGCCAGCAGCGCGTCGCGGTAGGCGGCAGCGCGCTCGGACAGCGGCAGGCCGAAGCGCGACAGCCGCACCGCGACCGGCGCGAAGAAGGCGTCCGGCGCACTGAAGCCACCGAACAAGAAGGGGCCGCCGCTGGCCGCCAGCGCGTCGCACCAGGCCGCGTCCAGCCGCGCGACGTCGGCACGCAAGGCCTCGTCCTCGGCCCAGAGCTGGCTGCCGATGTCTGGGAAGAAGGCCTCGATGTTCATCGGGCACACGGTGCGCAGCCGCGTGAAGCCGGCATGCATCTCGGCACACAGGCTGCGCGCGCGGGCGCGGGCCTTGGCGTCCCTGGGCCAGACGGCCTTGTCGGGATGACGGTCGGCAACGTACTCGGAGATGGCCAACGTGTCCCAGACGGTGAAGCCGTCGTCCTCCACCAGCACCGGCACGCGCTTGGTGGGCGTGATCGCGGCAATGCGGCGGGTCCATTCGGATCCAGGGCTGAAGTCGAAGCGCAGCTTCACTTCCTCGAACGGGATATCGAAGGCCGCCAGCAGCACAGCGCTGCGCATGGACCAGGAGGAGTAGTTCTTGTTGCCGATGTAGAGCTTCATGCCTGCCAGCCTACCGGTACGGCGGCGTGGGCGGGATGAGCAATCCGCATCGGATCAATGCCTGGCGCGCCAGGCGTCCAGCCGCGCCAGGCCCGCGCCTGGGGCCAGGTAGGTGGGCAGCACCGCCTCCAGCGCGGCCGGCGCGATGCCCAGCTCGGCCAGGCCCGGCATCGTGCCGCTGGCGACGTTGGGCACGCTCAGCGAGGCCAGGTTGTCTCGCGACAGCAGCGGCTCGCCGGGCAGGCATTCAATGAACAGGGCCTGCAGCATGGCCAGCGCATGCGGCAGCGGCAGTACCGGGCGCTCGCAGCCGGCCACGCGGCCGGCCAGCCGCACCAGCTCGGCCAGCGTCAGCTCGCGCGGGCCGGCGATCTCGTAGGTCTGGCCGATGCTGTCCCGGCGCAGCAGCACCTCGGTCAGCGCGGCGGCCAGGTCCTGCACCCAGACCGGTTGCAGCCTCGCGTCGGCGCCGGCGAGCGGCACCACCGGCACGAAGCGCTGCAGCCGCGCGAACAGGTTGACGCTGCGGTCGCCGCGGCCGAACACCAGCGAGGGGCGCAGCACGGTCAGATCCAGGCCCGCCGTCTGTTGGCCGACGCGCAGCACGGCCTCGCCGGCCGCCTTGCTGCGCAGGTAGCGCGACGGCGCATGCTCGGCCACGCCCAGGGCGCTGACATGCACCACGCGCCGCGCGCCCGCGGCCACGATGCGCCGCGGCAGCTCCACATGCACATGCTCGAAGGACGCCGCGCTGCCCTGCAGGATGGCGATCAGGTTGACGACGGCGTCGTGGCCGGGCAGCAGTGCCGGCAGGTCGCGGAACACGTCGGCCTGCACCACCGTCACGCCTGGCAGGGTTTGCACGCCTTGCGCATGCGCCGCGCGGCGCGTCGGCACGGTGATGCGCACGCCCGCGCCCAGTCGGCGCGTCAGCTGCTCGCACAACGCGCGGCCGACGAAGCCGCTGCCACCGAGGATGAGGACGGATAGGGTCATGGTGCTGTCTTCAGGCTGAGGTGTTCAGGGCAGGTCGTCGGCCACCGCGCGCGCGCCGGCCGGGCCCACGCTGGTGCCCAGGCGTTCGCGCAGCGACGTGTTCGGCAGGCCCAACAGCTGCGCGTAGACGGTGCTGCCGAGCAATACCTTGCGCACGTAGTCGCGCGTCTCGTTGAACGGGATGTTCTCGGCCCAGATGGCGGCGTCCAGCACCGGGCCGTCGCGCCAGCGCGCGGGCCGGCCTGGGCCGGCGTTGTAGGCCGCGGCGGCCAGCGCCTGGGCGCCGTCGAAGCGGTCCAGCACCAAGCGCAGGTAGCTGGTGCCGATGCGCAGGTTGAAGTCGCGGTCGTGCAGCCGCTCGGGGCTGTAGGCCATGCCGACCTTCTTGGCGGTCCACTTGGCGGTGGTTGGCATCACCTGCATCAGCCCGGACGCGCCCACATGCGAGCGCGCATCCAGCACGAAGCGCGACTCCTGGCGGATCAGGCCCAGCACATAGGCCGGGTCGATGCCGCTGGCCTGGGCCTCGCGCAGCAGTTCGGCGCGGTGCGGCGTGGGGAAGCGCTGGGCCATGTCGATCTCGACGCGGGTGCGCTCGCTGGTGTTGATGCAGCGGTCCCAGACCTCGCGGTCGCAGGCCTCCTGCGCGGCGGCCAGCAGCTGGCGGTCGTTCATGCCGCGCAGCGAGAAGTTCCACTCGCGCACGCCCTCGCTGCGCAGACCCAGCTCGATCAGCCGCAGCGCGCGCGCCAGGCCCGGGTGGCTGCGCGCGGCGCGGCGCTCGTCGGCCGTCAGCGGCGCCGGGGCCGGCGGCAGCGGCGTGGGCTGGCCGATGTCCTCGGCGGCCAGAC
>JBKBOJ010000115.1:0-5791 GCA_046294815.1 Roseateles sp. | reverse complement strand
CGCTCCGAACAATCCACCGTCGCCCGAACCCCAGCCCGCCGTCATGAAGCTTGCCGTTCCGCTGCTCGTCCTGTCCGCCGCCCTGCTGCCCGCCGCCGTCCAGGCCCAGGGCAAGCCGCTGGTCTACTGCGCCGACGCCAGCCCCGAGGGCTTCGACCCCGGCCTGTGGGACAGCGCCAGCACCAACACCGTCAGCGCGCAGATGTTCAATGGCCTGCTGGGCTTCAAGCGGCCCACCACCGAGCTGGCACCCAAGCTGGCCACCAGCTGGGAGATCTCGCCGGACGCCAAGAGCTTCACCTTCAAGCTGCGCCCCGGCGTGAAGTTCCACAGCACGCCCTGGTTCAAGCCCACGCGCACGCTGAACGCCGACGACGTGATCTTCACCTTCAGCCGCTTCATCGACCCCAACCATCCGTTCAACAAGGCCTTCCCGGCCAACTTCATCTATCCGCAGAACCTGGGCCTGGCCAAGGCCATCGCCGGCATCGACCGCGTGGACGACCTGACGGTGCGCTTCCGGCTGCACCAGCCCAACGTGACCTTCATCGCCAACTTCGCGTTTGCTTGGGCGGGCATCCATTCGGCCGAGTACGCCGCGCAGTTGCTCAAGGCGGGCAAGGCCAACCAGATCAACGTGCTGCCGGTGGGCACGGGGCCGTTCATGTTCAAGAGCTACGCCAAGGACGACGTGCTGCGCATGACGGCCAACCCCGACTACTGGGGCGGCAAGCAGCCCACGACCAACCTGATCTTCAGCATCAGCCGCGAGCCCAATGTGCGGGTGCAGAAGATCGCCGCCGGCGAATGCCATGTGGCGGCCGCGCTGCGCGACGTGGACCTGGCCGCGCTGGAGAACAACCCCAACGTCAGCATCCAGAAGATCCAGGCGCTGAACATCTCCTACCTCAGCTTCAACCTCAAGAAGCCGCCCACCGACAAGCGCGAGGTGCGCGAGGCGCTGGACATCGCCATCGACCGCAACGCCATCTTCAAGGCGCTGTTCCCGCGCGGCGATGCGATGCAGGCGGTCAGCGCCTTCCCGCCCGCCATCCCCGGCTACAACAAGACGCTGAAGAACGAGTTCGACCCCGCCAAGGCCAAGGCGCTGCTGGCCAAGGCCGGCTATCCCAACGGCTTCGAAATCGACCTGTGGGCGCTGCCGGTGCAGCGGCCCACCAACCCTAACGGCCAGTTGATGGCTCAGCTCATCCAGCAGGACTGGGCCAAGATCGGCGTCAAGGCCAACATCAAGACCTACGAATGGGGCGAGTACCTCAAGCGCGCCAACAACGGCGAGCACAACGTCTACATGAGCGGCTGGAGCGGCGAGACCGGCGATGCGGACGACTTCCTGACGCCCAACCTGAGCTGCGCAGCCAACCAGAGCGGCATCAAGTTCTGCAACAAGGAGTTTGACAAGCTCATCGACGCGGCCCGCGCCACGCCCGACCAGGCCAAGCGCCGGGCCCTGTACGAGAAGGCCCAGGAGATCTTCAAGCGCGAACGGCCGTGGATCACGATGGCGCACTCCACCGTCTACATCCCCATCCGCAAGGACGTGGTGGGCTTCAAGATGGCACCGAACGGCTCGGTGGACTTCGAGGGGGTCTACCGGAAATGATCTTCAAGGCCGTCGTGAGTTCATGGGCCGAGCGCAGCGCCCTCCCAAGCCGGCTCTCGCGGCCGGAGGCTTGACATGCGCTTGCGCCATATCGAAGTCTTCCACGCCATCATGCAGGCCGGCTCCATCAGCGGCGCCGCCCAACTGCTGCACATCTCGCAGCCCGCCGTCACCAAGGTCCTGCAGCACTGCGAGCTGCAGCTGGGCATGGCGCTGTTCGAACGCGTGCGCGGCAAGCTCTATCCCACGCCCGAGGCGCAACGGCTGTTCGTCGAGATCGACAAGCTCAACCGCGACCTCGTCGGCATACGCCGCCTGGCCGCCAACCTCAAGAGCGGCGAGAGCGAGCAGGTGCGGCTGGTGGCCACGCCGGCGCTGGCCACGGCCATCGTGCCCGCGGCCATGACGCCCTGGTGCAAGGCCTTCCCCAATGCCAGCTGCTCGCTGGCCACGCACCACACGCGCGAGATCGTCTCCGCACTGCTGCTGGGCGAGGCCGACCTGGCCCTGTCGCTGCAGGACCCGCGCCACCCCGGCATCAAGACCGAGATCATCGCCAGCGGCGCCATGGTGGCGCTGTGCCCGCTGGGCAGCCCCGAGGCCCAGGGCGAGGGCGCGCTGGGCCTGGCCGACATCCGCACCGAAATCGTCGGCCTGCAGAGTGACGATCCGCTGGCCGGCCTGCTGCACCATGCCGGCGAGGCGCTGGGCCAGCCGCTGGCCAGCCGCATCACCGTGCAGACCTATCAGCTCGCGCGCGCGCTGGTGGAGGCCGGCGTGGGCATGACGCTGGTGGACCCCTTCACCGCCGCCAGCGCCGATCTCGGCAAGGTGCGCGTGCGGCCGCTGACGCCCACCGTCCACGTGCACCTCTACCTGCTCAGCGCCGCCAGCGCGCCGCTGGCCCAGGCCGCGCGACGGCTGGTCAAGTTCATCACCGCGGCCGCGTCAGCCCATCTCGCCCGACTGCCGTGATCCCCATCGAAGACATCGCCACCCACCCGCAGTTCCGGCGCCTGAACACACTGCGGCACGGCATCGCCGTGGACCTGCGCTACGCCACGGCCAACAACTTCGTGGGCCACCCGGTGTACGACGGCATCGACTGCGCCTGGCTGCGCCGCGAGGCCGCCGACGCGCTGGAATACGCTGCCGCCTGGCTGCAGGCGCGCCGCCCCGGCTACCGGCTGCTGGTGCTGGACGCGCTGCGCCCCCAGCGCATCCAGCAACGCCTGTGGGACGAGCTGCAGGGCACGCCGCTGACCATGTACCTGGCGCCGCCCGAGCGCGGCTCCATCCACAGCTTCGGCATGGCCGTGGACCTGACCCTGCTAGACCCGCAGGGCCGCGAGGTCGACATGGGCAGCGGCTTCGACGCGATGACGCTGGCCTCCCACCCCGACCACGAGGCCGAGCACCTGGCGCTGGGCGCGCTGACGGCCCAGCACCTCATCGAGCGCGGCTGGCTGCGCGCGGCGATGCGCGAGGCCGGCTTCCAAAGCATCAACACCGAATGGTGGCACTTCGACTTCGGCGACCGCGTGGCCGTACGGCGCGACCTGCCGCGGGTGCTCTGAACTACTCGGGCAGACGCTCAAAGCGCGGCCGGCTCACACCATCGATCACCACCGTCTCGACGAACATCGCATGCGGCCTCACCCACCAACCGCTGTCGTTGTAGAGCGGTCGGTACACGACCTGCGCCTGCAGCGTCTCGCTGTGGCGGGCGACGGCGAGCACCTCGTACTCGCCGCCCTTGTAGTGACGGTAGCGGCCGGGCGACAGCGGGGGCAGTGGGGGCAGATCTGAAGACATGGCTGCATTGGACCCCAACACCACCGCCCAGCCCCACACCCAAGCTCCTTACCCAGCCCGCACCATGCAAGCCTCCCGCCGCCAAATCCTGCACTTCAGCGCTGCCGCCACGGGCCTGCTGGCCAGCGCCCAAGCCGTCACCGCCACCCCCGCCGCCACCCTGCGCCCGCCACGGCTGCGCGCGGGCGACACGCTGGGCCTGGTCAGCCCGGCCAACGCCACCTTCGAGCGCGAGCCGTTGAGGATCGCCATCGAGTCGCTGCAGGCACTGGGGTTCAAGGTCAAGACCGGCCAGCACGTGGCCGCGCGCCGCGGCCCCTTTGCCGGCACCGACGCGCAGCGCGCCGCCGACGTCAATGCGATGTTTGCCGACGACTCGGTGGCCGGCATCCTCGCGATGACCGGGGGCTCGGGCTGCAACCGCATCGTCGACCAGCTGGACTACGCGCTGATCCGCCGCAAACCCAAGTTCTTCGGCGGCTTCAGCGACCTGACCAGCCTGGTCAACGCGATTCACCGCCAGACCGGCCTCGTCACCTTCCACAGCCCGGTGGCGGCCTCGGAATGGAACGACTTCTCGGTGCAGAGCTTCAAGGCCGTCGCGATGAACGCCGAGGCCGCCCAGCTGCGCAACCCAGTCGTGCGGCCCGCCGACGACCTGGTTGCGCGCGAGGAGCGCATCTCGACGATCCGCGCCGGCCGCGCGCAGGGCCGGCTCATCGGCGGCAACCTGACCGTGCTCGTGTCGCTGGCCGGCACGCCCTACTTCCCCGACTTCCGCGGCGCCATCCTGTTCCTGGAAGACATCAACGAATACATCTACCGCATCGACCGCTGCCTCTCCACGCTGCGCCTGACCGGCGCGCTCGCCCAGCTGGCGGGCGTGGTGCTGGGCCGCTTCACCAAATGCGAACCCGGCGAGGGCTACGGCAGCCTGACGCTGGACGAGGTGTTCGACGACTACTTCCTGCCGCTGGGCGTGCCCGTCTTCCGCGGCGCCGCCATCGGCCACATCAAGCGCAAGCTGACCGTGCCGGTCGGGGCCATCGCGGAGATGGACGCCGAGGCCGGCACCATCCGGCTGCTCGAGCCCGCGGTCGCCTAGAAGCCTGTCGGACTTTGGGTCAGGAGCGACCCAAAGCCCGACAGGCTCCTAGTCCAGCCGCTTCAGGCGCTCGGTCAGCAGCGCAAAGAAGCCGTCCGCATCCACATGCCGCAGCACCAGGGCATTCGCCGGCAGGCCGGTCACGCGCCACCAGTCGATGACGGTCATGCCGCGCGTCAGCTCGCTGCGCGTCTCGATGCGCACATTGCAGTCGCGGCCGGTGAACAGGTCCGGGCGCAGCAGCCAGGCGATGACGCAGGGGTCGTGCAACGGGCCGCCGTCCTGGCCGTACTTGGCCTCGTCGTAGCGCTCGAAGAACTCCATCCAGGCCGCCACCACCCCGCCCGCACGGTTGCCCACGCGTCGGATGGCCTGGATGCGCGCCTCGGTGGTCAGCACCTGGTGGGTGACGTCCAGCGGCGCCATCGTGATGGGTACGCCGCTGCTGAAGACTTCGTGGGCGGCCTGCGGGTCGACGTAGATGTTGAATTCGGCGGCCGGCGTCACATTGCCGCCCTCGAAAAAGCCCCCGCCCATCAAAACGATGCGGCGGATGCGCGCCGCGATGTCGGGCGCCTGGCGCAGCGCCAGGGCGATGTTGGTCAGCGGGCCCAGCGGGCACAGCGTCACGCTGCCGTGCTCGCGCTCGCGCAGCGTCTGGATGATGAAATCCACCGCGTGGCGGGGGTCCAGCGGCAGCGTGGGCTCGGGCAGGTCAACGCCGTTCAGGCCGGTGTCGCCATGCACGTGTTCGGCGGTGACCAGCGGCACGTCGAGCGGCCGGTCGGCACCGGCGCAAACGGGCACGTCGCGGCGGCCGGCCAGCTCCAGCACCTTGCGGGCGTTCAGCGTCGTCAGCGCCAGCGGCACGTTGCCGGCCACGGTGGTGACGCCCAGAAGTTCCAGCTCGGGGCTGGCGGCGGCCAGCAGCAGCGCGATGGCGTCGTCCTGGCCGGGGTCGGTGTCGATGATGAGGGCGGTGCGGCTCATGCGCGAGGCGAGATCAGGTCGATGTCGATGGCGCCGAACAGGCTGGCGCTCTCGGCGGTCTTGACGTTCAGGTGCAGGCTGTCGCCGGGTGTGAGCGCCAGCTCGGGTGCCGGCAGCGCGACGCCGGCGAGTTGGCCGGCGCGCAGCGGCCGCAGCCTGGCCAGCCGCACCAGCGCGTCGGCGGGCGCGATGGCCACGTCGGCCGGCGCCAGCTTGGCGCCGTTGTGCAGCGCGACCAGGCGCGCCTGCAGCCGGCC
>JBKBOJ010000114.1:0-5798 GCA_046294815.1 Roseateles sp. | reverse complement strand
CACTGCCCAGCTCGCCCGCACCCACGCCGCCGGCCCCTGCGCCGACGCCCACACCGCCATCGCCCGCGCCGGCGCCCACGCCCAACCCGCCACCGCTGATCCCCGGCACCGCCTGCACCGCCGCGCTGCCCTGTGGCGACGGCAGCGGCGAGCAGGTGATGAGCCCATTGGTGACGGCCGTCGTGCCGGCCGCCAGCTATGTGCAGGCCACCGGCACCTACACGCTCTCGGGCGCGGGTGCCGTGGCCAGCGGCACCTCGTACTCGTTCAGCACCAAGTACACGGCGCTGATGGGCGACTTCACGTTCACCGCGCGCGTGCTCAGCCAGGGGGGCAGCGGCTCCGGCGCACGTGCGGGCGTCGTCGCGATGGACGGCCTGAGCGGCACGCCGGCCTATGCCTGGACCGCCCGCTACGCATCCACCGGCGAGATCCGCGCGGCCACCAATGGCAACAACCGCTCCAACCTGTCCGGCTTCGACGCATCCACGCTGCCGGTCTGGGTGCGCGTGCAGCGCCGCGGCAACGCGGTCTATTCCGCCGCGTCCAGCGACGGCGTGACCTGGGCGGAGAAGAGCAACTACAGCACCACCGCGGCGACGCTGTACGTCGGCCTGGCGCTCTCGTCGGGCAGCAACACCTCGGTCGTCACGGCCGATTTCGACAACGTGACCGTCGTCGGCGGCGGCCGCTGACAGGCAAGGAGACGCCATGAACCAGTTCAAGCTCATCACGCTGGCTGCCACGCTGGCGCTGGGCGCCGCGACGGCGCGGGCCGCGGCGATCAGCGAGGTCGACTACGGCGCGCTGACGGGTGCCACGATCACCTTCTCCGGTCTGGCCGAAGGCGACATCGACGGCCTGCTGACCCTCGGCGGCGTGCAGTTCGGCGAGCGTTTCGACGGCCAGGAACTGGCCTACACGCTGGCGCCCCGCCCGGGCAGCAGCCCGCCCGCGCAGGACCGTTTCGACAACCTGAGCTTCGGCAGCCCGCTCGCGGGCCTGACGCTGCTGGCCGGCGCAGCTGGCGCCAACCTGGGGGCCTATGACTATGGAGACGTCCACGGTGTGGCGCTGTTCGGCGCGGGCGCCGACGCCAGCTACGCGGCCGGCCTGGGCGCGATCTCGGCCCGTTTCGCGGCGCCCGTGTCGGCACTGGGCTTTCAGCTGCGCGATGTGGACGGCGGCGCCGTCACGCTGAGCCTGTACCGCCTGGACGGCAGCCTGATCCAGCACGTCGACCTGAGCGGCCGCACCGACGGCTTCTTCGCCTTTGCCCGCGCCGGCGGCACGGCGGACATCGCCGGCTTCTCGCTGACCAACAGCGACAGCTACTACGGCGTGTCCATGGACAACCTGCGCCTGTCTGCCGCGCCTGTGCCCGAACCCGCCACGGCGCTGCTGCTGCTGGCGGGCCTGTTGACCCTAGGAGCCTGGCGGGCTACCGACCCAAAGCCCGACAGGCGCCCAGGCGCCGTGATGCGCCGCCCTCCCGCTGAAGCCTCAACCCTGAACCTGGAGACATGACATGAAGGCATTCGCTCGCATCCTTGGCATCGCCGCCGTCGCCGCGGCCGCCGCTTCTGCCCAAGCCGCCGGCACCACGCTGGCCAATGGGGACTTCGCCTTCACCGGCGTGAACGTCAACACCACGGTCGGAGGCTGGTCCTTCGTGACCTTCGTCGACCTGGCGCCGGGCACGACCATTTACTTCACCGACACCAATGTGCCGCAGACCACGTCGGCCACTGGCGTGTTCTCGACGACGGCCGAGACCTTCTGGTCCTGGACGGCGAGCAGCGCGGTCGCGGCCGGCACCTCGGTGGCTTTGCAGGGCACCGGCACCACCGGCCAGTACACCGCCAAGTCCGGCGCGGCTGGAGGAGCGCCCAACGGCATCGTCACGAACCTCAACGGTGGCGCATCCAACCTCTCCAGCAGCGGCGACATCCTCTACGCCTTCCAGGCGGCCTTCTACGCCACCAATTACCAGCCGGGACAGATCACCTTCCTGGGCGCGATCTCCAATCGCGGCACCTACACGAACTCGGACAACCCGATGGCGGCCACCGGCCTGTCGGGCATCCAGGTGCGCGAGTTCAAGGTGGACGCCAGCACGGCCACGCGCTACACGCAGTTCACGCCCCAGGTGACGACCAGCGACACGCCCTATGCGTCGATGGCGGAGCTGCAGGCGGCATTGGCCGTCAATGCCAACTGGACGACGATCACGGCGTCCACGACGACGCCCATCGTGGCCGATGTGCTGGCGGTGACGGCGCCCGTGCCCGAGCCCGAAAGCTATGCACTGATGCTGGCCGGCATCGCCGTGGTGGGCGGCATCGCGCGCCGCCGCAGCCTGCGGCGCTGACGCGGGCGGGCGCGTCAGCGGTAGCGCGCGAGGATGCGCTCGATGCTGCCGTCCTTGACCAGCTCCGCCATGACGCGGTCGATGCGCGCCAGCGGCAGGCCACGCCGGGTACTGAATGCACAGGCGGTCGGATAGCTGACCGTGGTCAGCATGGGTGCCAGGCCCTGCTGCGGCGCCTTGCGCATCGCATAGGCCAGGGTCAGCTGCTCGGTCAGCGCGTAGCGCACGCGGCCGGCGGCGAGCTTGGCCAGGTTGCGGCTCATGTCCGGCGCGTCATCGCGCCGGAACTGCGCGCCCAGGGCCGCCTCGACCTCGGGGTAGACATAGCCCGCCACGGTGCCCAGTGGCTCGCCGGCCAGCTGCGACAGCTGCGCGCGCGGCTCGGCCTGCGGCCCGCGCGCGACCACGCCGGTGTAGTCGAACAGCGGCGGGCTCCAGTGCACGGCCTGCGCGTCTATCCAGAATCGTGTCGTGTAGCACAGCGCGTCGGCGCCGCCGCTGTCGAGCAGTCGGCTGACGCGCTTGGCCGGCACGACGACGAAGCGCGCGCTGCGGCCCAGCCGCTCGGCGATGGCTTCGCCCAGGTCCTTCAGGATGCCGGCGCTCAGCTGATCCTCGCGCAGCTCGGAGAACGGCATCGTGTGGTTGGCCGCCGCGATGAACACCAGGGCCGGCTCCTGCGCGCGCAGGCCGCCGGCCAGCAGCAGGCCGGTCAGCCCGGCGAGCAGCGCGCTGGGCTTCACTTCAGCAGTTCCAGCAGTCGGTCCAGGCCGCCATCGTTGATGGCGATGCGGGCCTGCTCGCGCACCTTGGGCTTGGCGTGGTAGGCCACCGACAGTCCGGCGGCGCCCATCATGGGCAGGTCGTTGGCGCCGTCGCCGACCGCAATGGCCTGGTCGGGCCGGCAGCCGATCTGCGCGCAGCACTGCAGCAGCATCAGCCGCTTTTGCTCGCCGTCGCAGATGTCGCCCCAGTCCTGCATGACGACGCGGCCGGTCAGCATGCCGCCTTCGATCTCCAGCTCGTTGCTGCGCACGAAGTCCATGCCCAGCTCGGCGGCGACGAAGCGCGCGAAGAAGGTGAAGCCGCCCGACACCAGCAGCAGCTTCAGCCCGGCGGCCTTGAGTGCCGCGCACAGCTCACGCGCGCCGGGGTTGAAGGCGAGCCGTTCGGCCTGCACACGGTCCAGCACGGTGGCCGGCACGCCGGCCAGCAGGGCCAGGCGCCGGCGCAGGCTGTCTTTGAAGTCGGTGATCTCGCCGCGCATGGCGGCCTCGGTGATGGCAGCGACTTGCTCGCCTTTGCCGGCCAGCGCTGCGATCTCGTCGATGCACTCGATGCTGATGAGCGTCGAGTCCATGTCGAAGGCGGCCAGCTTGAAGTGGGACAGCGGGGGCAGGGCGGGGCCGTCGCGCAGCACCAGGCCGGCAGCGGAGCAAGAGGCGGGTGTGGACATGAGGGGTATTGTCGGGGGCATGTTCAGGACTTGACGGGCTGGCCCAGCAAGCGCAGCACCTCGCGCACCGCCTGCGCCCGGTCCTGCGGGCTGGACAGCGCCTTCTCCACGCGCAGCTTCTCGTTGCCCACCAGCTTGATGTTGCGGTTCTTCTGCACCAGTTCGATGACGCGCATGGGGTCGATGGGCGGGTTCGCGCGGAAGTTGATATTGATGACGGCGGGCGACGCGTCCACCTTGATGACGCCATAGGGCTTGGCCAGCACGCGCAGGCGGTGCAGGTCGAACAGGTTCTGGCCCTGTGCGGGCAGCTTGCCGAAGCGGTCGGTGATCTCCTCCAGCAGCGCGTCGATCTGCTCGGGCTTTTCGGCCGTGGCCAGGCGCTTGTACAGGCTCAGCCGCACCTGCACGTCGCCGCAGTAGGCATCGGGCAGCAGGGCCGGTGCGTGCAGGTTGATCTCGGTGTTGGCCGAGAACGCGCCGGTGGGTGAGAGCAGGTCGGGCTCGCGCCCGCTCTTGAGCGCCCGCACGGCCTCGGCCAGCATGTCGTTGTAGAGCTGGAAGCCCACCTCCATCATGTTGCCGCTCTGGTTGTCGCCCAGCACTTCGCCGGCGCCGCGGATCTCCAGGTCGTGCATCGCGAGGTAGAAGCCCGAGCCCAGCTCTTCCATCGCCTGGATGGCGTCCAGCCGCTGCATGGCCTGCTTGGTCAGACTCTGCAGGTCGGGCACCATCAGGTAGGCATAGGCCTGGTGGTGAGAGCGGCCGACGCGGCCGCGCAGCTGGTGCAGCTGCGCGAGGCCGAACTTGTCGGCGCGGCTGATGACGATGGTGTTGGCCGCCGGCACGTCGATGCCGGTCTCGATGATGGTGGAGCACAGCAGCAGGTTGTGCTTGCCGGCGACGAACTCGCGCATGACGCGCTCCAGCTCGCGCTCGGGCATCTGGCCGTGGGCGACGACGATGCGCGCCTCCGGCAGCAGCTCTTGCAGCTTCTGGCGTCGGTTCTCTATGGTCTCGACCTCGTTGTGCAGGAAGTAGACCTGGCCGCCGCGCTTGAGCTCGCGCAGCACGGCCTCGCGGATGGTGCCGCTGGTCTCGGCGCGCACAAAGGTCTTGATAGCCAGGCGCCGCTGCGGTGCCGTGGCGATGACGGAGAGGTCGCGCAGACCCTCCAGCGCCATGCCCAGCGTGCGCGGGATGGGCGTGGCCGTCAGCGTCAGCACGTCCACCTCGGCGCGCATGGCCTTCATGGCCTCCTTGTGGCGCACACCGAAGCGGTGCTCCTCGTCGATGACCAGCAAGCCCAGGCGCTTGAACTTGACGTCCGGCGACAGCAGCTTGTGCGTGCCGACGACGATGTCGATGGACCCGTCGGCGATGCCCGCCATCGCCGCCTTGATCTCCTTGGCCGAGCGGAAGCGGCTCATCTCCGCCACCTTCACCGGCCAGGCGCCGAAGCGGTCGGCGATGTTCTGGTAATGCTGCTCGGCCAGCAGCGTGGTGGGCGCGAGGATGGCCACCTGCTTGCCGCCCATCACCGCGACGAAGGCCGCGCGCAGCGCGACTTCCGTCTTGCCGAAGCCCACGTCGCCGCAGACCAGGCGGTCCATGGGCTTCGGTGAAATCATGTCCTGGATGACCGCGTGGATGGCCGCGCGCTGGTCGGGCGTCTCCTCGAAGCCGAAGCTGGCGGCAAAGGCCTCGTAGTCGTGGGCCGAGTAGCGGAAGGCGTGGCCCTCGCGGGCGGCGCGGCGCGCGTAGAGATTGAGCAGCTCGGCCGCGGTGTCGCGCACCTGCTCGGCCGCCTTGCGCTTGGCCTTTTCCCACTGGCCCGAGCCGAGCTTGTGCAGCGGTGCTTCTTCCGGGCTCACGCCGGTGTAGCGGCCGATCAGGTGCAGCTGCGCCACCGGCACGTAGAGCGTGGCCTTGTCGGCGTATTCCAGGTGCAGGAACTCGCTCTTCTGACCG
>JBKBOJ010000113.1:0-5905 GCA_046294815.1 Roseateles sp. | reverse complement strand
GGCCGCGCCCGCGGCGCGCAGCCGCGCCAGGCTGGCGCGCACCAGCGCCGCGCCCACGCCCTGGCGCTGGCGGTCGGGCCGCACGGCCAGCGGACCCAGGCCTTGCCAGCCGAGGTGCTGCCCGGCTATGCGCACCGGCGAGCAGGCCACATGGCCCAGCAGCTCGCCGGTCGCCGGGTCCTGCGCGACCAGCGACAGCGTCAGCGCGCCGCGCTCGCGCAGCCGCTGCACGATGAGCGCCTCGTCGTGCCGGCTGAAGGGGTGGTCGCGAAAGGCAGTGTCGATCAGCGCAGCCACCGCAGCGGCGTCAGCCGGCGCCTCGTCGCGAATCAACGGGCCGGCCAGGTCGCGGCGCATGATGAACTGGTGCAGCGCCTCGGGCGCGAAGCCGCAGCGGCGCAGCGCATGGCCGCCCAGGTCGGGCCGCTGCAGCGCCGGCACGCTGACGCGCGCGCCGGGGTGGGCGGCCAGCAAGGCCTGCAGCAGCGCCTGGGCCTGCGTCTGGGCGGGATCGAGGTCGATCAGCGAGCGCACGACCACGCCGGCCGCGGCGTCGCCGCTGAACACCAGCTGGGCCGACCCCAGGCGCCAGGCCGTCCACGGCGTGGTCAGCGCGCCGACGCTGGCGGCGCCAACCTGCAGCGGCAGGTCGGCCACACGCGCCTCGACCTCGCGCAGCCAGGCCAGCGCCGTGTCGGGGGCGACCACGCGCACCCCGACGGGCGCGACCGGCTCGCCAGCCCGGGCCTGGCGCTGCCAGCCCTGCAGCGCATGCTGTTCGACGAAGCCATGGCGCCGGTACAGGCGCAGCGCGCGCTCGTTCTGCGCAAACACCTCCAGCTCCAGCGCGGCCAGCCCGGCGGCGCGCCCACGGTCGACAAAGTCCTGCAGCAGGGCCACCGCCGCACCGCTGCCACGCGCCTCGGGCACGGCGCCCATGGTGGCCAGCCGCCAGCGCGACAGCGCCGGCCGCGGCGCCACCAGCGCCAAGGCCAGCACCGCACCGCTGTCGGCCTGCAGCACCGCACGGCCCAGCGCCAGGTCCACGCCCTGGCGCGCCACGAAGCCGGGCCACTGCTCGGGCGTCAGCTGCAAGGGGCCGGCCAGGTAGTCGGCAAAGGCGCGGCCCAGCGCGTCATGCAGGGCCTCGGGGGCGAGTTGGTCAGTGGCAACGAGGCGAAAGTCGGACATCGGCGGCCCGGTGGTGGAACGGACGGGCCCGCATTCTGCGGCACGCCCAGCGCGCCCATGACGGCGTCTGCCTGGCGCAGCGGCAAGCCGCCGCCCAGCCGCAGCTCAGGCGTATCACCCATGCAGCGAACCCTCGGGCAAGCACGATCAGAACAAACCCGCAACATCGCGCCAATAAAAGTAAAACGCCTTTCCGAAATCAATCGGTCTCGCTAGCATCGGGCCACGTGCACGACGCCGCCACGCCTGAGCGCTGACGCGCCGCACCTGGCCAACGCCGATGGCCACCCTCTCCGACGCGGATCCTGCCGGTTCGCGCCGCACGAGACGGAGCATCAGGCGGAGTGGGTTCCCTCGAATTTTCTAAGGCGCCGGTGAGCGCTGCCGGCGCAGCCATGCCCGCTCGAGGCGAGCCCGGACAAGCACAGGAGACAGTCGATGAAGAGCAAGCGTTTCGCGTCCCGCGGCCTGACCGCGCCCCAACCGCAGCAGGCCGCGCCGCTGTGTGCCCCCAGCCCCCGCCAAGGCCTGGCTGCCATGGCCGTGGCCATTGGCGTCGTGGCGCCACTGGGCAGCGCCCAGGCGGCGGACTGGCCGTCGGGCTTTTCCAAGTGCGCCGACGAAGGCGGCAGCTGCAAGGTCGGCACCACGCCGCGCCAGGTGTCCTTCGGCTTGAAAGACAAGTGGGTCATCAAGACGCTGGTGAACACCGTGCCCTGCACCTCGGCCACCTTCGATGGCGCCGACCCCAACCCGGGCCTGGCCGAGAAATGCGCCGTGGGCCCCGTGGCGTCGCCGGCCCCCGCGCCGGCGCCTGCGCCGGCACCCTCACCGTCGCCCGCGCCTGCGCCAGCCCCATCGCCTGCGCCCGCTCCGGCACCGACCGGCCACAGCGGCGGCTACGCCGGCGTGGTGACCGGTGGCGGCTCGGCCACGCCGATCACGGTGGCCACCGCCGCCGAGATGCAAGCCGCGATCAACGCCTACAACGGCAGCAGCGGACTGGTGCTGCGCTACACGGGCACCTTTGACTTCGGCTCCATCACCGACAGCTGCGCCCAGTGGAAGAAGCCGGCCGGCGCCATCGTGGAAGTCAAGAACAAGAGCAACGTGACCATCGAGGGTGTCAACGGCTCGGCGGCCAACTTCGGCCTGGCCATCAAGGGGGATGCCAAGAACATCATCATTCGCAACATGACCATCGGTCTGCTGCCGGGTTCCATCGACGCCATCGGCATCGAGGGCCAGGGCGGCAAGTTCCCGGGCTACATCTGGATCGACCACAACACGCTGTTCAGCAGTCTCAAGGACTGCGCCGGCGCCGGCGATATGGAGTTCGACGGCCTCATCGACAGCAAGGCCGGTGCCCACCACATCACCTACTCGTACAACTACATCCACGACCATCAGAAGGTCGGCCTCATCGGCTCCAGCGACAGCGACGCCAGTGACCGCTTCATCACCTTCCACCACAACTTCTACAAAGACGTGAGCTCGCGCCTGCCGCTGCAGCGCGGTGGCTACACCCACCTCTACAACAACCTGTACTCGGGCGTGAAGACCTCGGGCGCGAACATCCGCATGGGCGGCTACTCGCTGATCGAAGGCAACTGGTTCGAGGACGCGCAGAACCCGGTCACATCGCGCGACAGCTCGGCCATCGGCTACTGGGAGCTGCGCAACAACAACGTGAAGAGCCCGGCCGACTTCGCGACCTATCGCATCACCTGGGTGGCAAGCGGCTCCAGCCCCTCGCGTGACGCGACGGACTGGAGCACTACCGCCAACTTCCCGCTGGGCATTCCCTACACCTACACGGTGCAGGATCCCGCCTGCGTGAAGCAGAAGCTGCCCGGTGTGGCCGGCGCGGGCACGAACTACGGCACGGTGAGCTGCAACCTGGAAAGCCTGGCGCCCGCCGGCACCGTGACCAAGAAGAAGTAAGCCGCCTGGTGCGGGGCTGCGCCCTCACCGGCCTGCCCCGCCCGACCCACGCATCCGCCTTCCGAAGAGATCCCCATGAACAAGACCGCGATGACCTTGGCCCTCGCCGCAGCCCTGGCCGGCTTCATCCCCGCGGCGCGGGCCGACAGCGGCGCGCTGCAACTGCCGGCCAACGTGACGGCCACCATCAGCGCTTCGGCCATCACCTACAACTTCAGCAACCTGTCGTTCACCGGCTGGCAGTTCCTGCAGATCGCGGGCGACCTGGCCGGTGCCGTCACCGGCACGCTGACCGGTGTGTCCGTCCATGCCGTGCTGAACGCCTCGACGCTGGACACCTACGCCAACGACCTGACGCTGTACGTCGGCCCCGCAGCCCTCGCCGCCGGCGGGCCCTTGCAGGTGGGCGGCTTCAGCAGCCTCGGCGCCACCGAGTGGCGCGCCTGGGCCAACGGCGCCAGCGACGCACCTGGCACCCGCCTGACCGACAGCGTACTGCTGGCCACACCGATCAGCTTTGGCGGCACGGCAACCGACCTGGTCGTGCGACTGGGCAACGGCTATGCCGACCCGCTGGCTTCCGGCAGCTGGAGCGGCTCCATCACGTTGAACGGCCTCACCACCCTGGCCGCACCAGTGCCCGAGCCGTCACAGCTGCTGCTGATGGCACTGGGCGGATTGGCCGTGGCCGGCGCGGTGCGCCGCCGCAGCGTTGCCGGCGGCTGAGGCGCGACAAGCGCCACATGCATCTCAGCCCCTGCGGGCTGTGGCGTTGCACCACTTCCTCGGGCGCCGCCGCAGCGCCACAGGGGCCGTTTGAAATTCGGATGCGCGATCGATCTCGATAAAGGTCGGGTGCGCGCTCAAGGGCGTAGCAAAAGCGATACGGGCGACCTGAAGGGTCGCCCGCCTGGCACACCGTATGCATCCGCCAATCAACCGGCGGGCACTGGTTTCGCGACAGGAATCCAGCCTTACGCGGTGTGACGGCGGCGCGCCACGCCGCCAACGACGGCCAAGCCAGCCGCCAGCAGCGCCCACGTTTCCGGCTCCGGCACCACGCCCGCTGTGAAGGCAATGTTGTCAATGCCGACGTTGTAGCCATCCGGGCCGAAGACGATGCGCAAGCCGACGCTGGACGCAAGGTTGACGTCGAAGTGGGTCGGCGTCGCACCAAGCACCGTGAACTGGCCCGTGCTGAACACCGGAAGCATGGTCGCGAGATCGATCACCGTGACCTGGGACTGCCGGTCGATGTTGGGCCAGGAACCGATGTCGAAGCTGTGCAGTGTGACCGCGCCGCCGAGCGTGATCTGCGGATCGACGCCGCCGAAGGCGACGCGCTCCATGCCGGAATAGGCGTCGGCCCAGAACTGCATCGAGTTCGTGCTGCCGGTCTGGTAGACGTAGCTCACGTCGACGCCGCCGCCATCGCCGTAAGCTTGATTGATCGGAGAGAAGTTGCCACAGGCCACCATGGCACCGCTGCCGTCGGCGGTGGCAGAACACACGTCGCCGTCGAACGTGAGAACGGTCGTCGCTTGCGAAGCGCCGGCGGTGAGTGTCAAGGCGGTGGCGAGGGCGATGGCGAGCTTCATAGGTCTTCCTTCCACGATGGCCGACGGCCGGATTCTGCAGTTGCCACCTTGGGTGCTGACATCCCCAAAACGCGGGGCGCGCCGCGGCGCAGGACCCGCACCGTTACCGCCTCCAGGTTCACCGCGGCGTTCGATGCGTAGCAAGCGGTCAACTGCCGTTTCTAGGCGCCTGTCGGGCTTTGGGTCGCGAGCGCGCCCCCTGTTCCGACTTGCCCCGGTGACGCTCTGACAGCATGTCTGGATCGTCCGGCTTGCCGGCAGCAGCCAGCGCTGCTTGAACCGTCAGCCTCAGGACGTTTTGACCCAGTTGGCGCGGCTATTGCGGCTATTGAGAACCTACAGATCTCAAACGTCGATATTCCCCGCCCGCAACGCATTCGTCTCGATGAACTCGCGGCGCGGCTCGACCTCGTCGCCCATCAGCATCGTGAAGACCTTGTCGGCCTCGA
The DNA here is from genome assembly GCA_046294815.1 of Roseateles sp. GTDB lineage: Bacteria > Pseudomonadota > Gammaproteobacteria > Burkholderiales > Burkholderiaceae_C > Pelomonas. The sequence goes on along the minus strand of JBKBOJ010000113.1, from coordinate 723 downwards.
TGGCGTCCTCAATCTGCACGCGCAGCAGGCGGCGCACGGCCGGGTCCATCGTCGTTTCCCACAGCTGCTCGGGGTTCATCTCGCCCAGGCCCTTGTAGCGCTGGCGGCCCACGCTGGCTTCAGCCTGCGCCATCAGCCAGGCCATCGCGGCGCGGAAATCGTCGACCTTGGCTTCCTTGACCTTGTCGCCCTCACCCTTGCGCACGACGGCGCCGGGCTTGATCAGGCCCTGGAAGCTCAGGCCGGCGTCGGCCAACACTTCGTAGTCGGCGCCATGCACGAAGTCGGCATGGATGACGCTGGCGCGCACGTTGCCATGGTGCATGCGGGCGATCTTCAGGAACAGCTTGTCAGTGCGCGGGTCGGTCTCGACGGTGACCTCGGCGTCGTGCAGCAGGCTCTTCAGGCTGGCAGCGCTGGCCTCGGCCTCCGCGCGCGTGTCGAGCTTGAGCGCCAGGCCATTGGCGAGCACGTGCAGGGCCTCGCCGTCCATCCAGTTGGACAGGCGCTCGATGACGCTTTGCGCCGTCACGTACTTGCGCGCCAGCGCGTCCAGCGCGTCGCCGGACAAGGTGTTGCCGTCGCCGGTGTCCAGGCTGGCTTCCTGCAGCGCGACCTTGAGCAGGAAGGCGTCGAACTCGTGGCCGTCCTTCAGGTACTGCTCGTGCTTGCCGACCTTGACCTTGTACAGCGGCGGCTGCGCGATGTAGATGTGGCCGCGCT
>JBKBOJ010000112.1:0-5963 GCA_046294815.1 Roseateles sp. | reverse complement strand
GCCGTTGACGGAGGAGATCTGGATGATGCGGCCCCAGCCCTTCTCCACCATGCCCGGCACGACCTGCTTGGTCACGTTGAACATGGAGTTCAGGTTGGTGTCGATGACGGCTTTCCAGTCCTCGGGCGTCATCTTCAGGAACATGCGGTCGCGCGTGATGCCGGCGTTGTTGACCAGCACGTCAATGACACCATGCTCGGCGATGGCCTTCTGAAAAGCCGCGACGGTGGAGTCCCAGTCCGCCACGTTGCCGACCGACGCGTAGAACGTATAGCCCAGCGCCTTCTGCTCGTCCAGCCACTTCTGGTAGTCGCGACTCGGGCCGCAACCGGCGATGACCTTGAAGCCGGCCTTGGCCAAGCGTTGACAAATCGCGGTGCCGATGCCGCCCATGCCCCCAGTGACGTAGGCAATCTTCTGGCTCATGGATATCTCCTCGTGGTTGGAGTGGTAAGAAAGGTGGGGTTCAGCGTTCGACCGTCAATGCCACGCCCATGCCGCCGCCAATGCACAGCGAGGCAATGCCCTTTTTGGCGTCACGCTTGATCATCTCGTGCAGCAGCGTGACCAGCACGCGGCAGCCGCTGGCGCCGATGGGGTGGCCCAGCGCGATGGCGCCGCCGTTGACGTTGACCTTGCTCGTATCCCAGCCCATCTCCTTGTGCACGGCACAGGCCTGGGCCGCGAAGGCCTCGTTGATCTCCAGCAGGTCCAGGTCGGCAGGCTTCCAGCCGGCGCGCTCCAGCGCCTTGCGCGCCGCGGGCACTGGGCCCATGCCCATCAGCGCCGGGTCCAAGCCGGCCGACGCGTAGGAGGCGATGCGGGCCAGCGGCGTCAGGCCCAGCTGCGCGGCCTTGGCGGCGGTCATCACCATCACGGCGGCGGCGCCATCGTTCAGGCCCGAAGCGTTGCCAGCCGTCACGCTGCCGGCCTTGTCAAAGGCGGGACGCAGGCCGGCCAGCGCTTCGGCGTTGGTCTTGCGGTTGATGAACTCGTCGGCCGCGAAGACGATCGCGTCGCCCTTTTTCTGCAGGATCGTGACCGGCACGATCTCGTCCTTGAAGCGGCCCGCGTCCTGGGCGGCGGCGGCCTTTTGCTGGCTGGCCAGCGCCAGCGCGTCCTGCTGCTCGCGGGTGATGCCGTACTTCTTGGCCACGTTCTCGGCCGTGATGCCCATGTGGTACTGGTTGTAGACGTCCCACAGGCCGTCGGTGATCATGGTGTCGACCAGTTTCCAGTCACCCATGCGCTGGCCGTCACGCGACGCGGGCAGCACGTGGGGGCTCAGGCTCATGCTCTCCTGGCCGCCGGCGATGACGATGTCGCTGTCACCGTCGCGGATGGCCTGCGCGGCCAGCATCACGGCCTTCAGGCCCGAGCCGCAAACCTTGTTGATCGTGAACGCCGGCACGGCCTGCGGCAGGCCGGCCTTGATGACGGCTTGCCGCGCCGGGTTCTGGCCCACGCCGGCAGTCAGCACCTGGCCCAGGATGACCTCGCTGATCTGATCGCCCGCCAGGCCGGTGCGGCGCAGCAGGTCCTGGATGACAGCCGCACCCAGCTCGCTGGCGGGGGTCTTGGCGAGGGTGCCACCGAATTTTCCGATGGCGGTGCGCGCGGCGGCGACGATGACGATGTCTGGCTGGCTCATGGTGAGTCTCCTTCAGTGATCAGAATGCGGGCGGGAACTTGCTTGGGCCAAGCAGCGGCCCCCCCCCCCCAAGCCGGCCCGTCTGGCGACGCACTGGCCGCTCCAGGCCGCAGGCATCACCGGCCCCTCGAGGGAGCGGCCAAGGGGTTGCGTGAACGAGGGGCTCATGTTTCAGGCCCTGACTTTGACGTAGCGACCGGGCGCGGGCTCGATGGCCTTGAACTTGCGGTTGCCCGGCGTCTTGGGCGCGGGCTTGTCGGCGCCGGCGTGGGCGGCCAGCCACGCCGACCAGTCCGGCCACCAACTGCCCGGGTGCTCGATGGCGGCCTGCAGCCAGGCTTCGGGATCGGCCGGCAGCGCTGCGCCCCTGCCGATCCAGTGGCTGCGCTTGGGTGCCTTGCCCGGTTTGGGCGGCGGGTTGATGACGCCGGCAATGTGGCCCGACGCGCCCAACACGAACCGCTTCTTGCCTTTCAGGATCTGCGTGCTGCGGTAGGCCGCATGCCAGGGCACGATGTGGTCTTCGCGCGAGCCATAGATGTAGACCGGCGCCTCGATGCGGCCCAGGTCCAACTTCTCGCCGCAGACGGTGAGCCGGCCCGGGATTTTCAACTCGTTCTGCAGGTAGGTGTGGCGCAGGTACCAGCAGTACATGGGCCCGGGCAGGTTGGTCGAGTCGCCGTTCCAGTACAGCAGGTCGAAGGCCGGCGGCGCCTCGCCCTTCAGGTAGTTGCCGACGACGTAGTTCCACACCAGGTCGTTGGGCCGCAGGAAGCTGAAGGTGGTGGCCAGCTCCTGGCCATGCAGCAGTTGCGGCCCCTTGGGCGCGTCGGGCCCGAGCGTGGCCTCGCGCAGTCGCACGCTGGCCTCGTCGACAAAGATGTCCAGCACGCCGTTGTCGGCAAAGTCCAGCAGCGTGGTCAGCAGCGTGACGCTGGCGGCCGCCTGCTCGCCGCGCGCGGCCAGCACGGCCAGCGCCGTCGCGAGAATGGTGCCGCCCACGCAGAAGCCCAGCGTGTTGATCTGCCGTTGAGCGCTGATCTGCTGCACGACGCGGATGGCCGCGATGGCACCGCTCTCGATGTAGTCGTCCCAGGTCAGGTGCTTGACGGACTCATCCGGGTTGCGCCAGCTGACGACGAAGACGCGGTTGCCCTCGGCCACCGCATAACGGATCAGCGAGTTGTCGGGCTGCAGGTCCAGGATGTAGTACTTGTTGATGCAGGGCGGCACCATCAGCAGCGGCCGGGCCTTCACGGTAGGCGTCAGCGGCGCGTACTCGATGAGCTGGAACAGCTCGTTCTCGAACACGATGCTGCCTGCCGTGGTGGCCACATTCCTGCCCACCTCGAAGGCGCTCTCGTCAGTCTGCGACAAATGGCCGCGCTGCAGGTCGCCCCACAGCTGCTGCAGGCCACGCACCAGCGTCTCGCCCTGGCTGTCCAGTGCGCGCCGCTGCGCCTCGGGGTTGAGCGCCAGGAAATTGCTCGGCGAGACGGCGTCGACGAACTGCTGCACGGCGAACTTGATGCGCGCCTTGGTCTTGTCGTCGGCCTCCACGGCGGCGGCCATCTGCTGCAGCGTGCGGCCATTGAGCAGATAGAGCTGCGTCATGAAGTGGGCCGCCGGATTGGCCGTCCACTCCGGCGCGGCAAAGCGGCGGTCGCTGATGGCGGGCGCCTCGCCCTGACCCAGCGCCGCGTTCCACAACGCGACGGCCTGCCTGAGGTAGTCGGCCTGCAGTTGGGCCAGCGCCGTGGGCGAGATCTGCGGCAGCTTGGCCATTTGCTGCATCAGGTCCGGAGGGGACGCGCCGTCCGCCGGGGCTGGCGCGTCGTTCTTCTTCTTGCGAGTGACCATGAATCTCCTAGGAACTCTCCGTGCGGACCATGTCGCCAAAGAGCTTTGCAATAAGCTTGCCACATCTGGCCGGGTGCAGCCTTTGTAACCGCATCTGCCGACACACCCATGAAAGCCCCATGTATCTCATCGCCATTGCCTGGGCCTACGTCGCGTTGATGATGGCCGCGGCCGAGGCGCTGAGCCCGCAGGGCACGCTGCTGGGCGCGCTCGTCACGCTGATGCTCTACGGCGTCCTGCCGCTGGGTCTGTTGCTCTACATCCTCGGCACGCCGGGCCGGCGCCGCAGGCGCGCCGCCGAGGCCTCAGCGCAAGCTGATGCAGGCGGCCATGCGGCCGCGGGGCCGACCGAGGGACTCGCCCCGAAACGAGAAGAAGCGTGAATCATCGGTCAGCGTGCACCAGTTGCCGCCGCTGATTCGAGTGACATTGACCGAGGTCAAGCGTTCGCGAGCCAGCAAGGGCAGGTCCACCAACCAACGTGGCTCGGGTGCGGCGCGGAACCGACAGCCAGGCTGGTCGTGCATCAGCGGCTCGCGACCCAGGGCCCGAACGACCTCGGGGCCCACTTCGAAAGCCTGCGGGCCGATGCAGGCGCCCAACCAGGCCTGCACGTCGCGCGGCTCGCAGCCGGTGGCCGCGCAGAGTTCGGCCACGGTGTTCTCCAGCACGCCGGCCGCCAGGCCGCGCCAGCCGGCATGCGCGCCGGCCACGCCGCCGGGCGCGGTGAACAGCACCGGCAGGCAGTCGGCCACCAGGATGGCGACAGCCAGCTCGGGGTCGGTGGACACGGCGGCGTCGGCCTGCGGTGCGTTGTCGTCATGCCATTCGGGCCGCAGGCGCACGACATCGGCGCCATGCACCTGGTCCAGGAAGACGGGGCGCGCGCCCAGCAGCCCGGCCAGCGCCGCGCGGTTGGCGCGCACCTGCTCGGGGTCGCCGGCCTTGCGGCCGTAGTTGGGGCCGCGCGTGGTCATGAAGGCGCGCACCTGCGGCCAGTCGGGCCGCAGCCAATCCGCGTCAGGCCGCATCGGGGCACACGCTGGGGTGGGTGTTGGCAAACGCCGGCAGCGCCAGGCAGGCGGCGTTGATGCGCATCACCGTCGGATAGCCGTCCAGCGGGCAGTCGAAGCGCTGCGCGTTGTAGACCTGCGGCACCAGCAGGCAGTCAGCCAGGCCCGGCGCATCGCCGAAGCTGAACTGCCCCGCCGTGTGCGCCAGCCGCCGCTCCACGACGGCCAGGCCGGTCGCGATCCAGTGGCGGTACCAGCGGTCCACCGTGTCCTGGTCCTGGCCCAGTTCGCCCTTCAGGTAGCGCAGCACGCGCAGGTTGTTCAGCGGGTGGATGTCGCAGCCGATGTCCTGCGCCAGCGCACGCACCTGGGCACGCGCCAGCGGGTCGCGCGGCAGCAGCGGCGGCTCGGGGTGGGTCTCGTCCAGGTACTCCAGGATGGCCATGGACTGGCTCAGCCAATGGCCGTCGTCCAGCACCAGCGCCGGCACCAGGTGCGAGACCTGGCGGTTGGCGAAGGGCTCGGCGAACTGCTCGTTCTTGGCCAGGTGGACGGCGGCGTAGTCGTAGTCCAGCCCCTTGAGCGCCAGGCCGATGCGCACGCGCCAGGATGCCGACGAACGGAAGTAGTTGTAGAGCTTCATGCGGCCGATTCTCGCCGTCTATAAACTGCCCTGCATGCCCCTGCCCAGCCGCTTCAAGCACTGCCCCCACTGCGGCACCGCCGTGGACCACCGCATCCCGGCCGACGACAACCGCGAGCGCGCCGTCTGCCCGGCCTGCCACAGCGTGCACTACCAGAACCCGCTGAACGTGGTGGGCACGCTGCCGGTCTGGGAGGCCGACGGCCGCGTGCTGCTGTGCCGCCGCGCCATCGAGCCGCGCCACGGGCTGTGGACGCTGCCCGCCGGCTTCATGGAACTGGGCGAGACCACGGCCGAGGGCGCGCTGCGCGAAACGCAGGAGGAGGCCGGCGCCGACATCGAGCTGGGGCCGCTGTACACGCTGCTCAACGTCGTGCGGGTGGGCCAGGTCCATCTGTTCTACCGCGCGACGCTGCGCTCCACGCGCTTCGACCCGGGGCCGGAATCGCTGGAGGCGCGCCTGTTTGCCGAGGACGAGATCCCCTGGGAGCAGATCGCGTTCCACACCACCGCCGAGACGCTGCGCCGCTATCTGGACGACCGCCGCACCGGGCGCGGCTTCGGGCTGCATGCCATCGACATCCCCTGAGCGCCAGGGGCGCTGGCATAGGCGGCGGGCGCGACGGCCTCAGTAGGTGCTGGACAGCCGCGAGTCGCCCGACAGGCGCAGCGGCAGCACGATGCGGAACAGCGCCCCGCCGCCGGGCCGGTTCTCGGCCGTGACGTGGCCGCCATGCACCTCGACGATCTTGCGGCAGATGGCCAGGCCCAGGCCGGTGCCGCCGGAGCCGTCCTT
>JBKBOJ010000111.1:0-6222 GCA_046294815.1 Roseateles sp. | reverse complement strand
GAGGCAAGGCGCCGACGAGGCGTGGGATCCATCCCCCACAACGAGTCGGCAACGCCGCATCGCCCCGCAAATCACCCCGGCCCTTCGGGTTGGGTCTGCAAGGGGGCTGATCCGGCGTTGCAAATGCTCGCTGGGCATCAAGCCCAGCTCCGCTTTGCGCCTGGGCTCAGCCCCCTTGCAGGCCCAACGCGCACCCGACCCAAAGCCCGACAGGCTCCTAGCCGCGCGTCGAAGCGATCGACGATCCGTGGTCGGGCGCCGTGCGGTTCGTCAGCCAGACCAGCCCGGCGGAGGTGCCGGCGCGGGGGCGGTACTCCAGCCCCACGGCGCCTGGCCAGCCGCGCGCGTCCAGCAGCGCCAGCTCGGCGGCGTACTCCTGCGCCGCGGGCTCGTGGCGCCCGGCCGTGCCGGCCAGCTGCACATGGCCCAGCAGGCCGAGGTCCAGCGCACGCTGCAGGTGGAGTGCCGATTCGCCCTCGGCGACCCGGCAGTGGTAGAGGTCCAGTTGCAGCTGCACGCGCGGCGAGGCGAGCGTGGTCAGCAGGTCCAGCGCCTGGGCCTGGCGATGCAGGAAGTAGCCGGGCATGTCGCGCCGGTTGATGGGCTCGACGACCAGCGGCAGCGCCGACTGCTCGGCCGCCCAGCGCAGGTTGTCCAGCCAGGTGGCGCGGGCTTCGGGCTCGTTCTCGGCCAGGCCGGAGAGCAGGTGCACGCGTGCCGCGCCCAGCCGCGTGGCCAGATCCAGCCCGCGCAGCGTCGTGTCGCGGAAATCCGCCTGGCGGCCGGGCAGGGCCGCAAAGCCGCGCTCGCCCGCGGCCCAGTCGCCGGCAGGGGCGTTCATCAGCACGACGCGCAGGCCGGCCAACCGCGCGGCGAGCGCATCGGCGTCGTGCAGGTGGGGCTGCTGCAACTCGACCGCGGTGAAGCCGTCCGCGCGGGCCGCCGCCGGGCGGTCGAGATAGGCGTGCTCCGTGTAGAGCCAGTCCAGGTTGGCCGCTAGGCGTGGCGGGATCACTTCGACTCGGCCACCAGCGCCGGGTTCAGCCGCGGGTCGTTGTACATCTTGAACTGCCGGTAGACCTTGAAATAGGCCCGCCCGGCGCGGGCGTCGGCCAGCAACTCGTCGTAGCACGCCCCAAGGTCGGCGCGCTGCTGGATCAGGCGCTGCAGACGCTCGGCACAGGCCTGGCGGTGGGTCTCGTCCACGTCACTGCGCAGCGTCTGCTCGCGCATCGCGGCGATCTTCAGGCCCAGGATTGAGATGCGGTCGAGCATGGAGCCGGCGGTCTCGCTGTTCAGCCGCGCGCCGGGTGGCACGGTCGAGACGGGCAGCGCGCTGCCGATGGTGGCCGGGTCCACCAGGCCCAGCGCCGACAGCAGGAACTCGTCGATGCGCTCGATGGCGTCGTTGCGGGCCTGGTTGTGGCGGTCGATGGCGCGCTTGTTGGCGACGATCTCGGCATCGCTGGCCCTGGTGCGGCGGGCCAGGTCTTCCTGGGCCCACAGGCTGCGGTTGTGGAAGTGGTTGGCGGCAATCCAGCCGCGCAGGTCCTGGGCTTGCACCGGCTCGGGAGGCGAGGCCAGTGCGGCGTCCTGGGCGGCGATCACTTCGGCGGAGGAGGGCAGTGCGTTCATGGATGGGGTGGAGAATCCCGCGCCACGTTGTAGAGAACTGCCGATGATAGAAGCCCGCCCGTTGATCGTTCGCTTGCGCAACTTTGTCGGTGACACGGTGCTCAGCGTGCCGGCGCTGCGCCTGCTGGAGCAGCACGGCTGGCGGCTGGAGCTGGTCGGCAAGGGCTGGGCGCGCGGGCTGCTGGAGGCGGAGGGCTGGGCCTTGCATGTGCGGCCTGCTGGCCTGCGCGAACGCGTCGCTCAGCTGCGCGCGCTGCGGCGCCGCTTCAGGCAGGAGGACGCGGGCTTCGATCGCCGCGCCAACGCGCTGCTGCTGCCCTATGCCTTCTCTGCCGCGCTCGATGCGCGCCTGGCCGGGCTGAGCGCCGAAGGCCATGCGGGCGAGGGCCGCAGCTGGCTGTTGCGCCGCGCCCACCCACGCCGCGAGGGCCGGCACACGCTGGTCGAGTATTGGGAGCTGGCCTGCGACTTCCTCGGCATTCAGGCCGAGCCGCCGAGGGACATCGGCCTGAAGGTCAGCCAAGCGCAACGCCAGCAGGGCAGAGACTTGCTGCAGGCGCATGGCATTGCGCCGGGGCGCTTCGTGCTGATCTGCCCCTTCGCCAATGGCCGCGTGGAATTCCTGGACCGTAGCTGGCCGGCCTTTCCGGAGTTCGTGCGCAGCTTGAAGGCGGCCGGGCGCCAGGTCGTCATCGTGCCAGGCCCGGCCGAGGTGCAGGGCGCCGCGCAGCTCTATCCGGATGCGCTGCGCCTGGACGGCGTGGCGCTGGGCGTCTACAACGCGCTGCTGCAGCAGGCCGGCGTGGTGGTGGCCAACGACACGGGCCCGGCCCATATGGCTGCGGGTGTCGGCGCGCGGCTGTTGAGCATCTGGGGTCCGGTGGACCCGGCGCGCTGGGCGCCCTGGGGTTCCACCGTCACGCTGATGCGACGCGGACCGGGTCAATGGTCCAGCGTCGACGAGGTGCTGTCAGCCGTGGATCAGGCCTTGCCCTGATTGGCCACGGCGGCCGCGGCCTTGGCGGCCGCCTCGGCGTCGCCGAGGTAGTAGCTCTTGATGGGCTTGAGGTCGGCGTCCAGCTCGTAGACCAGCGGGATACCGTTGGGGATGTTGACGCCCACGATGGCGTCGTCGGCGATGCCGTCCAGGTACTTGACCAGCGCGCGGATGCTGTTGCCATGCGCGGCGATCAGCACGCGCTGGCCGGACTTGATGGTCGGCGCGATGGTGTCGTTCCAGAACGGCAGCACGCGGGCGACCGTGTCCTTCAGGCATTCGGTCAGCGGCACATCGCCGTCGGCCAGGCCGGCGTAGCGGCGGTCGCCGCGCTCGCAGCGCGGGTCGTTGGCGTCCAGGGCCGGCGGCGGCGTGTCGTAGCTGCGGCGCCAGATCAGCACCTGCTCGTCGCCGTATTGCCTGGCCATGTCGGCCTTGTTGAGCCCTTGCAGCGCGCCGTAGTGGCGCTCATTGAGCCGCCAGCTGTGGCGCACCGGCAACCAGGTGCGGTCCATCTGGTCCAGACAGTGCCAGAGCGTCCAGACGGCGCGCTTGAGCACCGAGGTGTAGGCGATGTCGAAGTCGTAGCCCGCTTCCTTCAGCAAGCGGCCGGCGGTCTTGGCCTGTTCCACGCCGGTGGGGGTCAGGTCCACGTCGGTCCAGCCGGTGAAGCGGTTCTCCAGGTTCCAGGTCGATTCGCCGTGGCGGATCAGAACGAGCTTGTACATGTGCGCCTTGAGTGCTTGGAAGGGCGCGAATTGTAGGAAGCCCACCACGGCGCGGCATCGCAGCTTCTCAAGCCGTGAAGCAATACGCGGCGAAGGCTAGCGATTTCTGATGTTTTCCTAGGGTTAACCGTAACATTTTCTGGACCGTAAGCAATCATTTCTGCGGGTTCGGCCCGCGCACTTCCACTTCTGGAGACACACATGACGCATCCCCGTCCGCGCCTTCTTGCGGCCCTGGTGGCCTTCGTACTGAGCGGCGCAGCCCATGCCGCCGAATCTTCGAGCGCTTTCTCCCTGTCGGGCTTTGCCACGCTGGGCCTGGTCAAGACCAGCACCGATGCCGGCCACTATGTGATCAGCGGCCAGCCGCGCGGCGCGACCAAGGACGTCAGCGGCGAGGTGGATTCCAAGCTGGGCGTGCAAGCCAACGTCAAGCTCAACCCGATGTTCTCGGGCACGGTGCAGCTGCTGTCCAAGCAGAACGGCGACGGCAACTTCCGCCCCGGCGTGGAATGGGCCTTCGTGAAGGCGCAGGTGCTGCCGTCGTTGTCCCTGCGTGCCGGCCGCATGGGTGGCCCGTTCTTCGCGGTGTCCGACTTCCGCGCCGTGGGCTACGCCAACACGACGCTGCGTCCGCCGCAGGACGTCTATGGCCAGGTGCCCGTCAGCCAGTTCGACGGTGCCGACGTCACCTGGCAGGCCAGCACCGGCCTCGGCACGGTGACGGCCCAGGTGTTCGGCGGCAAGTCCAAGGACACCTTCGAGCGCACCGACCTGGAGCTGAAGAAGCTCGTGGGCTTCAACGCCACGCTGGAAACCGACAGCGGCCTGAGCCTGCGCCTGGGCCACGTCAAGGGCAAGCTCACCGTCAAGAGCCCCACGCTCGGCGGCCTGGTGACCCTGCTGCGCACGACGCCGTTCGCCAGCGTCGGCAACCAGATCGATGCCACCGACAAGAACGCCAGCTTCACCGGCGTGGGCGCCACCTGGGACGAAGGCCAGTGGCTGGTGAACGCCGAGTACACGATGCGTCGCAATGAAAGCTATGTGCCCGACACCAACGGCTGGTATGTCACGGTGGGCCGTCGCTTCGGCAGCGTGACGCCCTACGTCATCGGCTCGCAGGTCCGCACGGTGGACAGCAACGTCAACAACACCATCCAGCCGCTGACGCCGGCACTGGCGCAACTGCGCGCCGTGGTGGACACCACCCTGGCCGGCCAGCGCCTGCAGCAGAAGACCCTGGCCGTCGGCATGCGCTGGGACTTCATGCGCAACTTCGCGTTCAAGGCCCAGGTCGACCACGTCCGCGCATCTTCCGAAACCTTCTTCACCCAGACGCAGCCCGGCTTCGCACCGCGCAACGTCAACGTGTTCAGCGTCGCCGTCGACACGGTGTTCTGAGGCGAGGAGACATGAACATGCAAATCCGCAACATCATCATCGCCGCAGGTTTTCTGGCTGCTGCCGTCGGGGCGCAGGCCCAGGTCGTCGTGGTCGTGAACCCCAAGAGCGCGCTGGCCAGCATGACGGCCGACCAGGTCGCGGGCATCTTCCTCGGCAAGACCACCACGCTGCCCAGCGGCGCCACCGCTGTACCTGTGGACCAGGCCGAGTCGGCCGCCATTCGCGAGCAGTTCTATAGCAAGGTCACCGGCAAGCAGTCGGCCCAGGTCAAGGCCGCCTGGTCGCGCCTGGTGTTCTCGGGCAAGGGCACGCCGCCCAAGGAACTGGGCAGTTCGGCCGAAGTGAAGAAGTTCGTCGCCGGCAACCCCGATGGCATCGGCTATATCGAGAAGTCGGCGCTGGACGGCACCGTCAAGGCCGTGCTGACGGTCGACTGACCCGGCCGATGACCCCATGATGGAGCGCGACCCGCAGGTGTCGCGCTTTTCGCGCTCAGGAGACAGCGAATGAATGTGAAGACCCGGATCTGGCTGCTGCCGGCGTTGGCGGCAGCGATCTTCGCGATCGGCATTGCGATCGTGCTGGTGTTCTCGTCCCGGACGTCCGACGCCATCCGCTCGGTGGGTCAGGTGGACTATCCCTACCTGGATGCCACCACGCAGTTCGCTGCGCAACTGGAGGCGCTGGGCGCCACCATCCAGAGCGCCGTCGCCGAAGGCGAGAAGAAGCGGCTGGACGAGGCCGGCGAGCGTGCTGCGACGATGCGCAAGCTGCTGGCTGCGATCCAGCGGATCGACGGCAAGGCGGAGGCCGGTGCCACGCTGAGCAAGAGCTTCGAGGCCTATTTCGCCGCCTCGGTCGAGACGGCCGAGCTGTTCCTGGGCATCAAGCAGGGCGACCAGGCCGGGGCCATCCCGAAGATGCAGTCGGCGCTGAAGACGCTGGAGTCCGACCTGGCTTCGGCCCGCCGGCAGGCGGCCGATGGCTTCGACGCCGGGCTGGCCAAGGCGCAGACGGGCGTGTCGTCCAGCCTGTGGGTCATCGTCATCAGCGGCGTGGTCGTCGTGCTGTGTCTGGGCGGCGCGTCCTATCTGGTCATCGGCGGCGTGTGGCGCCAGCTGGGCGGCGAGCCCGAGTACGCGCGCGACGTGATGCGCCAGATGGCCGACGGCGATTTGTCGCAGGACATCCGGGTGGCGCCGGGCGCTGAGCAAAGCCTGCTGGCCGCCGTGCGCGACATGTCGCGCGGCCTGGCGGCCATCGTCTCCAACGTCCGGCATGCCGCCGACTCGATGACGGTGGCCTCGCGCGAGATCGCCGCGGGCAACCAGGATCTGTCCGAGCGCACCGAGCGCCAGGCGGGCTCGCTGGAGCAGACCTCGGGCAGCATGCAGGTGCTGACCGACACCGTGCGCCAGAGCGCCGACGCGGCCGCGCAGGCCAACCAGCTGGCGG
>JBKBOJ010000110.1:0-6455 GCA_046294815.1 Roseateles sp. | reverse complement strand
AGGCCGCCTACATGATGGACACGGTGGGCAACAAGGTCGCCAAGGCCGAGATCGCGATGATCAAGATCGTCGCGCCCAACATGGCGCTGCAGGTCATCGACTGGGCCATCCAGGTGTTCGGTGGCGCCGGCGTCAGCCAGGACACGCCGTTGGCGATGATGTGGGCTCACCAGCGCACGCTGCGGCTGGCTGACGGGCCGGACGAAGTGCACCGCAACTCGCTGGCCAAGCTGGAGCTGGCGCGGCACATGAAGCTGCCGGCCGACAAGGTCCACATGCCCGTCACGCGCGGCGGCTGAGCGGTTGCGATCTTTCACCCAAGCGCAGCGTGCCTTGTTCGAGGCGACGCTGGCTTGACAATGTCCCCATGGCCAAGACCGCACCCCGACTCAGCCCCGAAGAGACGCAGCGCGTCATCGCCACCGCCTGGGACGACAAGCCGCCGTTTAGCCGCGTGCTGGTCGAGCATGGCATCGGCCATGGCGAACTGGTGGCGCTGCTCAAGCGCGCGCTGACGCCGGCCGCCTACAAGCTGTGGGTGTCGCGCACCAAAACGGCCAAGGCGCCGCCGTCCAAGGGCACCTGGCCGCACGGCCGCTGATCACACGGGGGCGGGCGGCCGTGCCCTCCATGCCTGCATAGCGGCGCAGCCGGCCGGACAGCCCACCCCGCCGACCAGGCCGATGGCCGTCACGGCTCGTAGACCAGGCGCACAAGCAGATGGCCACCAGCGAAATCAGCGGGATGACCGGGATGCAGCGTCGCGTGAGCGCATCACGCCACGCGGCGCGCGCAGGCTGCGGGGGCCGTGGCGGGGCGGGCGGCTGCCCGCCAGGAGGAGTGCTACGCCGAGGGCGATGCACACTGCGGCTGCCAGGAATCCAAAACACCAGTCATGGCGCTGTGCCAGATATTCGCTGATCAGCGCCGGCAGCGCAGCGTCTATATTGATTCCCATATAGAAAACGGTATAGACGCTTCGGCGTCTGGCATCATCGGTTTCATATAGTTCTCCCACCACGGTGGCCGTGGTGGGTTTGAACAGGCCAGTGTCCGCACCCGCAGTCTCAGCACCATGCTCAGCACCACCGGGTTGCGCTGGCCGGGCAGGCGGTTGGCAATCCAGGCCCAGGCAATGGCGCTGAAGAAGGCCGATCCGGTACGCAGGTCATATACCTTCAAGGCCTCCACGCGATACAGCAGCAGCAGCGAACGGACGCCATAGAAACTGAAGCACTCCCACATTTTCGCGTTGGCAAGCAAAAACAGCCGGGCGGGTAGGAGGTTTGAATTTGGCGATGGCGGCGCAGCGCTCGATTGCATGGTTTTCAAACCGTTTCGCATGCATTTTTGATAATGCGTTGCGCCCTTTGGACGGCCGGTTATTGCAGCGCGGCGAGGCCCGGGAATACCCGGGTGCGTGATGCAGAAATCAGTATCTGTAAACCAGAAAATGTGATTAGTCTGGGATCAATGCGGCCCCTAGCATGAATTGAGACCCCGAGCTCCACCCGGCTCCCTGACGAAGCCGGGACAGCTGCCGAGGGTGGCCGTTCCTCCATAACGAATCCCGGAGACAACATGACAAAACCAGCCCAGGCGGCGCGTTCAGGCGCCCCGACTTCCCGTTTCGCCCTGCGTCTGACGGCGGCAGCCGCTGCGCTGGCCGCACTGTCCACCCAGGCCTTGGCCCAGGAGGCTGCAAAGGGTGAGGCGCAACTGGACACGGTGGTGGTCACCGGCGTGCGGGCTTCGTTGACCAAGAGCCTGGCGAACAAGCGCACCAACGACCAGGTCGTCGAGTCGGTGGTGGCCGAGGACATTGGCAAGCTGCCTGACAACAACGTCGTTGAGGCGCTGCAGCGCGTGACCGGCATCCAGGTCACCAACCGCGCTGGCGGCGAGGTGGGCGCGATCTCCATCCGCGGCTTGCCGGACATCGCGACCACCTGGAACGGCCGCAACATCTTCACCGCGTCGGGCACGCAGGTGGCGCTGCAGGACATTCCGTCGACGCTGGTGCGCCAGATCGACGTCTACAAGACCCGTGACGCCAGCCAGCTCGAGAACGGCATTGCCGGCCAGATCGACGTGAAGTCGCTGCGCCCCTTCGACTTCAAGGGCGCGAAGTTCTCGCTGCTGGCCCGCGAGACCTACCTCGACCCCGCCAAGAAGTGGAACCCGCAACTCAGTGGCATGGCCAGCAACCGCTGGACGACCGATGCCGGCGACTTCGGCGCGCTGGTCAACCTGTCGCTGGTCAAGACGGACTACCGCAACGAGAGCGTCACGCCGGGCGCGATGGTGCCCTTCACCAGCCCCAATGCCGCCGAGGTGCCGCCCGGCTACACGCCGCTGCAGCGCATCTTCGACAACAACGTCTGGACGCCGGGCACCTACACCGGGCTGCCGCAGAAGGCCGGCTCGACGCTGAACTTCGGCGGCACCCAGCGGCCCTACTACCTGGCGCGCGACGCCGTGTTCATGAGCGACGTCGAGGGCCAGCGCGAGCGCCCGGCGGCCAACATCGCGCTGCAGTGGCAGCCCAACGCCGATGCCGTCTACACCTTCGAGGCGATGTACAACGGTTATCGTGACAAGGCCTTCAACCGGCTGCTGTTCAGCTTCGTCGACTGGTGGGGCAGCCTGGGCCCCAACCCGGCGTCAACGATCACGGTCTTCCCCGGCACCAACGTCATCAAGACGCGGGTCGTCAACGATGTCTACGGCTTCAACAGCGGCGACTACATCACCTCGGCCACCGACTCCTACGTCTATGCGCTGAATGGCAAGTGGAATTTCGGTGACCGCCTGCGGCTGGACGGCGTGGCGATTGCCAACAGCATCTGCTTCAGCCCCAATGGCCGGCGCTTGTACTACTGCGACTCGCCCACGCGCCGCATCATGGTCTGCGACTACGACTCGGCCAGCGCCCGCGTCAGCGAGCCACGCCTGTTCGTCAAGAAGGACGTGGCCGCCGCCGAGCCCGACGGCTCGACCATCGATGCGCAGGGCTGTTTGTGGAATGCCGAATGGGGCAACGGTGCGGTGGCGCGCTATGGCAGCGACGGCCGCCTGCTCGCCCGCTATGCCGTGCCGGTGCGCGACGTGACCTGCCCCGCCTTCGGCGGCCCGGCCGGCGATCAGCTCGCGGTCACGACCGCCCGCGTGGGCCTGAGCAGCGCCGAGCTGATGGCCATGCCGCAGTCCGGCAGCCTGTTTCAGATGGGCGTGGCCGCGGGTCTGTACCTGCCCGAGCCGCTGTTCAACGACGATTGAGCGGCCGCCGGGCGCACGTGGCGGCGCTCACCACGTCGGTGCGCGGCGCTTTGGGCCCTACTTGCCGATGCAGAAGCTGCTGAAGATCACCCCCAGCAGCTCGTCCGCTGAGAACGCGCCGGTGATCTCGCCCAAGGCATCGTGGGCCAGGCGCAGCTCCTCGGCCAGCAGGTCCAGCGCGGCGTCGCGCTGCGCGGCAATCGCCCGGGCGAGTTGGAGATGTTCGGCGGTGCGCGCCAGCGCCTGCACATGGCGTTCGCGGGCGATGAACAGACCCTCTGGCACGGCCTGCCAGCCGGCGGTCCTCAGCAGCCGCTGGCGCAAGGCTTCCAGGCCTTCGCCGGTTTTCAGGCTCAGCGCGATCTCGCCAGCGGGCGCGGCGGCCAAGTCGGCCTTGTTGAAGACCTGCACGATGCGGCCGGCGTCCACGCGCGCCAGCCGCGCGCGGATGCGTTCGTCCTCGGCCTCGTAGTCGGGCTGGCCCCGGCGTCCGAGGTCGTGCAGGAACAGCACGACGTCCGCGTCCGCAATCGCGTCCCACGACCGCGACACGCCGATGCGCTCGACCTCATCGGCCGTGTCGTCGCGCAGGCCGGCGGTGTCGGTGATGTGCAGCGGCACACCCTCGATCTGGATGGTCTGACTGACCTTGTCGCGCGTGGTGCCCGGGATGGGCGTGACGATGGCCAGCTCGGCGCCGGCCAGCGCGTTGAGCAGCGAGCTCTTGCCGACATTGGGTTGGCCCGCGAGCACGACCTTGAGGCCGTCGCGCAGCAGCGCACCCTGGCGTGTGCGCGCCTGCACGGCGGCAAGCTGCGCCGCCAGGCGCTCCAGCCGGCCGAAGGCATCGGCCTTCTCCAGGAAGTCGATTTCCTCCTCAGGAAAGTCCAGCGTCGCCTCCACCAACATGCGCAGCTGGATGAGCTGGTCGCGCAGCACACCCACCTCGTGCGAGAGCGCGCCGCCTAAGGCACGGCTGGCGCTGCGCGCCGCGGCCTCGGTGCTGGCATCGATCAGGTCGGCCACGGCCTCGGCCTGGGCCAGGTCCAGCTTGCCGTTGAGGAACGCGCGCTGCGTGAACTCGCCAGGCTCGGCCAAACGCACGCCGGCACCGGCCTCGATGACCCGCGCCAGCAGCAGCTGCATGACCACCGCGCCACCGTGCGCCTGCAACTCCAGCACATGCTCGCCGGTGTAGGAATGCGGCGCCGGGAAGTGCAGCGCCAGGCCCTGGTCGATGGCCGCGCCGGTGGCATCGCGGAAGGGCAGGTAGGTCGCCTCGCGAGGCCTCAGCGGCTTGCCGCAGACGGCTAAGATCAGTGGTGACAGGTCTTGCGGTGAGGACACGCGCACGATGCCCACTGCACCCCGGCCGGGAGCGGTGGCGATGGCGGCGATGGGGTCGGCATGGCGAGACAGCATGGCGGCATTGTCGAACCACTGCCACTCCAGACCCTTTCCTCGCCCCGTGAACCTGACTGACTGCCCCGCCCCGCTTGACCCCGCCCTGCGCGACGAGCTCTACCGCGAGCTGCGCCAGCTGGCCCGCCAGCGCCTGCGCCGCAGCGGCCCGCTGACGCTGCTGGACACGACGGCCCTGGTGCACGAGGGCTGGCTCAAGCTGGAGCGCCAGGCCGGCTGGCAGGCCATGAGCCACGACCACTTCATGGCCTACGCGGCCACGGTGATGCGCTCCATCGTCGTGGACTACGCCCGCGCGCGCCAGGCCCAGCAGCGCGGCGGCGGCGCCACCCATGTGCCGCTGGACGAGCTGCCCACGCTGGCCCACCGCGACGACGAGTACCTGCAGATCCACGACGCGCTGGCCGACCTGGAGCGCCAGGACCCGCGCCTGGCCCGGCTCGTCGAGCTGCGCTTCTTCGTCGGCCTGGAAGAGACCGAATGCGCCGAGGCGCTGGGCCAGTCGCGCCGCACGGTGCAGCGCGACTGGCAAAAGGCCCGCGCGCTGCTGTGGGCCGCGCTGAACGACTGACCCCCGACCCGCAGCACCTTGCCGCCTTCCCATGTCCGCCCTCACCCCTGATGACTGGCAGGCCGTCGAACCCCTGCTCGACGCCGCCCTGGCCCTGGCCCCTGACCAGCGCCAGCACTTTCTCGACACGCTGCCGCCCGCGCAACAGCGCTGGCGCGCCACGCTGGACCGGCTGCTGCAGGCCGAGGCCGCGGCAGCCGATGCCGGCTTCCTGAGCCGCGCCGCCAGCCTGGCCGGCGGCACCGAAGGCAGCGCGGCTGGTGCGCCGCACTGGCAGGCCGGCCAGCACGTGGGCCCGTGGGTGCTGATCGAGGAGCTGGGCCGTGGCGGCATGGCCAGCGTGTGGCGGGCGCGGCCGCACAGCGGCGACTTCCAGCGCGAGGTGGCGCTCAAGCTGCCGCACAGCCCCGCGCCCGGCTGGCTGGAGCGCCTCAAGCGCGAACGCGACCTGCTGGCGCGGCTGCAGCACGCCGGCATCGCGCGGCTGTACGACGCCGGCGTGGACGCCGACGGCCTGCCCTGGTTGGCGATGGAATGCGTGGCCGGCCGCGACATCCTGGCCTGGTGCGAGGCCGCCCAAGCCAGCGTGCCCGAGCGCGTGGGCCTGCTGCTGCAGGTGGCCGACGCGCTGCAGTACGCGCACAGCCGCCTGGTGCTGCACCGCGACATCAAGCCGGCCAACGTCATGGTGCAGGACGACGGCCAGGTGCGGCTGCTGGACTTCGGCATCGCGCGCAGCCTGGGCGCCGCCGATGGCGATGCTGCACTGACGCAGCTGGGCCAGCGGCCGATGACGCCCGAGTACGCGTCGCCCGAGCAGGTGCGCGGCGAGGAGCCCGGCATCGCCAGCGACGTCTACGCCTTCGGCGTGCTGGCCTACCGGCTGCTCAGCGGCGCCAGCCCCTACGCGGCCGCCGCGCCGGCCTCGCGCCACGCGCTGGAGCGTGCGGTGCTGGAGACCGAGCCGCCCGCGCCGTCCGCCGCCGCGCGTGATGCCGCGACGCGCAAGGCCTTGCGCGGCGACCTGGACGCCATCGTCGCCAAGGCGCTGGCCAAGGAGCCCGCGGCTCTTCGTCATTTCGTGTGGACCCCAACAGTCACAATGACTCCTGGTCGTCGAGCCCGGTGGGCATGTGTGCAGGCCGCTGGCCGGCCTGTGCACATGTCCACGAGGCGTGTTTGA
>JBKBOJ010000109.1:0-6602 GCA_046294815.1 Roseateles sp. | reverse complement strand
AGCTGGTCTTGCAGTCTTGCACGCTGGGGTGCATCAGCAGCGTGTCGCTGATGAAGCGGGCGTAGTGCTGCATGTCCTGCACCAGCACGCGCAGCAGGTAGTCCATCTCGCCGGTCAGCGCGGCGCATTCCACCACCTCGGGCCAGGTCTGCACGGCGGCGCGGAACAGGTCGCGCGGGTTGCGCAGCGGGTTGTCGGTCTGCTTTTCCAGCCTGACGTTGATGTAGGCCGTCAGCCCCAGGCCGATGCGCTCCGGTGGCACCAATGCCACGTAGGCGGCGATGACGCCCGCCTCCTCCAGCCGGCGCACGCGGCGCAGCACGGCGGACGACGACAACCCCACCTCGCCAGCCAGCGCGTCGTAGGTCACGCGGCCGTCCTGCTGCAGCGCACGCAGGATGCGGCGGTCGATGGCGTCGAGGTCGATGGCGGCTTCCATGGCAGCGATTCTGCATTTTTCCTGCGCCACAGCCACTTCATGCGCTGAAGAATGCAAGAAACCTGCGCTACTGGCGCCACAAAATTTCTTCTTTCAAGATCACTGGTCGGAGACGGCAATGACGAAATTCACTCCCTGGGACAACCCCATGGGCACGGACGGCTTCGAATTCATCGAGTTCGCGGCCCCCGACCCGGCCGCTTTGGGCGCGCTGTTCGAGACCATGGGCTTCAAGGCGGTCGCCAAGCACCGTCACAAGAACGTGACGCTCTACCGCCAGGGCGGCGTCAACTTCATCATCAACGCCGAGAGCGACTCGTTCGCGCAGCGCTTCGCGCGCCTGCACGGCCCGTCCATCTGCGCCATCGCCCTGCGCGTGCAGGACGCGGCCCACGCCTACCGCCGCGCGCTAGAACTGGGCGCCTGGGGCTTCGACAACAAGGCCGGCCCGATGGAGCTGAACATCCCAGCCATCAAGGGCATCGGCGACTCGCTGATCTATTTCGTCGACCGCTGGCACGGCAAGGGCGGTGCCCAACCCGGCGCCATCGGCAACATCTCCATCTACGACGTCGACTTCGTGCCGCTGCTGGACGCCAACGGCCAGCCGGTCGACCCCAACCCGGTGGGCCACGGCCTGACCGAGATCGACCACCTGACGCACAACGTCTTCCGCGGCCGCATGAAGGAGTGGGCGGAGTTCTACGAGCGCTTCTTCAACTTCCGCGAGGTGCGCTACTTCGACATCGAGGGCAAGCTGACCGGTCTGAAGAGCAAGGCCATGACCAGCCCCTGCGGCAAGATCCGCATCCCCATCAACGAGAGCAGCGACGACAAGAGTCAAATCGCCGAGTACCTGGATCTCTACCACGGCGAGGGCATCCAGCACGTGGCGCTGGGCACCAGGGACATCTACAAGACGGTGGAGGGCATGAAGGCCAGCGGCGTGGTGTTCCAGGACACCATCGACACCTACTTCGACCTCATCGACAAGCGCCTGCCCGGCCACGGCGAGCGCGTCGAGGATCTGCGCCGGCTGCGCATCCTCATCGACGGCGCAACCCATCTGGGCGCTGACAACGAGCTGCTGCTGCAGATCTTCACGAAGGAAGTCATCGGCCCGATCTTCTTCGAGTTGATCCAGCGCAAGGGCAATGAGGGTTTCGGCGAGGGCAACTTCAAGGCGCTGTTCGAGAGCATCGAGCTGGATCAGATCCGCCGCGGCGTGCTCAAGGACGAGCCGGTCAGCGCCGCCTGAAGGCAGGCCCAGGCCTGGGCCGAGTGGACCAGGCCCATGTGGCCAACGCCGTCCACGCGGTGCGACCGCGCGCCGGGCAGCAGCGCCGACTCGGCCGGGTTGACGATCTGGTCGCAAGGCGTCCAGAAGGCGTCCAGGTCCGGCAGCGCCGGCAGCTGCGCCAGCCAGGCGCTGCCCAGGCGCATCTGCCGCGCGTTCTGCCCCAGGCCCAGCGCCGCCATGCGCGTGCCACGATGGGGAGAGCCCAGCGTGATGGACCGCGGCGCCTCGTGCGCGCCGCCGTAGCGCCGCCACCAGGCCCGCAGCGCCAGCCCGCCCATGCTGTGCGCGCACAGCACCGGCATGCGCCCGGTAAGCGCCTTCAGCCGCTGCACGCCGGCCTCGATCTCATCGGCATAGTCGTCGATGCTGCCGAAGGCCGGCTCCAGCGACGGCGCAACAAAGGCCACGCCCTGGGCGCGCAGCCGCCGCATCCAACCGTTCCAGCGTCCGCGATTGCAGGCATAGCCGTGCACCAGCAGCACACCCTGCGTCGCACCGGCAGGCAGGTGGTCGGGCTGGGCCCACTCGCGCCAAGGCTGGCGCCACGAAAACGCCAGCTCGCTGGCCACCACCTCGCGAGCCCACGCGCGCAAGAGCTGCCGCCAGCGCGGCGCCGGCCGGTTCACCCAGCGCAGCTGCACGAAGCCGGCGGCCAGGATGGCCGCATGCAGCGCCAGCGTCAGCGCGCCCCAGACCCAGCCAAAGCGCCAGCCGACGGCGCCGGCCAGCGCCAGCCTGATCAAGACCCAAATGCGTTGCAGTCGCCCATTCATGCGCCCAGTGTAGGAAGGCAGAATCGACGCAACCCATGGACACTCTGAGCGCCGAATCCCTGCTGGCCCTGATGCGCCAGGTCGATGCCGAACGCGCGCGCCGCGCGGCCGACCGCGAGCTGGCCGCCCGCGTCGACGCCGTGAAGGCCTACCAGCAGCGCCGCTTTGCCCTCACCTACGCCGACCTGCTGACCCACCCGCGCTACGAGGCCGCGACGCGATTCTTCCTGCAGGAGCTCTACGGCCCCGGCGACTACCGCCAGCGCGACGCGCAGTTCGCCCGCGTGATCCCGACGCTGACGCGGCTGTTTCCCGGCGAGGTCGTGGAGACGGTGGCCAAGCTCGCGCAGCTGCATGCGCTGTCCGAGCGGCTGGACACGCGCATGGCCGAGCACCTGCTGTCGCCCGACATCGCGGCCCGCGACTACGCCATCGCCTGGCGCGCCTGCGGCGAGCCCGAGGCCCGCGCACGGCAGATCGAGCTGACGATGGCGGTCGGCGAATCGCTGGACCAGCTCACGCGCAAGCCCCTGCTGCGCCAGTCGCTGAAGCTGATGCGTGGCCCGGCCCAGATGGCCGGCCTGGGGACCCTGCAGACCTTCCTGGAAAGCGGCTTCGACACCTTCCGCGCGATGCGCGGCGCCAGCGAGTTCCTGTCCACTGTGCGACACCGCGAAAGCACATTGGCCAGCGATTTGTTTCAGGCAAATCCCGCGGTCCTAGGGCAACTCCCCTAGTCCGTGGGCCGGCCCGCCACCACCATCCCAGACTTCACGCGAAGAGGCCTGCCAATGACCGCCGTCCTTGCCGAAGTCCCCAAAGTGACATCCCGCGCCAAACCCTGGCTGGCCAGCTATCCCGCCGGCGTGCCTGCGCAGATCGATACCACCGTCTACCGCTCGCTGGTGGACCTGCTGAACGAGGCCTTCCGCAAATACGCCCAGCGCGACGCGGCCATCTGCATGGGCCAGCGCATGCGCTTCTCGCAGCTCGACGAGCTGTCGCAGGCGCTGGGCGCCTGGCTGCAGGCGCAGGGGCTCAAGCAGGGCGACCGCGTCGCCATCATGATGCCCAACCTGCTGCAGTACGGCGTGGCCATCGCGGCCATCCTGCGCGCGGGCTTCGTCGTCGTGAACGTCAACCCGCTGTACACGCCGCGCGAGTTGGAGCACCAGCTCAAGGACTCGGGCGCCCGCGCCATCATCGTGCTGGAGAACTTCGCCCACACGCTGGCCGAGGTCATCACGCAGACCGACGTGAAGCATGTCGTGCTCGCCTCCATGGGCGACCTGCTGAGCTGGTGGAAGGGGCCGCTGATCAACTTCGCGGTGCGCCACCTGAAGAAGATGGTGCCGGAGTTCCGCTTGGCTCTAGGCGAGGGCCGCACGGTCGTGCGCTTCAACGAGGCGCTGGCCCATGGCGAGCGGCTGCACCTGAAGAAGCCCGAACTAGGACCGGACGACGTCGCCTTCTTGCAGTACACCGGCGGCACCACCGGCGTCTCCAAGGGCGCCACGCTGCTGCACCGGAACATCGTCGCCAACATCCTGCAGGTGGAGGCCTGGTTCCAGCCCATGCTGGCCAAGCTCCCGCAGGACAAGCAGTTCACCAACGTCTGCGCGCTGCCGCTCTATCACATCTTCGCGCTGACGGCCTGCTTCATGCTGGGCGCGCGCATGGGCCACCTGAACATCCTGATCCCCAACCCGCGCGACATCCCCGGCTTCATCGAGACCTTGCGCGGCCACCGCATCCACATCTTCCCGGCCGTCAACACGCTGTTCAACGCGCTGGCCAACGAGCCCGGCTTCGCGCGGCTGGACTTCTCCGAGCTGGTGATCTCCAACGGCGGCGGCATGGCCGTGCAGCAGGCCACCGCCGAGAAGTGGCTGAAGGTCACCGGCTGCCCGGTGGTGGAGGGCTATGGCCTGTCCGAAACCTCGCCGGCAGCCACCATCAACCCGCTGGACCTGCGCACCTTCAACGGCAGCATCGGCCTGCCCATCCCCGGCACCGAGATCACCATCCGCGACGACGAGGGCCGCGACCTGCCGCTGGGCGAGCGCGGCGAGATCTGCATTCGCGGCCCGCAGGTCATGGCCGGATACTGGAAGCGCCCGGACGAGACCGCCAACGTCATGACCGCCGACGGCTTCTTCAAGAGCGGCGATATCGGCATCATGGACGAACGCGGCTATGTGCGCATCGTCGACCGCAAGAAGGACATGATCCTGGTCAGCGGCTTCAACGTCTACCCGACCGAGATCGAACAGGTGGTCAACCTCCACCCCGGCGTGCTGGAGTGCGCCGCGGTGGGCGTGCCGGACGCCAAGTCCGGCGAGGCGGTCAAGCTGTTCGTCGTCAAGAGCGACCCGGCGCTGGCCGAGGAAGACCTCGCCGCCTACTGCGCCGAGCAGCTGACGGCCTACAAGCGGCCCAAGTTCATCGAGTTCCGGGACGACCTGCCCAAGAGCAACGTCGGCAAGATCCTGCGCCGCGAACTGCGCTCGCCCAACGCCTGACGCCTCGCCGCCCGATCAGAACGGGTTGTTGCGGGCGCGGCTAAGCGCCAGCGTGCCGATGCGCTGCTGCGCGCTGGGCCCCAGCAACGTGTCGCCGGCCCACAGCCACTGCGAGACGATGGCATCGCTCTTCAGCGTGTTGACCGTGCACTCCTGCGGCGCGATGTCGTCCCGGCAGGCGGCCTGGGTCACATCCGAATAGCCGAAGGCGGCCGGAAAGCGCGTGATCTGCTGGATGGTCTCGTCCACCAGCACCAGGCCCACCAGCCGGCCGTCGTTCAGCAGGTTCAGCCGCATGGAGATGTTGAACGCATTGCTCAGCTCGTCCAGGAAGGCGGCACGGTCGATGTCCGTCTGCTGCTGGCGCTCGCGCTGGCCGAAGGGCGTCAGGCCCACGTCGAAGATGGTGCCGATGATCACGCGGCCGTTGGCGTTGGCGATGCGGTTGACCTGCTGCGCCAGCAGCTTGCCGCGCGCCTTGGCCTCGTTGATCAGCGAATCCTTGCTCTGCCGCGGGAACTCCTGGTAGAGCTCCAGGATGTCGTTCACGCCGACCATGATGGCCACCAGGTCGCGCGGGCCGAAGCGGTCGTTGGCCAGGTGCTGGTCGATCTTGTCGCGCACGTCGGCCACCTTGGCGCCGGCTGCGGCATACATGATGCCCTGCGGCAGCGCGACGAAGTCGGTGTTGCACTGCGGATAGACGAAGCTGAAGCCGCTGGCCAGCACCTGAGTCCAGGTCGGATTGAGCCGGCAGTCCACCTGCAGCGTGTCGGCATTCAGGCCGTTGATGCCGTACTTCTTGCCGCTCTGCAGCAGCGCACCGCTCTCGTCGCCGAAAGCAATGATGCGGGTGGGCGCGAATGGCTCGATCTGCGCGGTGCCCCCGCCGCCACAGCCGGCCATCAGCGCCGCAGCCGCCAGCGCAGCCAGTCCGCGCTTGATTTTCTTGGAGACAACACGTTGCATGACGATCAACTCAGGGGCAGGAACAAATTCAATCGGTGAAGGCGGCGGCGGCCCGGCCGAGACGGTCGCGCACGCCATCCCAGGCCGGGTCGCGCGGCGGCGCCTCGACCCAGATTTCGGTGGCACCGGCCGCGTCCAGCTCGCGCAGCACCGCGAACAACTCGTGGGCGGCGGCGGCCGGGTCGGCCGGCAGGGGCTGCCAGCGCCACGCCGGCAGCCGGGCGCGTGAATATACCGCCACCCCCTCCAGCGCCCCGCCGGCCGCGGCCGTTGCCAGACGTAAAGCCAGCGCGTCGGCCGCCAGCAGCCGCACGCGGGCGCGCGGCGCGTAGTGCGCGGCCAGCGTGCCGGAGGCCTTGGGCGCGGCCGCATCCGGCTCGGCCAGCGGCTCGCCCAACACCGCCTCGATGCGCGCGCGGCTCAGCAAGCCCGGGCGCAGCAGTGCCGCTCGGGCACGGCTGCAGTCCACGATGCTGGACTCGATGCCCACCTCGCAGGCGCCGCCGTCCAGCACCATCAGCGCCGGGCCGAACTCCTCGACGACATGGTGGGCGCGCGTCGGGCTGACGCGGCCGAAGCGGTTGGCGCTGGGCGCCGCC
>JBKBOJ010000108.1:0-6642 GCA_046294815.1 Roseateles sp. | reverse complement strand
GGCTGCGCGCCGCGGGCGCGGCCGGCTGCGTGCTGCTGGGCGACCCGGCCTACTGCGCGCGCTTTGGCTTCGCCGCCCTGCCCGGGCTGGTGTTGGCGGGCGCGCCGGCTGCGCATTTCCAGGCGCTGCGGCTGGACGCAGCGCGGCCACTGCCGGCCGGCGAGGTCACCTACGACGCGGCCTTCGGCGGCGGCTGAAGCCGCGGCAGCGGCGCAGTGCGCATGCCCTGGTCATGTGGCTGCGCAGCCACCCCGCGTTCACCGGTTGGCCGAGCCGGTCAGCATCAGGCGGCGCGCGAAAAAAGCCCACCGCGTGCGCGGTGGGCCTGGCTTTGGAGAGGCGTCAGGCGCTCAGAACGGAATGTCGTCGTCCATGTCGTCGAAGCCCGTCGACGCCTTGGGCGCGGGGGCGGGCGCGCGCTGGGGGGCCGGGCGGGGTGCTGCGGCCGGACGCGCCGCCGGGCGGCCGCCGCCCATGTCGTCGCCACCGCGGCTGTAGCCGCCGCCTTCGTCGCCGCCGCCCATGCCGTCACGGCCGCCCAGCAGCTGCATCTCCTGCGCAATGACCTCGGTCGTGTAGGTGTCGCGGCCTTCCTTGTCCTGCCACTTGCGGGTCTTCAGGCGGCCCTCGACGTACAGCGGGCGGCCTTTCTTGACGTACTCGCCGACGATCTCGGCCAGGCGGTCGTTGAAGACCACGCGGTGCCATTCGGTCTCTTCCTGGCGCTCGCCGGTCTCGCGGTTCTTCCAGCTGCGCGTGGTGGCCAGGCTCAGCGTGCACCAGGCGCTGCCGCTGGGGTTGTAGCGGACCTCGGGGTCTTTGCCGACGTTGCCTATGAGGATGACTTTGTTGACGCTGGCCATGACGCTCGCCTGAATTCGATGGGGAAGGCTGCGAATTATGCCGACGCCCACCTGATTCCCGGCACCCGCATTTCGCACCCCGGGACCCGCACTCTGTCTCCCGGCGTCCCGGCCGGGCGGCGGCGCTCCCTAAGATGAAGCCATGGACACCCTCGGCCCCCCTGCCCACAACCGGCGCCTCTGGCTGGCCTATGCGGGCTGCTGCGCGCTGGCCTGGTGTTTGTTCGTGCTGGCCGGCAGCGAGTTCGACCGCGGGCTGGACCCGTTCTGGCTGGCCGTCTACCAGGCCACCACCATGCTGTGGGCGCCCATGCTGCTGGGCATCGCCGTCTGGCCGTTGGCGCGCCGCCTGCATGTCAGCCATGCCGGCCTGCCGGCCACCGCCATCGCCCATGGGCTGGCTGCGGTGGGCTTTGCCGCGCTGTGGCAGGCGGGCGAGTTTGCGGTCAACGCGGCGCTGTTCGGCAGCGACCATGCCGGCGCGGTGCTGGTGGCGGGGCTGCTGTGGCGCTCGGTGTGGGGGCTGGTGGTGTATGCGGCCATCGCCACCGCGTTCACGGCGGTGTTGCAGGCGCGCGCGGCGCGCGCGGCGGCCGTCGCCGCGGCCCAGGCCGAGA
Organism: Roseateles sp.; assembly: GCA_046294815.1. Taxonomy (GTDB): domain Bacteria; phylum Pseudomonadota; class Gammaproteobacteria; order Burkholderiales; family Burkholderiaceae_C; genus Pelomonas. Next base: position 5,162 of record JBKBOJ010000108.1, on the reverse strand, counting down.
GCGCGCTGGCCAAGGCCGAGCTGTCGGCCATCAGCGGCAAGCTCAATCCGCATTTCCTGTTCAACACGCTGAATTCGCTGATCGCGCTGACCCGCAAGGACCCGGCCGCCGCCGAGGCCGCGCTGCTGAAGTTCGCGTCCATGCTGCGCTATGTGCTGGACACCAAGCGCGAGGGCATGGACCCCCACGGCCGGGTGGCACCTGGCCTGCCCCCCGAGGGGGCGGCGCGCTCTGGGGGCGGCCCGGCGAGCGCGCGGCCGGACCGCGTGATGCTGTCCGACGAGATCGACTTTCTGCGCGACTACCTGGCGCTGGAGGCGCTGCGCCTGGGCCCGCGGCTGCGCGTGGATTGGGAGCTGGAGGAGCGCGTGCTGGCCGACGAGCTGCCGCCGCTGACCCTGCAGCCCTTGGTGGAGAACGCCATCCTGCACGCGGTGGCGCCGCGCAAGTGCGGCGGCACGGTGACCATCAGCGCGCGCCGCAATGCGCTCAACCAGGGCCTGGACCTGGCCGTGGCCGACGACGGCCCGGGCTGCGAACCCGAGGCGTTGGAGCCCAAACCCGGCCAGCGCCGCGGCGTGGGGCTGGCGGCGCTGAGGAAACGCTTTGCGCTCGACTACGACGGCCAGGCCCGCCTGCGCATCCACACCGCCCCCGGCGCGGGCTTCCGCGTCGACCTGTTCATACCGCAAGCATGACCAGCACCACAGTTCTGATCGCCGAAGACGAACACCTGGCCGCCGAGGCGCTGGCGGACTGGGTCAAGGCCACGCCGGGCCTGCAACTGGTCGCGGTCTGCGCGGACGGCGAGGAGGCGCTGGAGAAGATCCGCGCCTTCAAGCCGGTCCTGGTGCTGACCGACATCCAGATGCCCGGCTTGACCGGTCTGCAGGTGGTGCAGGCGCTGCAGGGCGACGCCCACCAGCCGCGCATCATCTTCACGACCGCCTACGACCAGCATGCGCTGACGGCCTTCGAGCTGCATGCGCTGGACTACCTGCTCAAGCCCTTCTCGCGCGAGCGCTTCGATGAGGCGGTGCGCCATGCGCTGCGCGACGCCGCACCCAGCGTCGCGGAGGTGGCGCAGGCGCTGGGCGCGCCGCACGACGCACCGCTGACGCGGCTGCTGGTGCGCGACCAGGGCAAGATCTTTCCGCTGCAGGTCAGCGATATCGAGTGTCTGCGCTCGGACAACAAATACACCGCCATCACGGCCAAGGGTCGCAGCTTCCTGGTGCGCCTGCCCATCGCCGACTTCGAGACCCGGCTGGACCCGACGCGCTTCCTGCGCGTGCAGCGCGGCTGCATCGTCAACCTGGACTTCGTCGACAGCCTGACGCCCGACGAGAACTCGCAGCTGGTGGTGCAGCTGCGCGACGGCAGCCGCATCACGGCCAACCGCGAGGTGTCCAAGATGCTGAGGGAGCAGTCGCTGTGAGGAGCGCCGGGCTGTTGCTGTTGCTGCTGCTGGGCCTGGCCCGGGCGCAGACCGCCGCGCCGGCGGCACCGGCGGCGAGCGCTGCCCCGGTCGAACTCCCCGCGCCAGCGGCGCTGCCGGCCGGCCCGGGCAAGGTCTATACGCCCGGCGACTTCGACCGCCTGGAGCTGGCCGGCGCCGCCCGCGTGCTGCTGGTGCAGGGCGAGCGCGACCAGGCCTACATCGCCGGCGACGCCGAGGTGCAGAAGGGCGTGCAGGTCGAGCTGGCCAACCGCCAGCTGCTCATCCGCCCGACCGGGGGCTGGAAGTTCTGGCACAGCCACAAGCTGTTCGTGCAGGTGCAGATGCGCGAGCTGCGCCAGCTGTCGGTCTCCGGCGCCAGCGACGTGCATGCCCCCGGGCCGCTGCGCACCGACCAGCTCAAGCTCAGCATCAGCGGCGCGGGCCTCGTGCGGCTCGACCAGCTGCAGGCGCGCCAGCTGGTGTTCGCCATTTCGGGCTCGGGCGACGGCCAGCTGGGTGGGCGCGTCGAAGAGCTGGCGCTGCAGATCTCGGGCAAAGGCAGGGTCATCGCCGACCGGCTGCAGGCGGCCAAGGCGCGCGTCAACGTCAGCGGCCTGGGCAACGTGGTGCTGTGGGTCACGGACGACCTGTCCGCCCACATCTCCGGCATCGGCTCGGTGGACTACTTCGGCAACCCGGCGGTGCAGCGCTCGGTGTCGGGCATGGGCTCCATCAGCGCCAAGGGAGACAAGCGCTGATTTCAGGCCCAATACGGACATGGACGACATGAGCATTCAGGCGCTGGAGCAGCGCATCACGGAGCTGGAGATCAAGGCCAGCTTTGCCGACGACACCCTGGAGCAGCTCAACCAGGTCATCGTGCGCCAGCAGGCCCAGATCGACCGGCTGGTGCGCGAGCTGCTCGAACTGCGCGACCGCGCCGCGGCGGCCGAGCCGGGTGGCGTGCGCAGCCTGCGCGACGACTTGCCGCCGCACTACTGATGACCTTGCGGGACAGACCGCCCGAGCGCAGCGAGTAGCTCTGTCCCCAACTGACTTGACCTTGCGGGACAGACCGCCCGAGCGCAGCGAGTAGCTCTGTCCCCAACTGACTTGACCTTGCGGGACAGACCGCCCGAGCGCAGCGAGCAGCTCTGTCCCCAACGGACTCGACTTTGCGGCATGCTGGGACAATGCCGGCGTGAATCCGCCCGTGCATCTTCCCAGTCCCAGCGACGAGCTGGCCGGCGCCGCCCGCCAGGTGCTTTCTGAAGTCTTCGGCTACACCGCCTTCCGCGGCCAGCAGGCCGACATCGTCGAGCAGGTCGCCGCCGGTGGCGACGCGCTGGTGCTGATGCCCACCGGCGGTGGCAAGAGCCTGTGCTACCAGGTGCCCGCCATCCTGCGCCACACGCGCGGGCAGGGCGTGGCCGTGGTCGTGAGCCCGCTGATCGCGCTGATGCACGACCAGGTCGGCGCGCTGGAGGAGGCCGGCGTGCATGCCGCCTTCCTGAACAGCAGCCTGACCGGCGAGGAGGCCAGCCGCATCGAGCGCGAGCTCATGAGCGGGCGGCTGACGCTGCTGTACGCGGCGCCCGAGCGCATCACGACACCGCGCTTCCTGGCGCAGCTGAGCTCGCTGCACGAGCGCGGCCTGCTGTCCATGTTCGCCATCGACGAGGCCCATTGCGTCAGCCAGTGGGGCCACGACTTCCGCGCGGAATACCTGCAGCTCAGCCTGCTGCACGAGCGCTTCCCCGACGTGCCGCGCATCGCGCTGACGGCCACGGCCGACGAGCTGACCCGGCGCGACATCATCGAGAGGCTGCAGCTGCAGGACGCGCGCGTCTTCATCAGCAGCTTCGACCGGCCCAACATTCGCTACCTCATCGTCGAGAAGAACGGCTCGCCGCGCGAACAGCTGCTGCGCTTCATTCAGGATGAGCACGACGGCGAGGCCGGTGTCGTGTACTGCCAGAGCCGCAAGAAGGTGGAGGAGACCGCCGAGTGGCTCAAGAGCGAGGGCATCCATGCCCTGCCCTATCACGCGGGCCTGGACGCCGACGTGCGCCGCCGCCACCAGGACCGCTTCCTGCGCGAGGACGGCCTGGTCATGGTCGCCACCATCGCCTTCGGCATGGGCATTGACAAGCCGGACGTGCGCTTCGTCGCCCACCTGGACCTGCCCAAGAACATCGAGGCCTACTACCAGGAGACTGGCCGCGCCGGTCGCGACGGTGCACCGGCCCAGGCCTGGATGACCTATGGCCTGGCCGACGTCGTCAACCAGCGCCGCATGATCGACGAGAGCCCGGCGGACGAGGCCTTCAAGCAGGGCCAGCGCGGCAAGCTGGACGCGCTGTTGGCGTTGTGCGAGGCGACCGACTGCCGGCGCGTGCGGCTGCTGGGCTACTTCGGCGAACGCAGCGAACCCTGCGGCAACTGCGACAACTGCCTGAACCCACCGGCCACGTGGGACGCCACCGAGGCGGCGCGCAAGCTGCTTTCATGCATCTACCGCTTCCACCAGCGCGGCCAGAGTTTTGGCGCCGGGCATCTGATCGACGTGCTGCGCGGCAAGGCCACGGACAAGACCCGGCAGTATGGCCATGAGCAGCTGTCGACCTGGGGTGTCGGCGCCGACCTCTCCGAGCAGCAGTGGCGTGCCGTGCTGCGCCAGCTGATCGCGCTGGGCCACGTGGCCGCCGAAGGCGAGTTCAACACGCTGGCGCTGCAGGACAGTGCGCGGTCGGTGCTCAAGGGAGAGGTGGAGATCCGGCTGCGCGAGGTCGACGAGAAGACGTCGCGCGGCAAGGCCAGGGGGACGCGCGGCGCCAGCAGGCCCAAGGCCGATCCGTCCCTGGGCCTGGATGCCGACGCCCAGCAGCGCTTCGAGGCATTGAAGGCCTGGCGCTCCGAGGTGGCCAAGGCGCATGGGCTGCCGGCCTATGTGATCTTCCAGAACACCACGCTGGCCGAGATGGCGCGGGCGATGCCGGCCGACCTGGCGGAACTGGGCGAGATCAGCGGCGTGGGCACCAAGAAGCTGGAGGCCTACGGCCGCGAGATCCTGCGGGTGCTCAGACGATGAACGGAAGCGCCAACGAAGGACGTCGGAGCGGGCTGCGCGCGCTGGCTGCGGCAGCCTGTTGTGTGGCAGTTGTCGCGCCGCTGCGGGCGAGCATGCCCACCCGCATCCGCGTGCCGGCCTTCGACGGCCCGCGCGACGGCCGGCCGGGCTACTTCTTCGAGGTGCTGGAGCTCGCGTTGAGCAAGACGGTGGACCACTACGGCCCTTACGAGATGTCCATCCTGAAGGAGGAGATCTCGCTGGAGCGGGCGCTGGATGGCCTGCGCCGCGGCCAACTCGTCGACGTGGTGTTCACGCCGCCCAACCCCGGCCTGACGACCGGCCTGCGCAGCATCCCGATCTCGCTGCTCAAGGAGTTGAACAACTACCGCGTCCTGCTGATACGTGCGGGCGAGCAGCCGCGCTTCGACCGCGTACGGACGCTGGACGATCTGCGGCAGTTCACCGCCGGCCTGGGTGTCCAGTGGGTGGACGCCAAGATCATGCGGCACAACGGTTTCCGAGTGGATGGCGCGGTGGGGCATGACAACCTGTTCCGCATGCTGGCTGCGCGCCGCTTCGACTTCTTCCCGCGCGGCATCTACGAGATCCAGAGCGACTACCGCCGCTACCAGCACCTGGGCCTGGCCA
>JBKBOJ010000107.1:0-7003 GCA_046294815.1 Roseateles sp. | reverse complement strand
CGAGACGCCCGGCGGCGTGGTGCGCAACGTGGCCGAGAACCTGGCGCGGCTGGGCCTGCCGGTGGCGCTGATCGCCGCCGTCGGCGACGACGCCGGTGGCCGCATGCTGCTGGAGCAGGCCGCCCAGGTGGGCATGGACCTGAGCGCCGTCATCCGGCTGCGCCGCCATGTCAGCGACAGCTACACGGCGGTGCTGGACCCCGATGGCAGCCTGGCGCTGGGCCTGGCCTCGATGCCGCTGGTGGAGCGCCTCAGCCCCTGGGCGTTGCAGGCCAGCAGGGACTTGCGCGCCCGCGCGGCGCTGGTGATCGGCGACGGCAACCTGCCCACCGACGCCTGGCCGCTGCTGCTGGCCGAGGCCCGCGACGGCGGCGCGCCGCTGGTCTGCGTGGCCGTGTCCGAGGCCAAGATGGAGCGCCTGCCCGAGACGCTGGCGGGCCTGCACCTGCTGATCCTGAATGCCGGCGAGCTGGCCACCGTGGATGCCGACCCGGCCCGGGCGCTGGCCGCCCTGCATGCGCGCGGCGTGCGGCGGGTGCTGGTGTCGGCCGGTGTCGACGGCTTGACGCTCAGCGAGCCCGGCCGACCGCTGCGCCACTGGCCTGCGCCACCGGTGGATGTGGTGGACGTGACCGGTGCCGGCGACGCGCTGGCGGCCGGCGTCTGCGTGGGCCTGCTGCGCAATGCGGCGGACTTCGACGCCGCCGCCGGCCTGGGCCTGGCGCTCGCGGCGCTGACGCTGCAGACCACCCACAGCGTGCACCCCGATCTGACCCCCGATTTTCTGAACCGATGAACGACCTCATCCAGCTCTCGCCCGAAGTTGCCGCCGCCCGTGAGGCCGGCCGGCCCGTCGTCGCGCTCGAATCGACCATCATTGCCCACGGCATGCCCTGGCCGCAGAACTTGGACACGGCCCGCGAGGTGGAGGATGTCATCCGCGCCGAGGGCGCGGTGCCGGCCACCATCGCCGTCATCGGCGGGCGCATCCGCGTGGGGTTGACGGCCGACGAACTGCAGCAGCTGGCGCAGTCCCCTGACGCGATGAAGCTCAGCCGCCGCGACCTGCCCTATGCCGTGGCCACCGGGCGCCTGGGCGCCACCACCGTGGCCGCGACGATGATCTGCGCGCATCTCGCCGGCATCGAGGTCTTCGTGACCGGCGGCATCGGCGGCGTGCACCGCGGCGCCGAGACCAGCTTCGACATCTCGGCCGACCTGCAGGAGCTGGCGCGCACGCCGGTGGCGGTGGTCTGCGCGGGCGCCAAGTCCATCCTGGACCTGGGCCTGACGCTGGAATACCTGGAGACCCACGGCGTGCCGGTGCTGTCGGTGGGACAGGACAACTTCGCCGCCTTCTTCACGCCGGACTCGGGCCTGAAGGCCGACTTCCGCATGGACGACGCCGAGACCCAGGCCCGCTTCATCCGGGCCAAATGGGCGCTGGGCCTGGGCGGCGGGGTGGTGGTCAGCAATCCCGTGCCGGCCGCGGCGGCCATGCCGCGCGAGGAGATAGACGCCATCACGCGCCAAGCGCTGGCCGAGGCTGACAGCCAAGGCATCGTCGGCAAGGCCATCACGCCCTTTCTGTTGGCGCGCATCAAGGCGCTCACGGGTGGCAGAAGCCTGGCCACCAACATCGCGCTGGTCAAGCACAACGCCGTGGTGGGCGCGCGGCTGGCGCGCGCGCTGCAGGCCGGCGCCTGATCAGGCCAGGCCCAGCCGCCCCTCGCGGCTGTCAGCCAGCAGCCGCCGCGCCGCGCGCTCGATGATGGCGATGACGGCGTCGAAGCCCGCCACCGGGCCGAAGTAGGGGTCGGGCACGTCCTGGCCGCTGAGTTCGGGCACGAACTCGGTCAGCAGCCGGATGCGCGCGCGCAGCTCGGGCGCCGCCTTGCCTTGCAGCCAGGCCACATGCGCCGCCTCCATGGCCAGCACCAGGTCGTATTGGCCCAGGGTGCCCAGGTCCACGCGGCGCGAGCGCCACTTGCGGTCAAGGCTGTAGTTGTGCCGGGTCAGCGCGGCCGCGGCGCGGGCGTCCACCGGCGCGCCGCGCGGGTCGGCATGCACGCCGGCCGAGTGGATGGTCTTGAAGACCTGGCCCAGCGTGGCACGGAAGATGGCCTCGGCCATCGGCGAGCGGCAGATGTTGGCCGTGCAGACCAGCAGGACGGCGGCCATGGCGATCAGGCCTGCGCCAGTTCAGCGCGCATTGCGGCGATGACCGCCTGGTAGTCGGGCTTGCCAAAGATGGCCGAGCCGGCCACGAAGGTGTCGGCACCCGCTGCTGCGATCGCGCGGATGTTGTCCACCTTGACGCCGCCGTCGATCTCCAGCCGGATGTCGCGGCCGCTGCGGTCGATGATCTCGCGCGCCTTCTTCAGTTTCTGCAGGGCGCTGGGGATGAAGCTCTGCCCGCCGAAGCCGGGGTTCACGCTCATCAGCAGCACCATGTCGATCTTGTCGATGACCCACTCCAGCACGTCCAGCGGCGTGGCGGGGTTGAACACGAGGCCGGCCTGCTTGCCCTCGGCCTTGATGAGCTGCAGCGTGCGGTCCACATGCGCGCTGGCCTCGGGGTGGAAGGTCACCATGTCGGCGCCGGCGCGGCAGAAGGCCTGGGCCAGGCTGTCCACCGGCTGCACCATCAGATGCACGTCGATGACGGCCGGCGTGCCGTCGGGCTTGACCGCGTGTTTGCGCAGCGCCTCGCACACCATGGGGCCGAAGGTCAGGTTGGGCACGTAATGGTTGTCCATCACGTCGAAGTGGATCCAGTCGGCGCCGGCGGCCAACACGTTGCGGACCTCCTCGCCCAGGCGGGCGAAATCGGCCGACAACAGGCTGGGGGCGATGAAATGTTGGGCGGCGCGCATGGCCGTGGATTCTAGGAGCCTGTCGAGCTGCTAGGTTCCGGGGCGTTTGAACGCGTCCCGCGCCTGCTGCGCCTCGGCCCAGTGGTGGCAGCCGGGCTGGTGGTCGTTGATCAGCCCCATCGCCTGCATCAGCGCATGCATGGTCGTGGGGCCGACGAATTTCCAGCCACGCTGCTTCAAGTCCTTGGACAAGGCCTCGGAAGCGGGGGACTGCGACAGGTTGTGTGGCACCGAGTTCTTGGGCGGCTCGAAGCGCCACAGGTAGGCGGCCAGCGACCCCTCGCGCGCCACCAGCTCCACACAGCGGCCGGCGTTGTGGATGGCCGCCTCGATCTTGGCCGCATGCCGCACGATGCCGGGGTCGGCCAGCAGCCGGGCCACGTCTTGCGCGCCGAACGCCGCGACCCGGTGGAAGTCGAAACCGGCGAAGGCCGCGCGGAAGGCCTCGCGCTTGTTCAGGATGGTGCGCCAAGACAGCCCGCTCTGGAAACCCTCCAGGCACAGCTTCTCGAACAGCCGGAAGTCGTCGGCCACCGGCCGGCCCCATTCCTCGTCGTGGTAGCGCAGATACAGCGCGTCGCCGGGTGCGGCGGCGCACCAGGCACAGCGCGGGCGCCCGTCGGGCGGTAGGTACAAGGGTTTCATCGGTACTTCTCGGCCAGCGCGCGCAGCGTGCCGTCGCCCTCCAGCCGCCGCAGCGCCTGCGTCAGCCGCTCCTCATGCGCGGCCGGCAGGTCGGCGCGCAGCGCGACGTACTGCGGCTCCTCATGGAAGACGGTGCGGCCGAACTTGGTCTTGCCGCCGAGACGGGCCTCCGTGATGTGACGTCGCAGGTTGATGTCCTGGCCGTAGATCACGTCGGCGCGCCCCATGCCCAGCATCTGCAGCGCCTCGCGTTCGGAGCCGACCTCGGAGATGGCGACACCGGCTTCCTGCAGGCGCCGTGCCAGCGCCGTGCCGCGCATGACCAGCACGCGCCTTTGCCGGCTGGCCGCGGCCAGCTCGGGCAAGGTGTCGAGGTGGCGTGGGTCGTCGGCGCGCTGCACGATGACGTGGCGGATGGTGTAGAGCGGCACGGCGGCATAACGCCACTGTCGCTCGCGTGCGGGGGACTTCAGCAGGCAGAAGAACACGTCCACCAGGCCGTCGGCGAGCATCAACTCCACGCGCTTGAGCGGCACCTGCTGGTCCAGGCCGATGAACTGCAGGCCCGGATCCAGCCGCTGCACGGCGCGTATCACCTCCATGCAGATGCCCGGCCGGTCGGCCGGGCCGTCAGGGTCGTACTTCACCGGCGAGCCGCCCTGCTGGACGGTCCGCAGCCTCAGCTCTTCGGCCTGTGTGGGCAGGCACAGCAGGAGGTTCAGCAGCCAGAGCCAGCGCAGCACGTAGGATCACGCCTCCCGATGGACATGGGGCGAGCATAGCGCCCGACCCGCAAACCCTCCGATGGCCAATCCCCAATTCAGCTGCAGCGTCGCCGTGCAGGCCCTGCCGGAGCAGACGCATCTTGAGCAAGGGCTTTATGCCTACAGCTACACGGTCACGATAGAGAACACCGGCGACGTGCTGGCCCAACTGGTCGGCCGGCACTGGGAGATCACCGACGCTCGCGGGCGGTTGCAGGTGGTGGACGGGTTGGCCGTCGTGGGCCACCAGCCGGTGCTGGCGCCGGGCCAGAGCTTCCAGTACAGCTCCTGGGCCCAGATCGGCACGCCACAGGGCACCATGCGCGGTCGCTTCCTGTGCGTGACGGAGGCCTGCGAGGTCTTCTACGCCGAGGTTGCCGAATTCCTGCTTGCGGATTCCGCCAGTCTCCATTGAGCAACTGGGACCTCACTGCGCTGCTCAACGCGGCCGACCCGCAGGCGCCGCTGGCCGAGCGCAACCTGTGGCTGGTGCGGCTGCTCGAATGGCTGCGCCATGCGCCGCGCGATGCCGCCGCGGCCGGCACGCCGCTACCGCTGGTGCGGCTCAAGCACCTGCTCAACGTGCTGGAGCGCCACCCCGAGCATGCCTACCGCTTCTGCAGCGTCATCGCCGGCGTCTGGGGCGAGGTGGATGCCGTCAGCCTGTTCGCCGAGGTGGGCTTCGCGCCGCGCATGGCGCTGTGGCACGAGTTCCTGGGCCGGCTGCGCCGCCGCCTGCTGCCCGCCACCACCGACACGCGCGATCTCGCGGCGTTGTTCGAGCTGCTGTTCGGCGACGCTGCCGACGAGGGCTGGATCGCGGCCATCGACGACGAGCTGCTGGGCCGGCTGAGCCTGCTGTTCTCGGCCGCGCCCGATGGCGGCTGGCGCGTCGAGATGCGCGCCGCGGTCACCGTGCTGGTCAGCAGCGTGCATGCGGCCGGCCTGTCCGGGCCGCTGCGCGTGCGCATGGACGGGCAGTTGCTGCAGGAGCGGCCCTTCCACCAGCTGCCCGCGGCCTGGGAGGCAGTGGAGCGTGCGCTGGCGCAGCCCGAGGCGCTGGCACCGGCACTGCAATACCTGCGCGCGCTGCTGGACCGCTGCCGCGCCGCCGCGCAGACGGTGCCCGAGCACCTGGAGGCGCACGGCGTGTCGGTGGACCTGATGTTCTCGGTGGAGCAGCTGACCGCGCGGCTGGACCGCATCGAGGCGCTGCTGGCCTGCCTGCTATCCACGCAGCCGCAGCGCGAGCTGTTGCGCCTGGTGGCCGGCCTGGTGCGTGTGGTGCACGAGCGGCGCAGCCTGCGCACGCTGTTCGCGCGCCACTACTCTTTGCTGGCGCGCAAGGTGGCCGAGCGCAGCGCCGAGACCGGCGAGCACTACATCACCCGCAGCCGCGCCGAGTACCGCGACATGCTGCGGCGTGCGGCCGGCGGCGGCGCCGTCATCGCGGGCACCACCTTCCTGAAGTTCTTCATCGGGCTGCTGGGCTTCACGGCCTTCTGGGCCGGCTTCTGGGCCGGTGTCAACTACGCCGCCAGCTTCGTGCTGATTCACCTGCTGCACTGGACCGTGGCGACCAAGCAACCCGCCATGACCGCACCGGCCATGGCCGACAAGCTGCTGCACATCGACCGTGACGACGGGTTGCAGGGCTTCGTCGACGAGGTCACGCACCTGACGCGTTCGCAGGTGGCCGGCATCATCGGCAACCTGGCCGTCGTCGCACCGCTGGTGCTGGCCGTGCAAGGCCTGTGCTGGCTGGCCTTCGGCATGCCGCTGGTGGGCGACAAGGATGCGCTGTACGTGCTGCACTCGCTGAGCCTCGCCGGCCCGTCGCTGCTGTTCGCGGCCTTCACCGGCACGCTGCTGTTCGCGTCCAGTCTCATTGCCGGCTGGGTGGAAAACTGGTTCGTCTTCCACCGGCTGGACAGTGCCATCGCGTGGAACCCGCGCATCGTGGGCCTGCTGGGCCGGGGCCGCGCGCAGCGCTGGTCGAAATGGTGGCGGGCCAACATCTCGGGCCTGGCGGCCAACACCAGTCTGGGCCTGATGCTGGGCCTGGTGCCGGCGCTGTTGGGCTTCTTCGGCCTGTCCATCGAGGTGCGCCACGTCACGCTGGCCACCGGTCAGCTGGCTGCCGCAGTGGGCGCGCTGGGCGTGGGGGTGATGGGCACCTGGGCGTTCTGGTCCTGCGTGCTGTGCATCGCCGGCATCGGTGCGCTCAATGTGGGCGTCAGCTTCTTCTGCGCATTCAAGGTCGCGCTGCGCTCGCGCGGCGTGCGCCTGGCCGACCGGCGCCGCGTCTACGCTGCCATCCGCCAGCGGCTGCGCCGCGAGCCGCTGAGCTTTTTGGTGCCACCGAAGTGAATTGCCCCGCGGCGCCCCGTCGCGGGGGCCGGTGAAGCCAGCACGGGGGGCAAGTCAGTCGTCCTTGCGCTCGCCCTTCTTGCGGCCCGAGAACATGGTCCACCAGATGATGAAGACGAAGATCAGCAGCGCGCCGAGCGCTTCGAGCAGGATGAGGAGCATGGGCGGGGCTTGTGCGCGTGGCGGGCTGGCGCTGATTCTAGGAATGCTGGCGGCCTGCTCGTCGCCGCCGCAGCTGCCGCACGCGCCCGCGCCGCAGCCGGTGCCCGGCGCGCCCGCTGCCGCGCAGGCACCCGTGCCGCGCTGGTCGGCCGCGGACTGGCGCGACCTGCCCGGCTGGGGCGAGGA
>JBKBOJ010000106.1:0-7051 GCA_046294815.1 Roseateles sp. | reverse complement strand
CGGCCGATCAACTACCTCGCCATGTCCTATGACCACCGCATCATCGACGGCCGCGAGGCCGTGCTGGGCCTGGTCACGATGAAGGAAGCGCTGGAAGACCCGGCTCGTCTGCTGTTCGACATCTAAACCCAAGGACGGACGAGCATGACTACCAAGCAATTCGACGTCGTCGTCATCGGCGGCGGCCCCGGCGGTTACATCGCGGCCATTCGCGCCGCGCAACTGGGCATGAACGTCGCCTGCGTCGACGAGTGGAAGAACGCAGCCGGCGGCCCGGCCCCGGGCGGCACCTGCACCAACGTGGGCTGCATCCCGTCCAAGGCGCTGCTGCAATCGTCTGAGCACTTCGACCACGCCGGCCATCACTTCGCCGAGCACGGCATCAGCTTGGACAACCTGAAGATCGACGTCGCCAAGATGATCGGCCGCAAGGACGCGGTCGTGAAGCAGAACAACGACGGCATCCTCTACCTGTTCAAGAAGAACAAGGTCACGTTCTTCCACGGCCGCGGCAGCTTCGTCGCCGCCAAGGACGGTGGCTATGAGCTCAAGGCCGGCGACGAGACCGTGTTCGCCAAGCAGGTCGTGCTGGCCACCGGCTCCAACGCCCGCCAGCTGCCCGGCGCGGAGTTCGACGAAGAGCTGATCCTGTCCAACGACGGCGCGCTGCGCATCCCGGCCGTGCCCAAGAAGCTGGGCGTTATCGGCTCGGGCGTCATCGGCCTGGAGATGGGCTCGGTCTGGCGCCGCCTGGGCTCCGAGGTCACCATCCTCGAAGCCATGCCGGCCTTCCTGGCCGCCGCCGACGAGGGCGTGGCCAAGGAAGCCGCTAAGGTCTTCAAGAAGCAGGGCCTGGACATCCAGCTCAGCGTCAAGATCACCCAGGTCACCAAGGGCAAGAACGACGTCACCGTCGCCTACACCGACGCCAAGGGCGCCGAGCAGACGCTGGTGGTGGACAAACTCATCGTCTCCATCGGCCGCATGCCCAACACCATCGGCCTGAACTGCGAGGCGGTCGGCCTGAAGCTCGACGAGCGCGGCGCCATCGTGGTGGACGAGCAGTGCAAGACCAACCTGCCCGGCGTCTGGGCCGTGGGTGACGTGGTGCGCGGCCCCATGCTTGCGCACAAGGCCGAGGAAGAGGGTGTGGCGGTGGCCGAGCGCATCGCCGGCCAGCATGGCCACGTCAACTTCAACACCATCCCCTGGGTCATCTACACCAGCCCCGAGATCGCCTGGGTCGGCAAGACCGAGCAGCAGCTCAAAGCCGAAGGCGTGGCCTACAAGGCGGGCCAGTTCCCCTTCCTGGCCAACGGCCGCGCCCGCGCGCTGGGCGACACGACCGGCTTCGTCAAGTTCCTGGCCGACGCCAAGACCGACGAGATCCTGGGCGTGCACATCATCGGCCCGTTCGCGTCCGAGCTGATCGCGGAAGCCGTCGTGGCGATGGAGTTCAAGGCCAGCGCCGAGGACATCGCCCGCATCTGCCACGCCCACCCGTCGCTGTCCGAGGCGACCAAGGAAGCCGCGCTGGCCGTCGACAAGCGCACGCTGAACTTTTGATCGGCACGCGCAAGCAGCAAGGGGCGGCCTGAACAGTCGCCCCTTTTTTCTTCATGACCTCCGTCACCGAGCTTTACCAGCAAACCCTCAGAGAACGCGGCTTCAAGGCCGACGAGGCGCAGCTGCGCGCCATCTCAGCGCTACAGCGCTGCCAGGACGAATGGGCGGCCTACAAGGCCCGCCGCGGCAATGTGGTGGCCAAGCTGCTGGTGCGTCCGCCCATTCCGCGCGGCGTCTACATGTACGGCGGCGTGGGGCGGGGCAAGAGCTTCCTGATGGACTGCTTCTTTCAGGCCGTGCCGCTCACGCGCAAGACGCGGCTGCACTTCCACGAGTTCATGCGCGAGGTGCACCGCGAGTTGCAGGAGCTCAAGGGCATCGCCGACCCGCTGGACGAACTGGGCAAGCGCATCGCGCGGCGCTTTCGGCTGATTTGCTTCGACGAGTTCCACGTCGCCGACGTGACCGACGCGATGATCCTGCATCGGCTGCTGGAGGCGCTGTTCCGCAACCGCGTGTCCATCGTCACGACGTCCAACTTCCATCCCGACGAGCTGTATCCCAACGGCCTGCACCGCGATCGCATCCTGCCCGCCATCGCGCTGTTGAAGGCCAAGCTGGAGGTCATCAACGTTGACGCCGGCACGGACTACCGGCGCCGCACGCTGGAGGACATGAACCTCTACCTGACGCCGCTCAACGACGACACGGAGGCGACGCTGACGCAGGCCTTCGAGTCGCTGGCCGAGGCGCAGGACGAGGACTGCAAGCTGATGATCGAGCACCGCGCGATCTGGGCGCGCCGCCGCGCCGGCGGTGTCGTGTGGTTCGACTTCCAGACCCTGTGTGGCGGCCCGCGCTCGCAGAACGACTACCTGGAGCTGGCCAGCCAGTTCCACACCGTCATCCTGTCCGGCGTGCCCGAGATGCCAGTGCGCCTGGCCAGCGAGGCGCGGCGCTTCACCTGGCTGGTGGACGTGCTCTACGACCGCCGCGTCAAGCTCATCATCTCCGCGGCCGTGCCTGCCGAGCAGCTCTACACCGAAGGGCCGCTGGCGCACGAGTTCCCCCGTACCGTGTCGCGCCTGCAGGAAATGCGCTCGGCGGAGTACCTGGCGCTGGCGCGGCGCGAGGTGGACACCTCGTTGACATGAAGCCCGTCACGGCGACCGCCTTGCGCCGCATCGTCGGCGCGTCGTTGACGGCATGGGTCGTGGGGGCTGCCGCCGCCCAGCCCGACACGCGTGCCGAGCTGGCGGCACAGCGCGACGCGATCGAGCAGCGCTTCGCGCGCGAGGAGGCTGCCTGCCAGCAGCGCTTCGCGGTCAACGCCTGCCTGCAGGCTGCGCGAGAGCGGCGCCGGCAAGACCTGGCGCCGCTGGTGCGCCGCGAGCATGAGCTGGCCGCCGAAGAGCGACGCGAACTTGCCCAAGCCCAGGAGCGGCGCGTCCGCGAGCGCGAGTTGGCCGCTTCTCAGGGGCTGGGTTTGCCGCGCCAGCGCGCGGCGGCTGCTGAGCCCTTGCCGCCGGCCTCGCGGCCCGCGCCGCAGGCCCGACGCGAGCCCGTCGACACGGCACGGCGCGACGCCCAGGCCGAGGCCGCTGCAGCCAGGCGCCGCGAGCGCGCCGAGCAGCGTCAGGCGGCCCTGCGGGTGCGGCAGGCCGAGCACCGGGCGCGCGAGCAGGCACGCGTCAAGCCGCCGGCCGCGCCGTTGCCCTTGCCGGGCGCCTCTGCGCCCCGTTGATCAGCCCAGCGCCTCGAGCTTGACGATGGCCAGCGAGAGGTTGTCGCCGCCGCCGCGCGCGCGCTGGCGCGCCTTGCTGACCAGCAGCTCGGCCGCCTCGCGTGGCGGCAGGCTGTAGAGCACGCTGCCCAGCTCCTGCGGCGTGAAGTAGTGCCATAGCCCGTCGCTGCAGCACATCAGCGTGTCGCCCACCTCCAGCCCTTCGAAGTGCTCGAAGGTGCCCGTGGGCTCTTGCACCGTGCCCAGGCAGGCCGTCAGCAGATTGCTCTGCGGGTGGCTGCTGGCCTCATCCTCGGTCAGTTGGCCCTCGTCGACCAGGCGCTGCACATAGGAATGGTCCAGCGAGCGTTTGACCAACCGCGCCCCGCGGAACCAGTAGATGCGCGAGTCTCCCGAATGAACCCAGTGCGCGCTGCGGTCGCTGGTGACGACGAAGCCGGCGATGGTGCTGTGCGGCTCTTCCTCGGCGGAGAGGGCCGTCAGCTTGATCATCAGATGGGCCTCCGACAGGATCTGGCCCAGCAGCTCGGCGGGCGACTCATCCTCGGGCGAGTAGCGCTCGAACAGCTGGCGCGCGGTCAGGATGACCTGGTCCGCCGCCTTGCGGCCGCCGCTCTTGCCGCCCATGCCGTCGGCCACGATGCCCATCACGCAGCCCTCGATGCGCGGATGGGCGATGACGGCCACCTGGTCCTGCTGGTAGGCCCGGTCACCGCGATGGGTACCGGTGGCGGCAGTGATTCGGAATCCGGCGGTGCTGGGAGCAGGCATGCCGAAAACTATACTGGTCTGCTGCTCTCGGCGCCGACCTTGCATATCCCTGGATGGATGAACAACTTCACTCGTTGACGCGGCGCCTCATCGAGCTACGCATGGAGCATGCCGACCTGAATGCTGCCATCGACCGCATGGCCGCCCAGACGCCGCTCGACGAACTTGCCGTGCAGCGCCTGAAGAAGCGTCGGCTGGCGCTGCGCGACATGATCGCCAGGCTGGAAGCGGACATCGCCCCCGATGAATTCGCCTGACCTCGACGACTGGCTGGACCAGCTCGACCAGGCCGCGCCCCAGTCACCGCCCGCCGCCGACGAGCTGGTCCAGGCTGTCGAAGCCGCCTTCGATGCGGGCGGGCCGCTGGCGCGGCTGGACCCGGGCTACAAACCGCGCGAGCCGCAGCTGCAGATGAGCCGCGCCGTCGCCCGCGCGCTGAGCCGCCGCCAGGCGCTGGTGGTGGAGGCCGGCACCGGCGTCGGCAAGACTTTTGCCTACCTGGTGCCGACGCTGCTGTCCGGCAGCCGTGCGCTGATCAGCACAGCCACCAAGAGCTTGCAGGACCAGCTCTTCCTGCGCGACCTGCCGCGCCTGACCCAGGCCTTGAACACCCCGGTGCGGTTGGCGCTGCTGAAGGGGCGCAGCAGCTACCTGTGCCTGCACCGCCTGCAGCAGGCCCGCGTGTCGGGCGAGTTCCCGGACCGCCGCACCGCGCTGTCGTTGGCCCGCATCGAGCGTTGGGCCCAGATCACGAAGAGCGGCGATTTCGCCGAGCTGGACGGGCTGGACGAGCGCTCGCCCATCATCCCCATCGTCAGCTCCAGCCGCGAGAACTGCCTGGGGCAGGACTGCCCGGAGTGGAAAGCCTGCCACGTCGTCAAGGCGCGCCGCGAGGCCATGGAGGCCGACGTGGTGGTCGTCAACCACCACCTGTTCTTCGCCGACCTGACGCTGCGCGACACCGGCGTGGCCGAGCTGCTGCCCAGCGTCGAGATCGCTGTCTTCGACGAGGCTCACCAGCTGGCCGAGGCCGGCGTGCAGTTCCTGGGCACGGTGCTGGGTACGTCGCAACTGCTGGACTTTGCGCGCGACCTGTTGGCCCAGGGCCTGGCCCATGCGCGCGGCGTGCACGACTGGCAGGCGCTGCAGGGCAGCGCCGAGCAGTCTGCGCGCGAACTGCGCCTTGCCGCAGCCGGCCCGCTGGCCACCGCCGGCCGCGAGCTGCGCGGCACGCTCAAGCTGGGCTGGAAGGAGCGGGCGCAGCACCCCGCCTTCGCTGCGGCCCTGGCCGGCGTGGAGCAGGCCAGTGCTGCGGCGCTGCAGGCGCTGAGCACCGTGCGCGACGCGGCGCCCGACTTCGCCCGCCTGTGCGAGCGCGCCGAAGCGCTGCGCGACCTCGCGCGGCGCTTCGCCGCGCCGACCGATCCGGGTGATGTGCGCTGGATAGACCTCAGCCCGCATGGCGCCCGGCTGGTCGAATCGCCGCTGGACATCCGGGAAGCGATGCAGCAGCAACTGCAGGGGCCTCGCAAGGCCTGGGTCTTCACGTCGGCGACCCTCGGCGACGACGACGGCCTGAGCTGGTTCACCGAACCCGCCGGGCTGAGCGGCGCCGAGGTGTTGCGTGTGGGCAGCCCGTTTGACTACGCGGCGCATGCGCGGCTGTACGTGCCGCGCGGCTTTCCCAAGCCCAGTGAGCCCGAACATGCGCCCAGCGTCGCGCTGCTGGCCTCGCGGCTGGCGCGCGCGCTGGGTGGTCGCACCTTTGTGCTGACGACCACGCTGCGCAACCTGCAGACGGTGGCCGAGGCGCTGCGCGAGCGCTTCGAGGCGGGTGGCGACGCCATCGCCGTGCTGCAACAGGGTGCCGCGCCCAAGCGCGTGCTGCTGCAGCGCTTCATCGACAACCCGGCCGCGGTGCTGGTCGGATCGGCCAGCTTCTGGGAGGGCATCGACGTGCCCGGCGACGCGCTGCAGTGCGTGCTCATCGACAAGCTGCCCTTCCCGCCACCCAACGATCCGCTCGTGCAGGCGCGCGTGCAGCGGCTGCAGGCGCAGGGCCGCAATGCCTTCGCCGACTACTTCATTGCCGAGGCCGCCATCGCGTTGAAGCAGGGCGCCGGGCGGCTGATCCGCACCGAGACCGACCGCGGTCTGCTGGTGGTCTGCGACCCGCGCATGGCCGGCATGAACTACGGCCGCCGCCTGCGCGCCGCGCTGCCGCCGATGACGCCGGTGGCCAACGAGGCCGAGGCGCTGGCGTGGCTGCAGCAGCTCCAAGAAGAACGGGCCTGACGGCCCGTTTCTAAGCTCAACTCACCACAGCTGCCACCAGGGCTTCTTTTTCTTGCCGCCGCTGCTGGCGTAGGGGCTGTCGGGGAAGTTCTTGTCCAGCACGCGGCGCGCGTCGTCGCGCAGCTGCGTCAGGCCGAGTTTGTCGTAGCTCTCCGTCATGATGTAGAGCGCCTCCTCGATGCTGGGGGCGTACTGGAACTCAGCCACCGCGGCCTGCGCGCGGTTGGCGGCGGCGACATAGGCTTTGCGGTTGAAGTAGTAGCGGGCGACGTGGACCTCGTAGGCCGCCAGCATGTTGGTGATGAAGTTGATGCGGACGGTCGCGTCGGGCACGTACCGCGACTCGGGGAACTGCTCCACCAACTGCCGGAAGGCCAGCAGCGCCTCGCGCGATGCCTGCTGGTCGCGCTCTGCCGGATCCTGGTTGGCCAGGCGGCCGAACAGGCCCAGATCCTCATTGAAGTTGACGATGCCCTTCATGTAGAGGGCGTAGTCCATCGCCGGGCTGGACGGGTTGAGCTTGATGAAGCGGTCCAGCGTGGCCACCGCCTGCGCGCGCTCGCCGCTGCGGTGGTAGGCCCAGGCCAGGTCCAGCGTGGCCTGCTGGCCCATGGTCGTGCCGGCGGCGCGGCCCTCGATGCGCTCCAGCGTCTTGATCGCGCGGTCGTAGCTGCC
>JBKBOJ010000105.1:0-7205 GCA_046294815.1 Roseateles sp. | reverse complement strand
AGCGAATGCCGGAGCGGCCGCGAGGGCAGCCAGGGCGGCGACAAGAGCAGTCTTTTTCATCGTTTGCCTTTTGTGGATGGGTTGCGGCGGATTGACAAGCCCGCCGTGACGGATACGTGACGCGCAGTATAGGAGTGGCTGTCTGCGGGGCCGACGCAAGCGACGCGTAGATGCAACAGTCGGCTTCAGCGCCTGGGGCGGCGCTTCGCGCCGACTCAGGCGGTGATGTCGTCCGCACTCAGCCCGACCAGGTGGGCGTCGTCGTTCCAGCCGACCAGGCTGAACCCGTCGGGCGTGGCCAGCAGCCTGTTGATGCTGGCATTGCCCAGCATCCAGCTGCGCGGCGCGTCCAGCGCGATCCGGGCGGCCGCCCGGTACAGGCAGTCGAGCACGCCGCCGTGGGCCACCAGCGCGACGCTCTGGCCAGGATGGGCGGCGCAGATGCTGTGCGCCGCACCCACACAGCGCGCGCTGAAGTCGTTCAGGCTCTCGCCACCGCCGACGGCGAAGTCCGGCTCGCGCCGGCGCCAGCGGGCCGCCTCTTCCGGATGGGCCTGGCCGATCTCGTCCCAGCTCAAGCCCTCGAAGCGACCGAAGCAGCGCTCGCGCAGGCCTGGATGCAGGCGCACCGCCAAGCCGTGAGGGCGCGCCACCGCCTCGGCCGTCTGGCGCGCACGACTGAGGTCGCTGGCATAGACGGCCGCCAGCGGCTCGTCGGCCAGGGCTTGCGCCAGACGTTCGGCTTGGGCCTGCCCCAGTGGGCTGAGCGGAATGTCGGTGTGCCCCTGGATGCGCGTGGCGCGGTTCCACAGCGTTTCGCCGTGGCGGATCAGCACGACGCGGGTGGCCTGCTCCAGCACTACACGCCCCACACGATGTCGGCACCCGCGCGCGCGCTGCGCTGCATCAGCTCCTGCAGCGGCCAGGCGCGTTGGCGCAGCGTGACGCCCTCGCGGTGCGGCTCGGGCTCGCCGGCCGCCCGCGCCTCGGCGACGGCGCGTTGGAACTCGGCCTCGTCGGCCGCGATACCCGCCTCCAGCGCCTGCATCAGACCGGGCAGGTCGGCAGACTGCAGGATGCCCCGCGGAGCGGGCTCGCGGCCCATGAGCCGCAGCAGCACATCAGCAGCAGAGGCCAGCATGACGACATCGGCGCCAGCCTTGGATTTGAAGACGTACAGCATGGCGCCATTGTGACGCCGGCAAGCTTCAGCCGTTGCCCAGCAAGCCCAGCCAGCCAGACACGGCCGCATCGACCACATGCCTGCGCGGCCGCACGCGCTTCTCGAACTCGTCCGGCCCCAGCGCCGGCGCGTACAGATAGCCCTGGAACTCATGGCAGCCAGCCTGGGCCAAGAAGTCGCGCTGGGCCTCGGTCTCCACGCCTTCGGCGATGACTTGCAGGCCTAGCGCCCGCCCCATCTGCACGATGGCGTTGGCAATACCGGCATCGCTCGCGTCGCCGGGCAGGCCCTTGACGAAGCTGCGGTCAATCTTGAGGCGCTGGATGGGGAAGCGCTTCAAATAGGCCAGCGACGAGTAGCCGGTGCCGAAGTCGTCGATGGACAGCGTGACGCCCAGCGATGCCAGCGCCTGCATGCGCCGCAGGCTTTCGCCGGCCTCGCCCAGCAGCACGCCCTCGGTCAGCTCCAGCTCCAGCATGCTGGGCGGCAGCGCGGCGTCGCGCAGCACGGCGGCGACGTTGTCGACGAAATGAGGCTGCTGGAATTGCAGCGCCGACACGTTGACGGCCACGGGCATGCGCAGGCCGCGGCTGAGCCAGTGCGCCGCCTGTTCGACGGCCTCGCGCAACACCCATTCGCCGATGGCGACGACGAAGCCGCTTTCCTCGGCCAGCGGGATGAATTCGGCCGGCGAGATCTCGCCGCGCTGCGGGTCACGCCAGCGGATCAGCGCCTCGGCGCCGATGACGCGGTCGCTGCCGAGTTCGACCTGCGGCTGGTAATGCAGCCTGAAGCGGCCCTGGGCCAGCGCCTGGCGCATGTCGTGGTCCAGCCGCATGCGCGACAGCAGGTCCACCTCCTTGCGCGGCACGTGAAAGCGGAAGCCCGCGCGGCCGCCCTCCTTGACCCAGTGCATGGCCCGCTCGGCGCTGGCCATCAGTTCGTCAGGCGTCGCGCCGTCGCCGGGATAGAGCGCAATGCCGCAGCTGGCCGTCACGGTGAAGCTCAGCGTGTCGAAGCTGAAGGGCTCGGCCAACAGCTGCTGGATGCGGCGGGCCACCGCCTCGGCCTCGAACATCTGGGCGCCGTCCACCAGCACCGCGAACTCGTCGCCGCCCAAGCGCGCCAGCGTGTCGCCGGGGCCAACCGCACCCCGCAGCCGCTCGACGATCTCGCGCAACACGCGGTCGCCATAGCTGTGGCCCAGTGTGTCGTTGATCTGCTTGAAACGGTCCAGGTCCAGGTGGATGAGCGCGAACACCGGCTGCGGTTCGCCGGTCGCGACGGCGGCCATCTGCTGCACGATGCGGTCGGCCAGCGCGCGTCGATTGGGGGCGCCGGTGAGCACGTCGGAGCGGCCCAGTTCCTCGATGCGCTGGTGGGCGGCCAGCTTCTCGCTGAGGTCGCGGAAGGAAAACACGCGGCCGATGGGCTCGCCGCGACTCATCTGCGGCAGCGAGACCTGCTCCAGCACGCGGCCGTCGGCCAGGCACAGCACGTCGCTGGAGCGCATCAGCGGCGCGTCCAGCAAGGCCTCGATGCGCTGGCGGTACTGCTCGCCGTCGCGCATGACGCGCTGCAGGGTCAGCCACAGGCCGGCATCCCCGGGCTCGTGCTGCAACCCGCCGGGCAGGCCCCACAGCTTGGCGAAACGACGGTTGAAGCTGCGCACGCGACCTGCCAGGTCAACGACCAGGATGCCGTCGGCGGTTGATTCGAGCGTCGCCCGCAACTCGGCCAGCAGCGTCTCGCGCTCGGCCTCGGCGCGGCGGCGGCGGGTCTGGTCGTGCAGCAGCACCAACCAATAGCGGTCGCCATCGGGCGTGTGGATGGGGCTGATGGAGCGGCTGACCCAGCGCGGCTGGCCGTCGCTGTGGGTCAGCACGGTGTCCGAACGGATGCGCGCGAAGGGGTCACGGGCGGCGCTCTGCCAGAACGCCTCGTCTTCCAGCGAGCCGCACAGCAGCGCCGGATTCTGGCCGAGCGCGCGCTCGGGTTTGAGGCCGAGCAGCCGCAGTGCCGCACGGTTGATGACGCTGACGGTCAGGCTCTCGCCATCCACCAGCCAGGCCGGTTCTGGCAGCCCTTCGAGCAAGGCGCCGATGAGCGGCTGCGCCTCGTTGACGCGAGGGCGCGTCAAGGGCGCCTCGCGGCTGGCGTTCACGCGGTGAGCTCCTCGGGCCCGGTGTTGATCGCGTCGAAGAAATAGGCGATGCGGGCCCGCGGGCTGAGATAGTCCAGCGCCGCGCGCGGGAGAAACTGGGGTTTGAGGCTGCGCCTTATGCCGAGGTCGGGCATCTCTTCCAGGTTGAGGATGAGGGCCTCCTCCTTGGGCACCTTGGGGTCATGCACCATCACCCGCGGCTTGAGCGGCCGGGCCGAGTTGACGGCGACGACCAGCGCATAGCGGTCGTCGGTGAGCTGCACCGTCGAGCCGGGCGGGTACACGCCCATCATGCGGATGAAGGCGTTCAGCATCGTCGCGTCGAAGCGGTTGCGCCCCTGCGCGAACATCAGCGACAGCGCCTCATGCGGCGTCATCGCCTTGGAGGGGATCAGCGGATTGCAAAGGCCGTCGAAGCGGTTGACCAGCGCGACG
The DNA here is from genome assembly GCA_046294815.1 of Roseateles sp. Taxonomy (GTDB): domain Bacteria; phylum Pseudomonadota; class Gammaproteobacteria; order Burkholderiales; family Burkholderiaceae_C; genus Pelomonas. The sequence goes on along the minus strand of JBKBOJ010000105.1, from coordinate 3,423 downwards.
ATGCGCGCGCCGGTGCTCATGCGGTCCATGTTGATGCGCTGCGGGAAGCCGGTGCCGTCGGCATGCTCGTGATGCTGGGCAATGATGAGCAGCGGCGCCGGCGCCAGGCCCATGGTCTGACCGATGGAGACGCCCTTGGCGACGTGCTGCTGGTAAGCCTGCAACTCGGCCGACGTGAAGCTTTCGTCCCGGTGGCGCAGCCGCGCGGCGACTTCCAGCTTGCCGACGTCGTGCAGCAGCGAGCCGACGCCCAGATCCATCATCTCGTCGCGGCCCAGCCCGAAGGTGCGGCCCAGCAGCAGGGCGATGATGCACACGTTAAGTGCATGAGCGGTATTGCGGTCACCGGCAGCTTCGTTGAGCAGCCGCATGCTCAGGTCGCCCTCGACCAGCATCTTGTCCAGCAGCGCCGCCGTCAGTCCTTCGGCCTGGGCGCGAGCCTGCTGGGGGGCGGCTTGAACCAGCTCCATGACGCCGCGAAAGCCCGCTGCGGCCTCGCAGTACTGCGCTTCGCACAGCCGCAGCGCCTCGCGCTGCGCAGCCAGCGCGCGCCGATGCGCCTCGCGGGCGAGTTCCTCGGGGCTGGGTTCGGCAGACACGGGCGTGCCGGCTGCCGCGCTGTCCGCACCAGCCGTGCCGGGCGCGGCGTCGTCGAGTTCAGCAGGCCGTGACTGCAGCGCCAGGTCGCTCTTGTCCGGGCTCCAGCGCACCTGCCGCAGGCCCAGGCGACGCAGGGTCTGCAGTTGGTCCGTCGAGGCAATTTTGAAACTGGACAAGGGAAAGGGATGCGACATCCAGCTCAGGTCGAGATGAATGAACATCCCTACCCTCAATTGGCTGACGTCGATCAGCGGATCGTTTGATCTGTCCTGCATTCGCTCAAACCCGTGTACCGGGCACCCTCGACTGGCCAGCTTCGGCACCGCTGCCGAAACTCCGGAAAACCAGCCTACTGCAATCCTTGATTTCGCTCCAACGCGGGCAAGGGGAGCAAGGGAAAAATCCCCTTGCACGCGGCTGCGGAGCTTAGCGCCAGATGGAGACAGAAATTCTGTCGCGTCGTCGGGGCAAACGCGGAAGTGGGGGGGGCGCTTGACAGCTTCTGGATGCCTCGAAGCGGAACAAATGCGCAGATGAGGTCGCTGCGCAGCCGGTCAGTTGCTGCGCCGCTGCGAATTCAACGCCGCGCCCGATGCGCAGCAATCAGTTCGTGATACCAGAGCGCGCTGTCCTTGGCGACGCGCCGCTGGCTTGCATAGTCGACGTGAAACAGTCCGAAGCGCTTCAGATAGCCGGAATTCCACTCGAAGTTATCCAGCAGGCTCCAGTAAAAGTATCCCCGCACGTCCGCCCCGAGGCTCATGGCGGTGGCCAGGGCCTGCAGATGGCTGTGCACGTAGGCGATGCGCTCGGCGTCGTGCACGCGGCCGTCGACCAGTTGGTCTGCATGGGCCATGCCGTTCTCGGTGATGTAGATGGGTGGCGGCGAGTATTCGCGGGCCAGCCGCACGAGGTGCTGGGCAAACACCTCCGGCACGATTTCCCAGCCCATATCGCTGAAGCCGCGGGCGCCGGGCCCCTTGACGGTCTTGCCCTCGGCGTCGAGCAGGCTGCGCGTGTAGAAATTCAGACCCAGGAAATCCAGCGGCTGCTGAATGCGCGCCATGTCGCCTGGCTGGATCTGCGGCGCATCGGCACCGACGAAGGCCATCGCATCGGCCGGGTAGGTGCCGCGAAAGATGGGGTCCATGTACCAGCGCACGTTCAGGCCGTCGTCGATGCGCGCCGCGCGCCGGTCGGCCTCGCTGGGTGTGGCCGGGAATGACGGCGTATGGTTGAGCACGATGCCCAGCGGCGCCTTCGTCACGGCACGCATCGCCTGGACAGCGTCCCCATGCGACAGCATCAGGTGGTGAGCCACTTGCAGGCTCTCGGCACGGCTGCGGTGGCCGGGCGCGAATTGCGCCGTCTCGTAGCCCAGCGTGGCCGTGCACCAGGGCTCGTTGTGCGTGGCAATGCTCGCCAGACGGTCGCCCAGCCGGCGGGCCACCTCGGTGGCGTAGTCCGCGAAATGCCCTACCACCTCGCGTGACAGCCAGCCACCCAGGCCCTCATCCAGCGCCAGTGGCAGGTCCCAGTGATAGAGCGTGGCATGCGGCTGGATGCCCGCAGCCAGCAGCGTGTCGACCAGCCGCTCGTAGAACGCAAAGCCGGCCTCGTTCCAGGCGCCCCGCCCCAGTGGCTGAACGCGGGGCCAGGCCAGGCTGAAGCGGTAGCAGTCCAGGCCCAGGTCCTTCATCAGCGCCACGTCTTCGCGGAAGCGGTGGTAGTGGTCGCAGGCCACGTCGATGTTGGACCCATCGTTGATGCGCCCCGGCTGGCGGCAGAAGGCGTCCCAGATGGACGCCCCCTTGCCCTCCTCGAACGCGGCCCCTTCGATCTGGGCCGCGCTGGTGGCAGCGCCCCACAGGAAAGCGGCGGGAAAGGCCTGCGCAAGGCTGGCGGGGTCAAGGCGATCAGGGGCGAGGATGTGCATGGCGAAGCGCAACGGGCGCGTCTTCAGCGCGCGTCAGGGCAGAGGTCGGAGAAGGGCTCGAGCCAGGCAGCTCGCAGCGATGTGTTGACATCTTGCCGATGTCTGACAACGCTGTCAATTGATGACGACAACGATGTCATCTGCAGTCCTGCCGCCGCCACGAGGGGATGTAAGCGTCGCGTGAGCGGCCGCTGCTCAGCGCGCCCGCGTCGAGTCGCGCACGACGAGCTCGTGCGGAAGCACCTTGTGCAGGTCGGCATCGTCGACCTGCGGCACGGCGTCGGGCCGCGAAGCGCCCACCAGCATCTCGACCGCCGTACGCGCCATCTCGACAACCGGCTGCCGGACGGTGGTCAGTGGCGGCCAGACCAGCGCCGCCGTCGGCGAATCGTCGAAGCCGGCGACCGACAGTTCGCCCGGAACGCTCAGGCCCAGGCGCTGCGCCGCGGCCAGCACGCCCAGCGCCATGTCGTCGTTGCTGGCGAAGACCGCCGTCGGGCGCTGGCGGCGGCTGAGCAATTGATGGGCGGCATCGCGCCCGCTGGCAAAGGTGAAGCTGCCCGGCTGGATCAGCTCGGGATCCGGCGTGATGTCGTGGGCGCGCAGCGCATTGACGAAGCCCTGGTAGCGCGCTGCGCTGGCCGACTGGTCCGGCGGCCCCTTGATGAAGGCGATGCGCCGGTGCCCCAGACTCAGCAGCAGGTTGGTGATTTCTTCGGCCGCATGCACGTCATCCATGCGCACCGACGGCACGCCGCGGATGTCTCGCTCGGGCGACATCAGCACGCAGGGCGTGCCGCTTTCGCGCAGCGCGGCCAGCACCTCGGGGTTGTCGCACAGCGGCGGCGTCAGGATCATGCCGTCGGGCCGCAGCGCCAGCACCATGC
>JBKBOJ010000104.1:0-7336 GCA_046294815.1 Roseateles sp. | reverse complement strand
GCGACGACCTGGTGGCCGTTGGTCAGCGTCACGCGAAAGCGCGAGTCCGGCAGCACCTCGTTGACGACGCCCTGCATTTCGATCAGTTCTTCTTTGGCCATGAGACTCCTGAGAAAAGGTTGAGATGGCGCGGCCGGGCCGCGCGAGGGGCGGGGGTGCCGTTGCCGGCCCCCCGGTGCGGGGCGCTGGGCGCCGCTGGACTCAAAGCGAGCGGATGTTGGAAGCCTGCAGACCCTTGGGGCCTTGCTTGGTCTCGAACTCCACCTTGGCGCCTTCGACCAGCGAGCGGAAGCCGCCGCCGTTCTTGATTTCGCTGTGGTGGGCGAAGAGGTCCTTGCCGCCGCTGTCGGGCGAGATGAAGCCGAAGCCCTTGCCGTCGTCGAACCACTTCACGGTGCCGGTTTCGATAGTCATGGTGTTTCCTTTGAAAATGAATGGAATGAAGAAACCCTCCGCTGGCGACATGCCGGGCAGAGACAGAAACACTCAAGAACACTCACCGGGAGTTGCAGTGGCAAGCCGGACGCGCGAAGGGCCAGGGGGTGGCCGGCGGTGGCTGCCGAGAAGACCTTGAGAAAACGGTCTTGCGCGAATCTATGGACGTTAATGTACCAGCACCGGCCCGCCTTGCCGTGTGCGGTCCTGCCGCAGCGGGGTTTCTCTACCGTGCGGGCCTGCATTCCGGCATTGCGCCACGTGATCGGCGCCGCCCTCGTTGCCACGTTGGACCAGCGCTGCGACGACCTGATGGAGAACTTCGTGTCGCCCCGGCGGTGGCCAGGAGTCTGCGCGGCAGAACCCCAACACGTCGCCGCTGCCCGGGCTGAACCGATCCGGTGGAGCTTGAAGCGGTTTTCAGCGGCTGGCCAGGCTGGCTGAGGTGAGTGATGGGTTGGGTGGGGCTGCCGTGGGCGTATCGCAGGCGTGTTCTTTGCGCATTCCTGGCCCTTCAGGCTGGCGCGGCGTTGTCCAGCCCGGCCGCCACGATGATGTGTGCGGCCTCGTCCACGGCGGTCTGCGCGTTGTAGGCCGGATCGAACCCGCCGCCGGCACGCTTCATGATGCGGCTGTCCGGGTCGGTGAAGTTCTCCTGCGCCTTGTCCTCGGGCACGCCGAACTCGCGCTTGTAGCGCCCGCCCCGGGGCTGGCCGTCCGGGCCCCGCGGGCGGCGGTCGTCGTCGTCGCTGCGGCCACGCTCAAGATCGGCTTCGCGCTGGCGTGCCTCCAGGCGTTCGCGGGCCTCGCGGATGGCCGCAAGCCGCGTCTGGCGGCGCGGCCGGCAGCAGCATCACCTGATCGGGTTCGTAGGGGCGGTAGCTCGTGGGCATGCCACATCAACGCACGCACTGCGCCACCCGATATCAGGAACTGCCCGGTTCTGCCGCGCAGGCTCCTAGGGCCTGTCAACCTCACCCGAGCGCCGCAGCCGCCGATAAAGCGTGTTTCTGCTCACGCCCAGTCGCCGCGCCGCCTCGGACACATTGCCATCCACGGCCGCCAGCGTTTCACGGATGCGGGTCTCGGCCAGTTGGCGCAGATCCGCTGGAGCGTCCGCCTGGGCCACGGCGCTGCCCGGCGCCGCGTGCGGGTGTTCGGCCAGCTGTTCGAGGGTCACGATGCAGGCACCGTCATCCAGCAGCGCCACCGCCGTGCGCAACATGTTTGCGAGTTGCCGCACGTTGCCCGGCCAGCGCTGGCGGCCAAGCCAGGCCAGCGCGTCGTCGTCCACCCGGAGCATCCGCTGCGGCGCCTCGGCGCGCAGCAGCTTGGCCACCAGCGCCGCCAGGTCCGTGCGCTCGCGCAGCGGTGGCAGCGTCAGGGTCAGCCCGTTGAGCCGGTAATACAGATCCTCGCGGAAGCGCCCCGCTGCCACTTCGTCCGCCAGCCGCCGGTGGCTGGCGCAGATGAGCCGGAAGTCCACCGCCACCGTCGCGCCGCCACCCAGCGGCGTGACGCTGCGCTCCTCCAGCACGCGCAGCAGGCGCGCCTGCAGCGCCAGCGGCATGTCGCCGATTTCGTCGAGGAATAGCGTGCCGCCATGGGCCTCGCGGATGCGGCCGGGCGCGCCGTGGCGGCTGGCGCCGGTGTAGGCGCCGGGGCGGTAGCCAAACAGCTCGGCCTCGATCAGCGTCTCGGGCAGTGCCGCGCAGTTGACGGCGACGAAGGGTTGCTCGCGCCGCGCGCTGCTGGCGTGGATGGCGCGGGCCAGCACGTCCTTGCCGGCGCCGGTTTCGCCGGTGATGAGCAGCGGGATGGCGGCCTTGTCCAGCACCCGGCGGGCGCGGGCCAGCGTGGCGCGCAAGGCGGCGTCGCCGGTGTCCAGCGCGGCCAGCGCATCCACCGGCTGCCAGGCGGTGTCGGTGACCGCTCGCGTGTGGCGCAGCGTGCGGCCGGGGTCCAGGCGCAGCCACAGCGGCGCAGCGCCGCTGCGCGGCAGCGGGCGCGGCGCGGTGCCGCCGGCCAGCAGCGCGGGCAGGTCCAGGCCGAACAGGCGCTCCACCGTGGTGGCGCCGATGTCGCGGCGCGTCAGGCCCAGCAGTTCCAGCGCGGCGGTGTTGGCGCCGGTGATCCAGCCGTCTTCACTCAGTGCGAGCAGGCCTTCGGTGACGGTGCCCAGGCCTTCGCGCTGCGCATGCAGGCGCAGCCGCAGGCCGGCGCCGTGGCGGGCCTCGAACAGCTGGTGCTCGATCATGCGGGCGCCGCTGCGCACCAGGCCCAGCGTGTGGCGGTGGTAGCCGCGGCGGTCGCCGGAGATGTCCAGCACGCCCAGCAGCTGGCCGCCGGGGTCGGCGATGGGCGCGGCGGCGCAGGTCAGAAAGCGGTTGCGCTCCAGGTAGTGCTCGCCGCCGTGCACGACGACCGGGCTGCCCTCGGCCAGCGCCGTGCCGATGGCGTTGGTGCCGCGCCATTGCTCGCTCCACAGCGCGCCAGGGCGCAGCGCGACGCGGGCGGCGCGGTCGGCAAAGGGGGCGTCGCCGGTGGCGTGCAGCAGCAGGCCTTGGGCGTCGGCCAGCAGCACCAGGCTGTCGCTGCCCTGCACTTGCTCGTTCAGGAAGTCCATCACCGGCTTGGCATGGGCGACGAGGCTGTGGCGGTGCTCGAGCGCGCGGGCCAGCTGGGCGGCGCTGGCATGCGGCGCGCCCCGCGGTCGGCCCAGCGGCTCCAGCCCGAAGGCACGGCAGCGCGCCCAGCTGGCCTGCAGCGGCGCGGCGATGAGGCCGCTGGCGACGGTGCCGGTGTCAAGCCACTGGCGGCGGGCCTGGCGGATGCGGTCGGGCGGCGTGGGTGCGGGCATGGGTGGGTCTCCTGGCGGCCATTGGAGGCTCTGGCCCCGACGCTAGCCTGACGGCGCAGGTCGTCAAGCGCTCGGCACGAAGGTGCCGCACTTGTGCCGAAACGGCACGCCGTGACCGCGCGGCTGTGCCAATTCGTGACAGTCCGTCGGCTGCGACCCGCGACTTTTGCGCGTCACGCCTGCCGTGGGCGCGCCGACGCGCCGCTGGCATGCGCTTTGCACCGGAGGGCCCGACCCGCGCCATCCGACGACGCCGGGCATTCATCCAGGAGACATCGCCATGACCGTTTACGCCGCACCCGGCCAGCCCGGGGCCAAGATCGCCTATCAGCCCCGCTACGACAACTTCATCGGCGGCAAGTTCGTGCCGCCGCTGGAGGGGCAGTACTTCGACGTGATCTCGCCGATCAACGGCCGCGTCTACACCCAGGCTGCCCGCTCAGGCGCGGCCGACATCGAACGCGCGCTGGACGCCGCCCATGCCGCCGCTGCCGGCTGGGCCGCGACGCCGCCGGCCGAGCGGGCCAACATCCTGCTCAAGATTGCCGACCGTATCGAGGCCAACCTGGAGCTGCTGGCCTATGCCGAGACGGTGGACAACGGCAAGCCCATCCGCGAGACGCTGAATGCGGACATCCCGCTGGCGGTGGACCATTTCCGCTACTTCGCCGGCTGCGTGCGGGCGCAAGAGGGGGCACTCAGCGAGATCGACCAGCACACCGTCGCGTATCACTTCCACGAGCCGCTGGGCGTCGTGGGCCAGATCATTCCGTGGAACTTCCCCCTCCTGATGGCAGCCTGGAAGCTGGCGCCGGCGCTGGGTGCGGGCAACTGCGTGGTGCTCAAGCCCGCGGAGAGCACGCCCATCAGCATCCTGGTGCTGGCCGGGCTGATTGCCGACCTGTTGCCCGCGGGCGTGCTGAACATCGTCAACGGCTACGGCCGCGAGGCCGGCATGCCGCTGGCGACGAACAAGCGCATCGCCAAGATCGCCTTCACCGGCTCCACCGCCACCGGCAAGGTCATTGCCCAGGCTGCGGCGGCCAACCTGATCCCGGCCACGCTGGAGCTGGGCGGCAAAAGCCCCAACCTGTTCTTCGACGACGTGATGGCCGAGGACGACGCCTTCCTCGACAAGGCCATCGAGGGCCTGGTGCTGTTTGCGTTCAACCAGGGTGAGGTCTGCACCTGCCCCAGCCGCGCGCTGATCCAGGAGGGCATCTACGACCGCTTCATGGAGCGGGCGCTCAAGCGCGTGGCGGCCATCAAGCAGGGCAACCCGCTGGACACCGACACGATGATGGGCGCGCAGGCCTCGGCGATGCAGATGGACAAGATCCAGACCTACCTGGCGCTGGGCAAGGAGGAGGGCGCCAAGGTGCTGATCGGCGGCGAGCGCGCGCAGCTCGGCGGCGACCTGGCGGGCGGCTATTACATCCAGCCGACGCTGTTCCACGGCCACAACCAGATGCGCATCTTCCGCGAGGAGATCTTCGGCCCGGTGCTGGCGGTGACGACCTTCAAGACCGAGGCCGAGGCGCTGGCCATCGCCAACGACACGCCCTACGGCCTGGGCGCCGGCGTGTGGACGCGCGACGGCAGCCGCGCCTACCGGCTGGGCCGTGGCATCCAGGCTGGCCGCGTGTGGGTGAACAACTACCACGCCTACCCGGCGCATGCGGCCTTTGGCGGCTACAAGGAATCCGGCATCGGCCGCGAGACCCACAAGGCCATGCTGGACCACTACCAGCAGACCAAGAACCTGCTGGTCAGCTACTCGCCGAACGCGCTCGGGTTCTTCTGACGCGCCGCTGCGTGGCGGGCATGGCTCAGGCGGTGAGCTTGAGCCCCACGATGCCCGCCACGATGAGGCCCACGCAGGCCAGCCGCGCCACCGTGGCCGGCTCCTGGAACAGCACGATGCCCAGCAGCACCGTGCCCACCGCGCCGATGCCGGTCCACACGGCGTAGGCCGTGCCTACCGGCACGCTGCGCATGGCCACGCCCAGCAGCGTGACGCTGATGACCATGGCCGCGACGGTGGCCGCCGTGGGCCAGGGGCGTGAAAAGCCGTCGGTGTACTTCAGGCCGATGGCCCAGCCGACTTCGAACAAGCCGGCGATGACGAGAACCAGCCAGGCCATGGCCCATCTCCTGCAGTGGTGAGGCCGGGTCGTCCCGGCCGGGGAAAGATGCGGGCCAGGTCGGCCTGGCCGGCGCCGCGAGGTCGAGGCGCGGGCGCAGTGTAGGCAGGGGCGCAAGCCCCAGGGCAGCTTGGGTGCTTGCGGCGCCACAGCGGTTTCGGGCAACCGACACGGCCACTCCTCCCAGCTGAGGATGTGAGGCCAGCGGGCGCCGGGTAGAACGAAGGCCCGCCACTCATGGGGAGCCTCTCATGCCTCAGTTCACCCTCGGCCCCGCCTCGCGCAGGGAACTCAAAGGCGTTCACGCGGACCTGGTCGCCGTCGTCGAGCGCGCCATCCAGCTCACCGTCCAGGACTTTTCCGTGCACGACGGCATCCGCACGCCGGCCGAGCAGCAGAAGCTGGTCGCGGCCGGTGCCTCGCAGACCATGGACTCACGCCACCTGACCGGCCACGCCGTGGACCTGGTGCCCTACGTCAACGGCAAGCTGCGCTGGGAGTGGGATCCGATCTACGTGATTGCCGACGCCGTGCGCATGGCCGCACGCGATAAGGGCATTGCGCTGCGCTGGGGCGGCGCCTGGGACGTGGACTTCACCGCGTCCGACGACTCGCCGGAGGACATGGTCGCGGCCTACGTGGCGCGGCGCAGGAAGCAGGGGCTGCGCGCCTTCATTGACGGCCCGCACTACGAGCTGCCGAAAGCGATCTATCCGTAGACCAACCTCAGGCTGGCGTCAGGGTGCCGCGTAGGGCCCGTTGCGCAGCGCGTCGGCGATGCCCTTGCGGTTCTGCATCAGGGCGACCATCGAGAAGTGGATGTGGCCGCTGCCGGGCGACTGCCGGCGGATGATGTCGATCTGCGCCAGCACCTCGTCGGGCGGCCAGCTCTTGTCGCTGTCGTTGATGCGGCTGGTGTAGAGGCCCGGGTGGATGGGCCGGCCCAGCGGGTTGACGGCGCGCCAGGCCAGCAAGAGCGGCTCGAAGGCCTGCGGTACTTGAGCGCGCGGCCAGTAGAGCTGCGGCGCGAGATAGTCCATCCAGCCCTCGCGCAGCCACAGCTCCACGTCGGCGTAGAGCTTGTCGTACTGGCTGAAGCCGGTGATGCCGGGCGGGCGCATGGCGGGCTTGGGCAGGCCGAATGGGCTCACGCCCACGCGCGTGCCGGGGCGCACCTCGTGCGCCACCGCGTACAGCCGCTGCACCAGCGTGTTGACGTTGTGGCGGCGCCAGTCGTGGCGGCTCAGCGTACCGCCCTTGGCGAGGTAGTTCCGCCAGCTGGGCTCGTCGGGAAAGTCCAGCTCCTGCTTGGTGGTGGGGTCGGTGACGGGGTAGGGGTAGAAGTAGTCGTCGATGTGCACGCCGTCGACGGCGTAGCGGCTCAAGACGTCGCGCACGACGGCCAGCGTGTGCTCGGCCGCGGCCGGCTCGCCCGGGTCCATCCAGAGCTGGTCGCCATAGCGCTTGACCCAGTCGGGGCGGGCGCGGCTGAGGTGGCTGTCGTGCAGCGGCGACTTGGCGCCGCTCTGCCGCGCGCGGTAGGGGTTGAACCAGGCATGCAGCTCCAGGCCGCGGGCCTTGGCCTCCTGCAGCCAGACGGCCAGCGGGTCGTAGCCGGGATGCTGGCCCTGGGTGCCGGTGAGGTATTCGCTCCAGGGCTCCAGCTTCGACTCGTACAGCGCGTCGGCGCTGGTGCGCACCTGCAGGATCAGCGCGTTCAGGCCGATGCGTTGGGCGGTGTCGCAGATGGCGCGGATCTCGTCTTGCTGTTGCGCGGCGGGCAGGCCGGGCTTGCTGGGCCAGTCGATGTTGGCGACCGTGGCCACCCAGGCGGCGCGCCATTCGCGCGGCGGCACGGGCGGCAGCGCGCTGGGCAGGGCGGCGGGCGCGGCCGCCG
>JBKBOJ010000103.1:0-7365 GCA_046294815.1 Roseateles sp. | reverse complement strand
GCAACGCCGGATCAGCCCCCTTGCAGACCCAACCCGAAGGGCCGGGGTGATTTGCGGGGCGATGCGGCGTTGCCGACTCGTTGTGGGGGATGGATCCCACGCCTCGTCGGCGCCTTGCCTCGCCCCGCAACTCTCCCCGGCGCGCGCCCGACCCAAAGTCCGACAGGCTCCTAGGCGTCCCGGCGCCGGGCCAGCGCATACGCTGCGTCGAGGTGCCATAACCGCCGCCCATGCTCCGGGGCTTTGCCGCGCCCATAGGCCGCCATGCGCTGCGAACGGGGTCGGAATGTCCTGCCGCGCCCGCACGGCTGTCGCTTCGCTCACGCGCCCGCGCGGCATTGCACGAGGTGCTCCACCAGGCCGTCGATGAACAGCGTCAGCTTGCGCCGGTCGCGCTGGCCGGGCTGCGAGGTGCGGCGCGCTCAGACGGCCGGTGGCTCAGCCTCGTCCTCGACCTGTCGCGCCGGCTCCGTGGTGCGCAGAATCTCGTCCAGCACGGCGGTGGCGTAGTTGCCGGCGGACAGCGCGAACGTGAGCACCAGCTGGTCGGCCTGCGGCCATTCCCAACGCAGGTCCGCGGGCCGCGCCACCAGCGCACGGCGCTCCTGCTCCAGGCCGGCGTGTTCCATGCCGTCGCACAGGGCGGCGTGGCGCTCGGCCACGCCCAGCTCCAGCGCCTGCGCGGCATCGGTGCTGCTCACGCGGCCGCGGCCCCACAGCGGCCCGGTCGGCAGGCCGGCGTCGTCGAGCACGTCGCCCGGCAAGGTCTGGCCCCACAGGCCCTGCTGGATGCGCAGCGCCAGCACCTCGTTGAAGACGAAGGAGCGCACCGCCGACAGGTAGATGCCCTTCTTCTTCGGGTTGCGCACCCGGATCTCGCGCGCCAGCATGCGGCGGCCCTGCTCGACGTTGCCGCCGTCATGACCGAAGCGCTGCGCGCCGAAGTAGTTGGGCACACCCTGTGCCGCGACGGCCTGGAGCTTGGCCTCGATGGCCGCGCGGTCGCCGGCCACGTCACGCAGCACGATGCGAAAGGCATTGCCGCGCAGGTCGCCTGGGCGCAGCTTTTTCACATGGCGGCTCTGGCTCAGCACCTTGAACTCCGCATGCTGCAGCGCGGTGAGGTCGGGCGTCTCGCCCTTGGGGAGGTAGAGACTGAACCACTGGCGCGTGATGGCGTAGCGGTCCTTGAGGCCGGCATAGCCCACGTCCCAGTCCCGCACGCCGGCGGCCTCGGCCAGCCGCTGCGCGACGAAGGCCGTGTTGGCCCCGTTCTTCTCGACGTGCAGCCACAGGTGTTCGCCCGCGCCGGACGGCAGTTGCAGCGGCAGCTCGGTCACGACGAAGTCCTCGTTGTGGGCTTTCAGCGTGGCGCTGGCGCCGCTGGCCGGATAGGCATGGGGCCAGGACGGCAGGATCGTGGGGGAAGCTTCGGTCATGGGGGCTGGCAGTGCCTGCCGGGGCGAGGGGGGCTGGGATTCTCGCGCTGCCCCGGAGGCGGTGCGGCCAAGGGTGAAGCGGGTGTGGGGCGAAGTGCAGATTGAGGGTCACCAAGTCGGGCGCCTGGCCGGCGGCGCTGGCGGTCAGCGCCTTGCGTCTCTTTTGCGCTGCACGTGCTTGTTATATTGATCTCGACTTGGCCCAGGTACGAGCGACTGGAAGTTGGAGCAATAGAAGGCCAGAAATGCCCTCGGATAGAGCCTTGCAGCGCAAACAGGCCGACAGCTCGGGGTGCGTCGCGCCCTTGCTGAACGACGTGCGCGCGCGGCCCGGCTGGGCGCTGCTGCAGGCGTTGACGGCGCTGCAACGCGCCGGGCGCGCATGAGCGCCGAACGCCGCACGCCCCCGAGGCTGGCGCTGGTCGTCAGCGACGGCCGCCCGACCCGGCCTGCGGGCTCGGGGCCGCAGTTCATCAGCTTCGGCGAGGCGCTGACCGACCTGGTGACCCGCGGCGGCAGCGACTTCACCGCGCGGCCCGGTGGTGCCGGCCTGAACGTCGCGCGCGCGATGGCGGCGTTGGCTGTGCCCTCGGCCTGGGCTGGCGCGCTGAGCCTGGACAGCTTCGGCGATCAGCTGCTGGCTGCCTGCCTCGACGCCGGGCTCGACGAGGCCCTGATCCGCCGTGTCGAGGCGGCGCCGCTGCTGGCCGTGGTGGACCGGCTGGACCCGCCGCACTACTTCTTCCTCGGCAACGGCGCGGCCGACCTGCAGTTCGACCCGCTGGCCCTGCCGGCCAGCGACCTGCAAGCCCTGCGCTGGGCCCACTTCGGCGGCATCAGCCTGGTGCGCGAGCCGCTGGGCACGCGGCTGGAGGTGTTGGCCTGCCAGCTCAAGGCCCGCGGCGTCAAGCTCAGCTTCGACCCCAACCACCGCGTCGTCATGGGCACGCAGGATCTGCCGCGCTTGCAGCGCTTCATTGCGCTGGCCGACGCCATCAAGCTCAGCGACGAAGACCTGCGCGGCTACTTTCCCGGCCAGGCGCCCGAGGCCGCGCTGCAGTGGCTGCGCGCGCTGAACCCGGGCGCCACCTGGCTCTACACCCGCGGCGCCGACGGCGCCACGCTCTACCCGCCCGATGGCGCCGCGCTGCACGCGCCGGCCCGGCCGGTGGCGGTGGTGGACACGGTCGGTGCGGGCGACGCCAGCGTCGCCGGCCTGCTGCTGGCGCTGCTGCGCGGCGAGCCGCCGGCCCGGCAACTGCAGTTCGCCATCGCGAATGCGTCACTGGCTTGCCAGGGTTCGGGCGCCGTCGCACCGCCGCTGGCCGCGCTGCTGGCCGCCGTGGCATGACGGCCAGCCGGCCCGCGCGGGCCGTCGGGCCACGGCCCGCAGCAAGCTGGCCGCCTGGTGCAGCGCCCGCATGGCGACGGCGTCAGCGCGCGGCATTGATCTGCTGGATCAGCGCGCGGTGGCTGGGCAGGTCGGCCACGGCACGCTCGGCAAAGCGCTGGATCTTGGCGAACAGCTTGTGGGCCTCGTCCCATTGCGTGAAGTCGTCCCGGCAGGCGCCGAGGTCGGTGCGGAAACCCATGCCGTACAGGATGTATTGGTAGTTGAAGAAGGCAAAGGTCTCGGTGTCCAGCTCGAAGTCGTAGCGGCCCGGCGGGCGCAGCCGCCATTGCGACAGCAGCTCCGCCAGGCGCGGCGGCAGCGTGGCGGGGTCGGCGTTGTCGCGCCAGAAGGGCTCCGGGCGCTGGCTGAGGACATAGTGCAGCTTCAGGAAGTTGATGATGTTGTCGAAGCGCGTGGTCATCAGCTCGTTGAAGCGCCGTGCCGGTGCATCCATGGGGCCACTGTGCGGCAGCATTTCGGCAATCATGGCCACCGCCGCTTCGATGAGCACCAGGCCGGTGGACTCCAGCGGCTCCAGGAAGCCCGCCGACAGGCCCACGGCGACGCAGTTCTTCACCCACTGCTGCTCGCGGTAGCCGGGCGCGAACGGGATGCTGCGGATGGTCAGGTCCGCGCCGCTGGCGCCGCAGTGGCTGCGCAGGATCTGCTCGGCGCGTGCGTCGCTGATGTGGCTGCTGGCGTAGACGCAGCCGATGCCGCGCGCACCGTTCAGCCCGATCTCCCACAGCCAGCCGGCCTCGTGTGCGGTGGCGATGGTGCAGCTCTGCAGCGGCGCGTCGGGGGCGCCGTCGGGCGGGTCGGGCAGCTTGCAGGCCAGCGCGCGGTCGGCGAACAGCTGCTCGCGCACGCAGCGCAGCCCGCTGCGCTGCGCGCGCCCGATCAGTTCGGCGCGCAAGCCCGTGCAGTCGACGTAGAGGTCGGCCTCGAAACGGCCCAGCTCGACGGTGTCGACGTGGGCAATGGCGCCGCTCTCGTCGAGTTGCACCTGCTGCACCGTGCCGTGCTGGTGCGTCACGCCCAGCTGGCATGCGCGCTCGGCCAGCAGGCGGGCGAACCGGGCGGCGTCGAAGTGGTAAGCGTAGTTCAGCGGCGCGGTGTAGGCCGCCTCGCCAAGGCGCTTGGGCGCGCGGTGGGTGTCGGCCACGCGCTGTTGCAGCGTCACCGCCTGCGCGAAAGGCCGGCGGCTGGCCTCGTCCTGCAGCAGCCAGTAGGGCACGAGGTTGAGGTCCTCGGCGTAGTACGGCGCCTCGAAGGGGTGGAAGAACTGGTGGCGGCGGCCGTCGGCGCCGGGCGCGTAGGCCCAGTCGACGAAGCGTATGCCCTGCTTCAGCGTCGCCGCGGTCTCGCGGATGAAGCGGGCTTCGTCGATGCCCAGGTATTGCAGCGTGCTGCGTATCGTGGGGAAGGTGCCTTCGCCGACGCCCACGGTGCCGATGTCGGGCGACTCCAGCACCGTGATCGCCAGCCGCGGCCGCTCCGGCAGGCGCAGCGCCCGCGCCAGGTAGGCGGCCGTCAGCCAGGCCGCGGTGCCGCCGCCGACGATGAGGATGCGTCGCTGGTTCATGCTCGGACGTAGAGGGTCTTCAGCCACTGCTGGCCCGATGGCGCGCCATGCGCCCAGTCCTCGTCCTCAGCGCTGGCCGGTGCCACGTAGCCCGACGGATTCAGCAGCTTGACGCGCCCGGCGCGGAAGGCTGACACGCGGTGGGTCACGAAGGTCAAGCCGTGCTCCAGCGCGGTGGCGGCCAGCAGACCGTCGCGCGTGTTGGCATAGGGCAGCTGGGCGCGGCGGCGCACCACGGCGGCATCCACCGGCAGCATGCGACCCTCGAAGGCCGTCAGCACGCGCTGGTCTATCCAGTCGCGCACCACCAGCCCGGCAGCGCGATCCTTGCGCGCCAGGCGCGCGGCGGCGTTCTCGATCTCCAGCAGCGTCAGCGCCGAGATGAAGAGCTGCTGCCGCGGCAGACCGGCGGCCCAGGCGGCCAGGCCCGCGTCGGCAGCGGCGGATTTGGCCTTGCGCAGCTCCAGCACGATGCCGGTGTCGAGCAGGAACATCAGTCGAGTGCCTCGCGATGGTCCCAGGCGCCGTCGGCCACGGCGTCGGCCGCGTCGATGGCCGCCGCATCGGGCAGGGCCAACAGGTCCAGGATGCTCTCGCCCTCGCCGGTCAGGCGGCGGTACTCGGCAATGCTGAGCAGCACATGCGTGGGCTGGCCGCGGTCGGTGATCAGCACCGGCTCCAGCAGCGCGGCACGCTTGGCGACGCTGACGTCCCGGTTGAACTCGCGACTGGTGAGCAGCTTCATGGCCGCAAATCGTACCGAGGTACCGGGCGGTTCAACACAGAAATGTAGGTACGTAGGATCAAATCGGCCAATCCCGATGGACTTGGAGAACGCAGATGCGACAGTCTGATGCGCGCGTGGCAGCGCTTTCATGGGCTGCCGGGAGACAACGTTGTACAAAACCGCTGCAATGAGCCGCGAGAGCGCCGAACGCAACGAGGAACGCGATGGAGAACATTGACCTGCTGGCCATGCTGGCCGACATCTTCGCCAGGCATGGCGGGCCGGCCCCCGCGGTCGCTCAGACCTACTCGCCCACCGACTTCAGCGTGCACTTCTTTCTGCAGCTCGGGCTCATCATCCTGGCCTGCCGGGTGGTCGGCTGGCTGGGCGCCAAGTTCCTGGCGCAGCCTCAGGTGGTGGGCGAGATGATTGCGGGCGTGGTGCTGGGCCCCTCGCTGTTCGGCCTGTTCCTGCCCGAGATCCAGTCCAACATCTTCCCCAAGGAGATGAGGAACGTCCTGTACTGCGGCGCGCAGCTGGGCGTGGGGCTGTACATGTTCCTGGTGGGCACGACGCTGCGCCTGGATCACTTCGCCACCAAGGTCAGGAGTGCGGTCGTCGTCTCGGTGTCGGGCATTGCGGCGCCGTTTGTCATCGCCTTCCTGATCACGCCCATGCTGCTGCAGTGGCCGGGGCTGTTCGCCGCGGGCATCTCCAGGGCCAATGCGACGCTGTTCATGGGCGCCTGCATCGCGTTGACGGCGTTCCCTATGCTGGCCCGCATCATCAACGAGCGCGGCCTGGCCGACACCTCGCTGGGCACGCTGTCGCTGACCGCAGGCGCCTTCGACGATGCCGTCTCGTGGTGCGTGCTGGCCCTGGTGCTGGCGGCCTTCGGGGCCGGCGCCGGCGTGGCGGTGCTGGCCATCGGCGGCGGCCTGATCTGGGCGAGCTTCGTCGTGTTGTTCGGCCGCAAGATCCTCGCGCCGCTGGGCCGCATGGTCGAGCGCGACGGCCACATGAGCAACACGGTGCTGGGCTTCACGCTGGTGGCCTTCTGCACCTCGGCCTTCGTGATGGACGCGGTGGGCATCCATGCCATCTTTGGCGGCTTCATTCTGGGTGCCGTGATGCCTCGCGGGCTGTTTGCGACCGAGCTGAAGAAAAAGGTCGAACCGCTCACGGTCATCCTGCTGCTGCCGATGTTCTTCACCTACTCGGGCCTGAACACGCGGCTGGACATGATCAATTCGGCGCCGCTGCTGTTGATCGCGCTGGGCGTGCTGGTGGCCTCGGTGCTGGCCAAGTTCGGTGCCTGCTACCTGGCGGCGCGCCTGGCGGGGGAAGACAACCGCACGGCGCTGGGCATCGGCGCGCTGATGAACTCGCGCGGCCTGATGGAGCTGATCATCATCAACATCGGCCTGCAGAAGGGCATCATCGGGCCGGCGCTGTTCTCCATGCTGGTGCTGATGGCGGTCGTGACGACGATGATGGCCAGCCCGGTGTTCGAGTGGGTCTACGGCAAGAAGGCGCGCGAGTCCGGCGAGCTGGGTGCCGCGCCAGGCCGCGCCGGCGCGGCCTGAACGGCTGGCGGCTGCGCCACGCGCGAGCTTCCTGCGGGAGTCGCCCGACTCGTCAGCGTGGGTCTGAAGCTGTCCCGCTGAGACAAAAAGGGCCGTGGCCCGCTTGCGCGAGCACGGCCCCGGTTCGGGTGGATGGCGATCAGGCGGCCATCACGCGCACCATCTCCAGCACCTTGTTCGAGTAGCCCCACTCGTTGTCGTACCAGGACACGAGCTTGACGAAGGTGCCGTCCAGCGCGATGCCGGCCTCGGCGTCGAAGATGGAGGTGCGGGGATCACCGCGGAAGTCGGTCGCGACGACCTTGTCTTCGGTGTAGCCCAGCACGCCCTTGAGCGCACCCTCGCTCTGTGCCTTGAACTCGGCGCAGATTTCGGCGTAGCTGGCTTCGTTGTTCAGCTCGACGGTCAGGTCGACGACCGACACGTCGGAGGTCGGCACGCGGAAGGCCATGCCGGTCAGCTTCTTGTTGAGCTCAGGGATGACCTTGCCGACGGCCTTGGCGGCGCCGGTGGAGCTGGGGATGATGTTCTCCAGGATGCCGCGGCCGCCGCGCCAGTCCTTGTTGCTCGGGCCGTCGACGGTCTTCTGCGTGGCGGTGGCGGCGTGCACGGTGGTCATCAGGCCGCGCTTGATG
>JBKBOJ010000102.1:0-7816 GCA_046294815.1 Roseateles sp. | reverse complement strand
AGAGTCTTTACTGACCCTTTGCAGCGGCGACCTGGGCCGCCACTTCGGCCGCGAAGTCGTCCACCTTCTTCTCGATGCCCTCGCCCACGACGTAGAGCGTGAAGCCCTTGACCGTCGTGTTGGCCGACTTCAGGTAGGCGCCCACGGTCTGCTTGCCGTCGGCAGCCTTCACGAAGACCTGGTCCAGCAGCGAGACTTCCTTCAGGAATTTCTGCACCGAACCCTCGACCATCTTGGCGACGATGTCGGCCGGCTTGCCGGACTCGGCCGCCTTCTCGGCGGCGATCTTGCGCTCCTTCTCGACCAGCTCGGCCGGCACTTCGGCGCTGGACAGCGCAACGGGCTTCATCGCGGCGATGTGCATGGCCACGTCCTTGGCGGCCGCGGCGTCACCGTCGAACTCGACCATCACGCCGATGCGGGTGCCGTGCAGGTAGGAGGCCAGCTGGGTGTTGGCGTAGCGCTGGAAGCGCCGGATGGTCATGTTCTCGCCAATCTTGCCGATCAGGCCCTTGCGCACGTCTTCCACCGTCGGGCCGAAACCTTCCTGCGACAGCGGCAGCGCCGACAGGGCGGCCACATCGGCCGGGTTGTGCTCGGCCACCAGGCCGGACAGCGCGCCGACGAAGGCCAGGAAGGCGTCGTTCTTGGAGACGAAGTCCGTCTCGCAGTTGACTTCGATCAGCGCACCGTTGCCGCCGACGATGGCAGCCGACACCACGCCTTCGGCCGTGATGCGCGAGGCGGCCTTGCCAGCCTTGTTGCCCAGCTTGACGCGCAGGATCTCTTCGGCGCGGCCCATGTCGCCGTCGGCCTCGGTCAGCGCCTTCTTGCACTCCATCATCGGGGCGTCGGTGCGGGCGCGCAGTTCGCCCACCATGCTTGCGGTGATAGCAGCCATATCTCTTCTCCAGAATTCGGTTGGCAAAAGGGGCCTCACGGCCCCTTTCAGATGCAGGGTCGAAGGGGCTTACGCCTCTTCGGAAACCTCGACGAACTCGTCGCCTGCAGGGGCGACGGCAGCCAGCACATCGGCGGTGGCGTTGGCCTTGCCTTCGAGCACGGCGTCAGCCACAGCGCGGGCGTACAGGGCCACGGCCTTGGCGGAATCGTCGTTGCCAGGGATGACGTAGTCGATGCCCTCGGGCGAGTGGTTGGTGTCCACCACGCCGATGACGGGAATGCCCAGCTTCTTGGCTTCGGCCACGGCGATCTTGTGGTAGCCGACGTCGATGATGAAGATGGCGTCGGGCAGCGCGGTCATGTCCTGGATGCCACCGATGTTCTTCTCCAGCTTGGCGATCTCGCGCTGGAACAGCAGGGCTTCCTTCTTGATGGCGGGCTGTGTGCCGGCCTCGACCTGGGCCTGCATGTCCTTCAGATTCTTCAGCGAAGCCTTGACCGTCTTGAAGTTGGTCAACATGCCGCCCAGCCAGCGCGAGTCCACATAGGGCATGCCGCAGCGACGGGCCTCAGCCGCGATGAACTCGCGCGCCTGGCGCTTGGTGCCGACCATCAGAATCGTGCCACGCTTGGCAGACAGCTGGCGGATGAACTTCATCGCCTCGTTGAACGCGGGCAGCGTCTTCTCGAGATTGATGATGTGGATCTTGTTGCGATGGCCGTAGATATACGGAGCCATCTTGGGATTCCAGAAGCGGGTTTGGTGGCCGAAATGGACGCCGGCTTCCAGCATCTCGCGCATCGTGACAGACATGGGTCTTCCTCGAAGGTTGGGTCTAAAATCCGGCCCGAATCGCGTCGCAGCGCCTGGATACCGAGGTTTCCGCGCGCCGCAAGCCGCAACACCTTGATGTGGCCGGTTTGCGATTGGTTGCAACGCATGCCGCCGACGCTTTGTGCAGCCTCAGCAGCGATTCATCACAACATTTGCCTCGCCGGATTCAGACGATGCACTTCGCATCGCGCCCTCCGGCAAAACCCGAAGAGTATACACGACTGATGGCCACCCTCCGCCAACGCGGCCGCATGCCCGCGACACAGTGCCGCAACCCCTTCCTCCGGGTGCCCGCGTGAGCCGCCGCATCGCGGTGGTGGGTGCCGGCCTGGCCGGCGTGAGCACGGCCTACGAGCTGGCCGCGCTGGGCTGCGAGGTGCAGGTCTTCGAGCGTTGCAGCAGCGTCGCCGAGCAGGCCAGTTTTGCGGGCAGCGCGCTGCTGGCACCCTGCGTGCCGGGCTTGGACACGATGGAGGTGCCTGCGCCGCTGGGCTGGCGCTGGCGGCGTTGGCGGCGCCGCCACGATGCCGGCGGCGCCGCCGCCCTGGCTCGGCTGAGCGACCTCAGCCTCGCGCGTACCGCGCAGCTGCGCCACGACCTCGGCTTGGACGACGACGCGACCACCGGCCTGTTGGTGGCGCTGACCGATGTCAAGCGTCTGGCCGCCGCCGAGGCTCGGCTTACGCAATGGGCCGCGCAGGGGCTGCGCGTCGAGCTGCTGGACGCCGCATCTGCCCGCGAGCGCGAACCGGGCCTGAATGGCGAGGCCGAACTCGCCGGCGCGCTGGCCATCCTGCCGGGTGGCGCCGGCAACGCGCGGCTGTTTGCGCAGCAGTTACGCCTGCAGGCCCAGCGTCTGGGCGTGGGCTTTCGCTTTCACACGGCGGTGCGCGCCGTCACGGCCGACAACGCCGGCGTGACGCTGCGCCACGAGCCCACGCCGCCGACAGAGGTGCCGACGCGCAGCGTCGAGCGCGACGCCGGCGATACCCTGCCGCAGCCGCTCGGCCCGCAGGACGAGCGCTTTGACGCCGTCGTCCTCTGCAACGGCCTGGACGCCGTCGATCTGCTGGGACAGCGCCTACCGCTGGCGGCCCAGCACGAGGCCTCGGTCACCGCCCCGCTGCGGGTGCTGGAGGCCTACCCCAACCTGGGGCCCAGGGCCGCCTGGGTGGACCCCGAACGGGGTCTGAGCATCGCCCGCATCGGCCAGCGCGTGCGCGTGACAGGCGGGATGGCGATCACCGGCGCCAAGGCCAAGGCAGCGCCCGACTTCGAGGCGCTGCACCGCGGCCTGCAGCACTGGTTCCCGGGCTCGGTGCTGCACCAGCAGGTGCAGCAGGGGCAGAGCCGCCGCGCCGTCGCCGCCGATGGCCTGCCGCTGCTGGGCGCCAGCCAGCGGCCCGGCGTTTGGCTGAACCTCACGCCGGGCGGACACGGCTGGGGCCTGGCCTGCGGCGCCGCGCAAGCGCTGGCGCTGCAGATCAGCGGACGGGCGCAGGCCCTCGCCGACCTCGCCCCGCTGAGTCCGCAGCGGCTGGCCTAAGCTTGGCGCATGCGCGCCCTGCTGCCCACCACCGCCACGCTGCCGCTGTTCGGCGTCGCCGCCACCCGGCGCATCGAGGCGCGCGCGCTCGCCCACATGCCGGACCTGATGGAGCGAGCCGGGCTGGCCGTCGCAAAACTGGCCTTGGGACTGTGGTCAGGCCAGGGCCCCGTCTGGGTGGCCTGCGGCCCCGGCAACAACGGCGGCGACGGCCGGGTGGCGGCGCGGCACCTCGCAGCCGCAGGTGTGCCGGTGCATGTGGGCCATGACGCGCCCCCACGCCCTGCCCTCGTCATCGACGCACTGCTGGGGCTGGGCCTGAACCGCGCCCCGTCAGCGCAGCTGCTGGCCGTCTTCGCCGCCCTGCAAGACTGCGGCGCGCCCATCCTCGCGGTAGACCTGCCCAGTGGGCTGCTCGCCGACACCGGCCAGCCCGCCGGCGCGCAGGCCGTGCGTGCCGACCACACGCTGGCGCTGCTGACCCTCAAGCCCGGCCTATTTACCGGCGAGGGTCGCGCGCACGCCGGCCGCATCTGGTTCGACGACCTCGGCGTGACGCCCGACGAGCCCGCCACCGCCGAGTTGCTGGGCCCCGCCGCCCGCCCCTGCCGCAGCCCCACCAGCCACAAAGGCAGCCATGGCCAGGTGCTGGTGGTGGGCGGCGCAGCGGGCATGCAAGGGGCCGCGCGCCTGGCTGCCCGCGCAGCGCTGGCCTGCGGCGCTGGCCGGGTCTACCTGGACCTGCTGGGCGGCGCGCCTGACGAACCGGCCGACCCGGGCCGCATCGAGATCATGCGCGGCAGACTGGCCGAACTCCCCCATGCGGTCGGCGTCGTAGGCTGTGGCGCAGGCGCCGCCATGGCCGCCAGCCTGCCTGCGCTGCTGCAGACGCTGCCCCGCCTCATCATCGATGCGGACGCGTTGAATGCCATCGCGGCCGATGCCGCGCTGCAGCACCTGTTGCGCGCCCGCCCGCAGGGCTGCACGGTGCTTACACCGCATCCGCTCGAAGCCGCTCGCCTGCTGGGCCGCGACACGCAAGCCCTGCAATCTGATCGCCTCGCCAGTGCGGCCCAACTGTCCGACCGCTTCGGCTGCACCGTGATCCTGAAGGGCTCGGGCAGCGTGGTCGCATCGCCCGGCCACCGCGCGGCGGTCTGCGCCAGCGGCGGGCCGGCGCTGGCCAGCGCCGGCAGCGGCGACGTGCTGGCCGGATGGCTGGGCGGGCTGTGGGCCCAGCAGCCCGAGGCCGATGCACATGCCATCGCCTGCGCCGGCGTGGACGCGCACGGCCGCGCGGGTCAGCTGGCCGGCGTGCTGCGCGCCGGCGAGCTCAACGAACGCCTCGCGGCGCTGGCGTGAGTCTCAGCGGCGCTTGCGCGCTGACGGCTTGGCCGCCGTCTTCTTGGCGGCCTTGGCCGCCGCGCGCTTGGCGGCCTGCTGCGCCGCCTTGACCGGATGCAGGCCGGCGACGACGGCCTTGCGGCTCTTCTTCACGTCGCGGTCGGCCTGGCGCACGTCTTCCAGCGCTTCGACCGCCGTCTTGGGCGTGTGCTTCTTGGCTGGTGCCTTGGCAGCGGGTCTGGCGCTGCGCGTCAACGGCCGCGCCTCGTCGGCGTCGCGCACTAGGCGGAAATCGATGCGGCGGCCATCCAGATCCACGCGGCTGACCTGCACCTGCACCCGCGCACCGGTGGCGTAGCGGATGCCGGTGCGCTCGCCGCGCAGCTCCTGGCGCACGTCGTCGAACTTGAAGTACTCGCCCCCCAGCTCGGTGATGTGCACCAGGCCCTCGACGTAGAGCGCATCCAGTTGCACGAAGAGGCCGAAACTGGTCACGGCGCTGACCGTGCCGGCGAACTCCTCGCCCAGGCGGTCGCGCATGTAGCGGCACTTCAGCCAAGCCTCCACGTCGCGGCTGGCCTCATCGGCGCGACGTTCGTTGGCGCTGCAATGCGCGCCGACCACCTCCCAGCGCTCGGCCTCGTTGCGCGCCTCGGCCGGATTCGGTGGTGCCGCGCGGCCGGGGCGTTTAGGCCCCTGGGGCACGTTCATCTTGGCCGCGTCCAGCACGTAGCGTTTGCCGGCCAGCACGGCCTTGATGACCCGGTGCACCAGCAGGTCCGGGTAGCGGCGGATGGGGCTGGTGAAGTGGGTATAGGCCGGGTAGGCCAGGCCGAAGTGGCCGGAGTTGGTGCCGCTGTAGATGGCCTGCTGCATGGAGCGCAGCATCATCTGGTGGATCTGCTGGGCGTCCGGCCGGTCCTTGGTGGCCTCAGCCAGCTGCTGAAACTCGCGCGGCGACGGGTCGTCGGAGATGCCCACCGAGATGCCCAGCGAGCGCAGATAGGCCTGCAGCGTCTGGCGCTTCTCGGGCGTGGGGCCTTCGTGCACACGGTACAGCGCGTGGTGCTTGTGGGTCTGGATGAAGTCCGCCGCGCAAACATTGGCGGCCAACATGGCTTCCTCGATCAGGCGATGGGCCTCGTTGCGGGTGCGCGGCACGATCTTCTCGATGCGGCCGTTGTCGTCGCAAACGATCTGCGTCTCGGTGGTCTCGAAATCCACCGCGCCGCGGCGGGAGCGCTCCGACAGCAATGCGCGGTAGACCTCGTGCAGATGCAGCAGGTGCGGCACGAGCTCACGGCGCTTGGCCGCCTCTGGACCGTGCGTGTTGCCCAGGATGGCCGCCACTTCGTTGTAGGTGAAGCGGGCGTGAGAGCAGATCACCGCAGGATAGAACTGGTAAGCAGTGACGCTGCCATCGGTCGCGACGATCATGTCGCAGACCATGCTGAGCCTGTCCTCGTAGGGATTGAGCGAGCACAGACCATTGGACAGCTTCTCCGGCAGCATGGGAATGACGCGGCGCGGGAAGTAAACCGAGGTGGCGCGCTCGTAGGCGTCGGCGTCCAGCGGCTCGCCGGGTTTGACGTAGTGCGACACATCGGCAATGGCGACCAGCAGCCGCCACCCCTCGACGGCCTTCTTGCCGCGGCCCTGCTTGAAGGGCTCGCAGTAGACGGCGTCATCGAAGTCGCGGGCGTCCTCACCATCGATGGTGACCAGCGGCACGTCGCGCAGATCGACGCGATTCTTAAGGTCAACGGCGCGCAGCTTTTCGGGCAGCCGAGCCGCCTGCGCCAGCGTCTCGGGGCTGAAACGGTGCGGCACGTCGTACTTGCGCACGGCGATCTCGATCTCCATGCCGGGGTCGTCGATCTCGCCCAGCACCTCGACGACGCGGCCCACCGGCTTGGAGTAGAGCGACGGCGGTTCGGTCAATTCGACGGCCACGACCTGGCCGGCCGTTGCATTGGCGATGCCGTTCTTGGGGATGAGGATGTCTTGGCCCATGCGCCGGTCCTCGGGCGCGACCAGCCAAGCGCCAGACTCCAACAGCAGCCGGCCAATGATGGGGCGCTTTTTGCGCTCCAGGATCTCCAGCACCCGCCCCTCGGGGCGCCCGCGCTTGTCAAAGCGCACCACGCGCACCCGCAGCCGGTCGCCGTGCATGACGGCATGGGTCTCCTGCGCGGACAGGAAGATGTCCGTGGAACCGTCGTCGGGAATGAGAAAGCCGTGGCCGTCACGATGCACTTGCAGCGTACCCACGACCTCGCCCAGAAGCCCCGCGCCGTCAGCGGCCGGGGAGGCATTGTTTGTGTTTTTCAAGTCTTTGATGATATACTCTTTACTTTCCTGAAACGGCTCAACACTTCACTACAAGTCTTGAGCACCTTGCCCAGGTGGCGGAATTGGTAGACGCACTAGTTTCAGGTACTAGCGGGTAACTCCGTGGAGGTTCGAGTCCTCTCCTGGGCACCAAACAGAAAAGGCCAGCACTTGCGTGCTGGCCTTTGTCGTTTCGGCGTCCAGCAAGCCATGCCCCCTGGACATCAAGGCAGGGCGTGAGGGGCACGCGGGCCGCGACCGAGTCCCCGTTGCGGCGTTCTCGATGGGCGCTTCAGCGAGTGGCGGCAAAAGCCAAGCCCCTTCGATCAGCGCCGCGACAGGCTTCGTCAAACGACGAACTTCTTCGCCAGCGCCTCCGGCCCCATGCCGTCGTACTCCTCGAACGGCTGGTGGATCCACGGCGAGGTCTCCAGCATCTCGCAGTAGTAGTCCGGTGTGTAGGCCGACACCTTCTTGGTCCAGATCACGGCGGAGCGCAGCTCGGTGATGGCCGGCATGCCGCGCAGCCGCTCCACCACGGCCTTCAGCGTGACACCGGAGTCGGCCAGGTCGTCCACCAGCAGCACGCGGCCTGCCAGTTCGCCCCTGGGCATGGTGATGTACTTGGCCATGTCCAGCCGGCCCTGGATGGTGCCGGCCTCGGCGCGATAGGAACTGGTGGACATGATGCCCAGCGGTTTGTCGAACACGCGGGACAGCACGTCGCCCGGCCGCATGCCGCCACGCGCCAGGCACAGGATCTGATCGAATTCCCAGCCCGAGGCATGCACCTTCAGCGCCAGGCGCTCGATCAGCAGGTGGTACTCGTCCCAGGACACGTAGAGGTGTTTGCCGTC
>JBKBOJ010000101.1:0-8025 GCA_046294815.1 Roseateles sp. | reverse complement strand
CTTGGGGCCATGCAAGCCAATGTCTTCCTGTGATGGCTCACCAGGTGAGCCATCACGAATCAATGCGCAAAGAGCCAAAGAAAACGCCCGCCGGAGGGCGGGCGCTTCACACAGCGGGCAACAGATCAGCGTACGACGGCGATCTGCTCTCTCTTGTCACCCTTGTAGGTATAGAGCGTCAGGGCGCCGTTCTTGATGTCGCCCTTCTCGTCGAAGGTGATGGTGCCCGTCACACCCTTGTAGCCCGAGGTCTTGGCCAGCACCGGCAGGTACTTCGCAGGCTCGGCCGAACCCGCCTTGACCATGGCGGCCACCATCACGTTGACCGCGTCATAGACGTAGGGGGCGTAGATCTGCACGTCGGTGTTGAACTTGGCCTTGAACTTGGCCTTGAACTCGTCCAGCCCCTTCTTGGCCTCGCCCTCGACGCCGCCAGCTTCGGCGCACACCACCTGGCCATCAGCCATGGTGCCAGCCGCCAGCTTGGGCAGTTCGCCCGTGCAGATGCCGTCACCGCCGAGGAACTTGGCGTTGATGCCCAACTGCTTCATCTGGCGCAGCATCGGGCCGGCCACAGCGTCCATGCCGCCGAAGAAGACCACGTCGGGCTTCTTGGCCTTCAGCGAGGTCAGGATGGCGGTGAAGTCCGTGGCCTTGTCGTTCGTGAACTCACGGCCGACGACCTTGCCACCCGCCGCCTTGACACCCTTCTCGAACTCATCGGCCACACCTTGGCCGTAGGCCGTGCGGTCGTCGATGACGGCGATGGACTTGCCCTGCAGGTCCTTGGCGGCATAGCGGCCCAGCGTGCCGCCCAGGTGCACGTCGTCAGCCACGACGCGGAACGTGGTCTTGTAGCCGTTGCGGGTGAACTTGGGATTGGTGGCAGACGGGGAAATCTGCGGGATGCCGGCGTCGCTGTAGACCTTGGAGGCCGGGATGGACGTGCCTGAATTCAGGTGGCCCACCACGCCGTTCACTTTGGCGTCGACCAGCTTCTGCGCGGCGGCGGTGCCCTGCTTGGGGTCTCCGGCGTCGTCTTCGGCCAGCAGTTCCAGCTTGACCTTCTTGCCGCCGATGACGACGCCCTTGGCGTTCAGCTCCTCAATGGCCAAGCGAGCGCCCAGCTCGTTGTCCTTGCCCAGATGGGCGATCTGGCCGCTGGTCGGACCCACGTGACCGATCTTGACGACCTCCTGCGACATGGCCGTGCCACAGAGCAGAGCCGCCACTGCACCCACCACCACATTCAGCTTGACTTGCATGGATGAACTCCAGTTTGGAAGAGAGTAATGACAAAAAGCTGTTGAGTTTTCAACGAACTGAACATACCCCAATTCCAGGGGTGGGACTCATCCGGGAAAGCGTGGACGCTGAGCTGTCAACCTGCGGCGATGAAGTGATCCAGGTGGACGCCGGACTGCTGATAAGCACGGTAGCGGGCCCGCCCGGCGCGCACCTGCTCCGGCTCGCGCCCCACCACCTCCAGCACGCGCTCGAACTCAAAGGCGGCGCTGGGCAAGGCCTCGTCCAGGTTAACCAGCAGCCCGCGGTGGGGTAGCGCCGCGGCATCCCTCACCAACAACACTTCGCCCGGCGCCGCAGGCGTGGCGACTGTCCAACGTCGGTGCGCAATGAACTCCGCCGGCTCGAACGTCCACAGCAACTCATCCAGCGCCGCGGCCTGCGCGTCAGGCACGCAGACCGCCACCGGCATGCCGAATCCCACCGCCTTGCGCACCAGACGGCACGCAAAGCGCAGCGGGTCGGCCGCGTCGCTGTAGAAGTTGACCTTCTGCACCACGCTTACTTGGCGTGGCTCAGCACGAAGTGCGTCAGCAGCCCCACGGGCCGGCCAGTCGCCCCCTTGGCGGCACCGCCCTTCCAGGCCGTGCCGGCGATGTCCAAATGACCCCAGCGGTACTTGCCGGCAAACCGTTGCAGGAACTTGGCCGCCGTGATGGAGCCGCCCGCACGGCCGGCGATGTTGGGAACATCGGCGAAGTTGCTCTTCAGCCCTTCCGCATATTCGTCGTCCAGCGGCATGCGCCAGCAGGGGTCCAGCGCCGCATCGCCGGCTGCCATCATCGCGGCAGCCAAGTCGTCATCACTGGCGTACATGCCACTGCGCACGCCGCCCAGCGCGATGACGCAGGCGCCGGTCAGCGTCGCCACGTCCACCACCACGGCCGGCTTGAAGCGCTCGGCATAGGTCAGCGCGTCGCACAGGATGAGGCGCCCCTCGGCGTCGGTGTTCAGGATCTCGATGGTCTGGCCCGACATGGACGTGACCACGTCGCCCGGCTTGATGGCGCGGCCGCTGGGCATGTTCTCGCAGGCGGCCACGATCACCACCAGGTTGAGCTTGGGCTTGAGCTCGGCCACCGCGCGCAGTGTGCCGATGACGCTGGCCGCACCGCCCATGTCGAACTTCATCTCGTCCATCTCGGCACCGGGCTTCAGCGAGATGCCGCCGGTGTCGAAGGTGATGCCCTTGCCAACCAGCACCACTGGCGCCACCGTCTTGGCCGCGCCTTCATAGCGGGCGACGATGAAGCGCAGCGGCTCGTCCGAGCCCTGGGCGACCGCCAGGAAGCTGCCCATGCCCAGCTTCTCAACCGCCTTCCTGTCCATGACCTCGACCTTCAGGCCATGCGTCTTGCCCAGTGCCTGCACGACCTGCCCCAGGTAGGTCGGTGTCGCATGGTTGGCGGGACGGTTGGCGCACTCGCGCGCCAGCTCGACGCCGGCGGCGATGGCCTGGCCGCGCGCCAGCCCGACGCGGGCGGCCTTCAGCGCGGCCTTGCCCACCAGCAGCCAGACGCGGGCCAGCTTGGGCGCGGCAGGCGCGCTGGGCTTGGTGTGGCGGTAGACGTAGACGGCGTCGGTGGCGGCCAGCGCGGTCTGCTCGGCCAGCGACTCCGTCAGCTCGGCGTCGAAGCCGACAAAGGCCACCGCAGCGCTGGTTGCGCCACGGGATTTGATCTGCGCCAGACCCGCCGCCAGCGCGGCACGCGCCGCCGCCAGCGTCGTCTTGCCGCTGGCCGCCAGCACCAGTCGCGGCGCCTTGACGCCCTCGGCCTGCGTCAGCGTCAAGGCCTGGCTGGCCTTCAGCGCGAAGTCGCCCAGCTTGATGGCCTCCTGCACATGGCGTGCGACAACGCCATCCAGCTCCTTGGGCAGAGCCTCGCCGCCCAGCACGACGAGCAGCGCATCGGCGGCCACGCCGGCCAGCGCATCGACCTCGGCCGATTGAATCTTGAAGTCCATAATGACGAAAACGGATAAAGAGCTGATGCTATTCGATTCATCGACGCGCGCCGAGCTGGCCAAAAGCTTCGGCGTCACGCTGGTGGTCATCCTGACCATCGTGCTCACCTCCACATTGATCCGCACGCTGGGCCAAGCCGCCGGCGGCGCCGTGTCGCCGCAAGACGTGGTGCTGCTGATGGGCTATGCCACCGTCGCCCACTTGGCCACCATGCTGGCGCTGTCGCTGTTCGTCGCCATCGTCCTCACGCTGGGCCGGCTGTACCGCGAATCGGAGATGACGATCTGGTTCGCCAGCGGCGTGCCGCTGTCACGCTTCGTGCGGCCGGTGCTGCGCATGGCCTGGCCGGTGCTGCTGGCCATCGTCGTGCTGGAACTGGTCATCTGGCCTTGGAGCAACCGCAACAGCGCCGAACTGAAGGACCGTTACCAAAAACGCAGCGACTTGTCGCGAGTCACCCCGGGCCAGTTCCAGAGCTCGCGTGACGGCAGTCGCGTGTTCTTCATCGAGCGCGACGGCGACGACGCCAGCATCGGCCGCAACGTCTTCATCCTCGGCACCCAGAACGACCGCGAATCGGTCACCACCGCGTCGCGCGGCCGGCTGGTCATGGAGGGCGATGACCGCTACCTCGTGCTGGACCATGGCCAGCGCAACGAAACCGACACGCGCAGCGGCGAGAAGAGCCTGGCGCGCTTCGAGCAGTACAAGGTCATGACCGACACCCAGGTGCTGTCCAGCGCCAACCAGCTCCCGCCCAAGGCCCTGCCCACACTGGACCTGCTGCGCACGCCCACGACCAAGAATCACGGCGAGCTGGCCTGGCGCTTCGGCATGATCCTGGGCGCCGTCAACATGGCCTTGCTGGGTGTAGGCCTGTCGGCCTCCAACCCGCGCCGTGCCAGCAACTGGAACCTGCTGTTCGCGCTGCTGGCCTTCATCGTCTACTTCAATCTCATCAACCTGTCGCAGGCTTGGGTAGGCAACGGCCGCGCGTCGCTGCCCAAGGCTTTGCTCGGTCTGCACGGTGGCGCGCTGCTGCTCGCGCTCGCGGTCATCTGGCTGCGCGACAACGGCAACCGCCTCTGCCTGCGCCGCCGTCCCCGGGAGGTCGCCGCATGAGGACCGTGCGCAGGCTGCTCTACAAAGACATCGTCGGCTCGGTGGTGCTGGTGGCCGCGGCCTTCCTGTCGCTGTTCTTCTTCTTCGACTTCGTCGACGAGCTGGAACGCATGGCGCGCATCGGCGCTGGCGCCGGCAAGGCGGCCGTGCTGGCGCTGATGGAACTGCCGGGCCATTTCTATGAGCTGTTCCCGATCGCGGTACTGATCGGCGCCATCCTCGCGCTGGCCCGGATGGCGCAGAGCAGCGAGTTCACCATCCTGCGCACCGGCGGTCTGGGCCCGGCGCGCGCGCTGGGCCTGCTGGCCGGCCTGGCCGCGGTCTTCGCGGTGCTGACCTTCGTCGTCGGTGACTACGTCGCGCCACGCTTCGAGCGCGAGCGCGACTCGCTGGCCGCCAGCTTCGGCCGCGACCCTGGCGCCGGCAAGCGTGGCGCTTGGCTCAAGGACCACCGCCAGGTCGACGGCCAGGAGCGCAGCTACTCCGTCAAGGTCGGCCGCGTGGGCAGCGACGGGTGGCTGGAGGAGATCCGCATTTTCGAGTTTGACGCCCAGGGGCGGCTGCTGTCGCGCGCCGAGGCCCGCACGGCCGATGTGAACGGCCAGGGCCTGTGGCAGCTGCGCGGCGTGCGGCGCACGATCTGGAACGTCGGGACTGACAGCGGCGCTGCCAGCGTTGGGGCCGTGGTCGTCAGCGAGCAGCAGTTCGACCGACTGGACTGGCAAAGCTCGCTGCATGCCGGCGTCATCGCCGCGGCCGTGCTGCCGGCCATGTCCATGTCCACGCTGGAACTGTTCCGCTACACAGCCCACCTGTCGGCCCAGGAGCAGTCGGCCCAGGCCCATGACATCCAGTTTTGGCGCAAGGCTTTCTATCCCTTCGCCTGCTTTGTCATGCTGGCGCTGGCCCTGCCCTTCGCCTACCTCCACGGCCGCTCGGGCGGCATCAGCATCAAGGTGTTCGGCGGCATCATGCTGGGCATCAGCTTCGTGCTGCTGAACAACGTCGCGGGCCACCTGGGCATGCTGAAGAACTGGACCCCCTGGGCCGTGGCAGCCACCCCCAGCCTGATCTACCTGGGCCTGTCGATGGCTGCATTCGCCTGGCTGGTGAGGTATCGATGATGGACGGCCTGCTGCTCTTCGCCCACGGCGCCCGCGACCCCGCCTGGGCGCGCCCGTTCGACATCATCACGGCGCGGCTGCGGGCGGCGCGCCCCGGCATGCCGCTGGCCATGGCCTATCTCGAGTTCATGACGCCCGACATGGAAACGGCCGCCCGTGAGCTGGTGGCCGCTGGCTGCACCCGCGTGCACGTGATACCGCTGTTCCTCGGCACCGGCGGCCATGTGCGCCGCGACGTGCCGGCACTGCTGGAACGCCTGCGCGAACAACATGGCGCTGCGGTTGAATGGCAGCTGCACGCGCCGCTGGGCGAGCAGGACGCCGTGCTGAACGCCATCGCCCAAGCCTGCCTGAGCCCGCTCGCATGAACCTGCACCAGTTCCGCTTCGTCCAGGAAGCCGCCCGGCGCAACCTCAACCTCACCGAGACAGCCAAGGCGCTGTTCACCTCCCAGCCCGGCGTGTCCAAGGCCATCCTGGAGCTGGAGGAGGAGTTGGGCATCGACATCTTCTCGCGCCATGGCAAGCGGCTGCGCAGCATCACCGAGCCGGGCAAGCAGGTGCTGGCCTGCATCGAGATCATCATGCGCGAGGTCGGCAATCTCAAGCGCATCGGCGAGGAGTACTCGCGCCAGGACAGCGGCACCTTCTCCATCGCCACCACCCACACCCAGGCCCGCTACGTGCTGCCGACGCCGGTGGCGCAGCTGCGCAAGCAGCTGCCCAATCTGCGCATCAGCCTGCACCAGGGCAGCCCCGACCAGGTCGCGCGCATGCTCATCGACGAGACCGCCGACCTGGGCCTGGCCACCGAGTCGCTGGCTCAGTACGCCGAGCTGGTCACCCTGCCCTGCTATGAGTGGCAGCACGTCATGGTGGTGCCGCGCGACCATCCACTGGCGAAGAGCGAGCGCATCAGCCTAGAGCAACTGGCTGGTGAGCCGCTGGTGTCCTACCACCCTAGCTTCACTGGCCGCACCCGCATCGACAAGGCCTTCGCCGCCCGCCACCTGACGCCCAACATCGTGCTGGAGGCGATCGACTCGGACGTCATCAAGACCTATGTGCGGCTGGGCATGGGCGTGGGCATCGTGGCCGAGATGGCCATGCGTGAGGAGCCGCCGGACAGCGACCTGATCGCACGGCCGCTGGGCCCTCTGCTGGGCAGCAACGTGACGCGCATCGCATTCAAGCGCGGCGCCTATCTGCGCAACTACGTCTACAGCTTCGCCGAGCTGCTGTCGGAGCGGCTGTCGCGCAAATTCATCGAGCGCGCGATGAACGGCGCAGCCGACGACTTCGCGCTCTGACCGCTCAAGCGCCGGCGTCGAGTCGCGAGTCCAACGGCAGCACGACATCCACGTCATCGCTGCGTTGCGCGCTCTCGTACAGATCGCGGGCCACGCCATAGAGCATCAGCAGATCGTCATAGGCCGGCAGCTCGAATTGCTGCACACCCAGCCCACCGCCCCGCGCGATCAGGTCCTGCAGCATCTGCATCGCCGCGACCGGGTCCGACCAGACCACCTGCAAGTGCGCGATGACACTGGCACAGGCATCGAGCCCGCGACCACGCGCGAGGCTCTGGGTCCAGTCTGGCGGCGGCACACCCAGCTGCCGCTCGAACCGCGCGGCCAGCTCGGCAAAGGCCTCGGGTTCGCCGCGCTGCTGGCACATCTCCATCAGCATCAACAAGGGCAAGGCGCCGACATCGCTGCGCTTCAACCGCTGCACCAGCAAGTCGGCTGCTGCGTCCTGCTGTCCGAGCAGTTGCAGGAAGTCCACCTGCTGCCGCAAGTCCAGCAGCTCATCGGCCAGCGTGAACTCCTGCGCCAGCAGCGGCACAGCGGCTGCTGGCGCCGGCATGGGCTGGGTGGCCGCGATGGCCGGCGACGGCGTCGGCATGGCGACCGGCTCCGCAGCCAGCGCCGGTGACCAGGCCAGGGGACGCGGCTGCGGCCGCGTCGCCACATGCACGCTGTCCTCGGCCACCAAAGCGGCCTCCACGGGCACCTGCGGCGCGATGCCGGGCGACGGCGCGACGGCCGCACGCGGCTCGGCTGCTGCCCCCTCGGCCGCCTGCAGGGCCTGCCAATAGGCGCGCTCGCGCCGCGTGCGCTCATCACGCCAGCGGCTCAAGTTGTAGCCCCCCGCACCGGCCAGCAGGCCCAGGCCCAGCGCCAGCAGCCAGCTCATGGGGTCGCGGTAATGCGCGCCGCGCACCGCGGGCGCCGGCAGCGGCACTGGAGCGGGCGGCATCGGTGCAGCCACCGAGGCGGCAGAGGCGGCCTCTTGCGCCTGCAGCTTGGCCTCCAGCTCGGCACGCAGCTGCGCCACGGTTTGCTCCAGCGCGGCGATCTGCGCCTCCAGCTCTGGCGTCATCTCCAGCGCCGGCGCGCTGGCGGCCGCCTGCACGGCCGGCGACTCGACCAACACCTCCGGCCGCTCCAGCACCAGGCGCGGGCCGCTGGCCCTGGCAGGCGCCCGGGGCCGGAGCCGGGGCCGCGGC
>JBKBOJ010000100.1:0-8367 GCA_046294815.1 Roseateles sp. | reverse complement strand
CACGCGGCCCGGCCGGGCGGCACCGGAGTTCGCCCAGGCCGCCGGCCTGGCCTTCGCGGTCTACAGCGCCGAGAAGCGCCACCCGGTCGAAGTCTCGGCTGCCGAGCAGGAGCACCTGGTGCAATGGCTGAGCCGCCGCCTGGGGCGGCCGCTGAAGGTGCCGGTGCTGGCCGACCAGGGCTATGCGCTGCTGGGCGGCCGCCTGCTGCCGGGCGACCCGCGCCAGCCCGCCAGCCCCCGGGCCCAGTTCATGTACGAGAACGCCGACGGCGACCGGCTGACGCTGTACGTCGCCGTGTTCGAGCCCGGCGCCGCGCCGGCCGCCGCGGAGTTCCGGCTGCTGCGGCAGGACGGCCTGGCCACGCTGTACTGGGCCGAGGCCGGCTTCGGCTATGCGCTCAGCGCCCATCCGGCGGTCGAGCTGCTGCCGCTGGCGCAGCGGGTGCATCGCCAGCTGGTCGGGTAGCAAAGCTGGCCGGGCTGCAGCTCGATGCCGTGGCGCAGGCCGGTAGCGTGCGCTCGGCGGCCGAGGCGCTCCCGACCCAAAGCCCGACAGGCTCCTGGGTGCCGTCGCTCAGCTGGGGGTCGGCACGCCGGCCATGCGGTCGTAGGCGACGAAGAACTGCCGCGCCAGCGCCAGCATCTGCCGCGTGCTCAGCTCGGCGGCGGGCCGGTAGTCGGCGATGTGCGGGGCCAGCGCCGGCCGGTGCTGCTCGATGTAGTGGCGCAGCTGGCCGATGACGGGGTGCGATCCGGTCACCAGCACTTCGTGGGTGTCCTGCACGGCCTGGCAGACGGCCTCGAACAGCGCGTGGTCGGCCTGTGCGTCATGCCCGTGGGCGCGCCGGTCATGCGGCGCGATGTGGGCTTCATGGGCCTGGTGGGCATCGAAATGCAGCACCTTGGCGTGGTGGTGGTCGAGATAGACGACGGCATGGAACACGGTGCTTCTCCAGCAGGGGCTCAACGGGCGGCTTCGGCGTCGGCCTGGCAGTCGACGCAGCGCAGCGCCTGGGGCAGGTGGCGCAGCCGATCAAAGGGGATGACCACGCCGCAGTCGACGCAGCGGCCGTAGTCGGGGGTGTTCAGACGCGCCAGTGCGTCGTCGATGTCCTGCAGCTCGGCCAGCAGATGGGCGTCGCGCGCCTGGTCCAGCACGCGCTCGGGCTCGTGCTCCTGCGGGTCATCTTCCAGCAGCGCGGCGGCATGGTCCACGCGGTCGCTGCCGTCGCGTTGGGCCTGCAAGGCCGTCTGCACACGCTGGCGCGCCAGCCGCAACTCGCTCTCCAGCAGCGCGTGTTGTCCGGGTGTCAGGGCAGTGGTCATGGAAACCTCCTGGCGGTCATGCTGGCAGCGCGCGGCCGGTGCCGCCTTGCGCTGGGTCAAGGGTGGGTGATGGGAGGGTGATGGGAGAATGTGCGTCCTCTCATTGGTACGGGTCTGTCCGGCCCTCAATCGCACGATGCAAGCGCCCACCGCTGCGGCCTACACGGTCGCCGATTTCGATTTCGACCTCCCCCCTGAGCTGATCGCCCAGCATCCCGCGGCCGAGCGCAGCGCGTCGCGGCTGCTCGATGCGTCCGGCCAGGTGCCCGCGGACCGGGTGTTTCGCGAGCTGCCTGCGCTGCTCGCGCCTGGCGATCTGCTGGTGTTCAACAACACCAAGGTCATCAAGGCGCGGCTGTTCGGCTTCAAGTCCAGCGGTGGCGCGGTCGAGGCGCTCATCGAGCGCGTGCTGCCCGGCACGCAGGAGGTCTGGGCGCATATGCGCGCCAGCAAGAGCCCCAAGCCCGGCAGCCGGGTGCGTTTTGCCGACGCCTTCGATGCCGAGGTGCTGGGTCGCTGCGGGCCTGACGACGGCATGTTCCACCTGCGGCTGGACGGCGACCCGTTCGCGCTGCTGGAGGCGCATGGCCATGTGCCGCTGCCGCCTTACATCGAGCATGCCGACGGCGAGGACGACGCGCGGCGCTACCAGACCGTGTTCGCCAAGGAGCCCGGCGCGGTCGCCGCGCCCACGGCGGCGCTGCACTTCGACGAGGCGATGCTGGCTGCGCTGACCGCGCGCGGCGTGGCCCAGGCGCATGTGACGCTGCATGTGGGCGCCGGCACCTTCCAGCCGGTGCGCGTCGAGAAGATTGCCGACCACAAGATGCACAGCGAATGGTTCGACGTGCCGCAGGCGACGGTCGATGCCGTCGCCGCCTGCCGCGCGCGTGGCGGCCGCGTGATTGCCGTCGGCACGACCACGCTGCGCGCGCTGGAATCCGCCGCCCGTGGCGGCGCGTTGGCGGCGGGCTCCAGCGAGACCGACATCTTCATCACGCCAGGCTTCGAGTTCCGCGTCGCGGATCGGCTCATCACCAACTTCCACCTGCCCAAGAGCACGCTGCTGATGCTGGTCAGCGCGTTTGCGGGCTACGACCGCATCATGGCGATCTACCGCCATGCGATCGCGCAGCGCTATCGCTTCTTCAGCTACGGCGATGCGATGCTGCTGTCGCGCGTCCAGGCGACGCGCCCCTGAGCGGCCTCATCCACGGCGGCCGTGAATACCGCCCTCGCCGTCGCGGGCAGCGCCCACCGCATGTGCACCCGCGCCTCGTGCCGCACGTCCGTCAGCACCGCCCCATATTGCGCCGCCAGCCGCCGCAGCCGGCCCTCCAGCTCGTAGGGCAGCTCACAGCCCAGTTCCACCTGGGCCACGCGCTCGATCTTCTGGGCCGTCAGCAGGGCCTGCGCGATGCAGTCGGTGTAGGCCCGCACCAGACCGCCCGCGCCGAGCTTGATGCCGCCCCAGTAGCGCACGGCCGTGGCCAGCACGCCGTCCAGGCCCTGGTGGCGCAGCACGTCCAGCATGGGCCGGCCGGCGGTGCCGCTGGGTTCGCCGTCGTCGTTGGCGGCCGAGTGGCCACCGGCCAGCAGCGCCCAGCAGACATGGGCGGCGTCCGGGTGCTGCTCGCGCAGCTGCGCCACGCGGGCCAGCGCCGCGGCGCGGTCGGCGCAGGGTTCGACGCAGCCCAGGAAGCGGCTCTTCTTGACGACCAGCTCATGCTGGGCCGGGGCGGCGAGTGTCAGCGACATGACGGTATTGTCGGCAGTCCTGGCGCCGCGCTCAGCGCGGCGAGGGCAGCCGCAGGCTGGCCAGCAGCTCCGGGCGCACGTGGCGGGCCATGATGGCGTCCACGCTGCCGTCACGCAGCAGGCTGGTCAGCGCTTCGCGCAGGCGCTGGCGGTCGGCGGCCGCCACCCGGGTGCGCGACACCACCAGGCAGGCCAGGATGTCGTCCTGTGGCGCCCAGTCCAGCAGGGTCACGGCTGCGTTGCTGCCGGGGGTGATCGCCGGCAGGTTCAAGGGGTGGGCAAAGATCAGGTCCACCCGCCCGGCCATCAGCACGCGGTAGGCGGTGTCGAAGCCGCCGACCTCGTCCACCCGGCGCTCGGCGCGCATGCGGTCCAGGAAGGCGTCGATGCTGGGCCCGTGCTTAAAGCCCTTCACGACGGCCACGCGCCGCGCCGGATCGGCAGCGAAGTCGGCCAGCGAGGCCCACCGCCCGGCCTGGGCCGTGCGCATCACCGCCCGGTTGCGGCTGCGCAGGTAGGGCCAGAACTCCGCCAGCTGCTCGCGCTCGGGCGTGGCGATGCCGGAGGTGGTGATCTCCAGCGTGCCGCGGGCCAGCTGGTCCCAGATGCGCACGCGCGAGTCCACCGCCGTCAGCAGTTGGCAGCCGGAGCGTCGGGCCAGCGCCTCCACCAGGTCCGGGTCCACGCCCTGAGGCTGGCCGTGGGCGTTGCGGTAGTTGAGCTGACCGAACTCGTACAGCAGCACCGTGTAAGGCCCGCAGGACTCGGCGGCGCTCAGCGGCGCCACGCCACCCAGCAGCAACACCCAAACCAGCCCCAACGACCACAAGGAACGCATAAATCGGCTTGGCGGTGCCGTGGGCCGCCATTGTTCTCCGTCAAGGCGCCGACTTTAGGGCAGTCCATGGCCATCTCTGTCGGGCACCGACAATCGCGCCATGCTGAAGTTCGACCTCCTCAAGACCGAGGGCCGCGCCCGCCGCGGCACGCTCACGCTCAACCATGGCGTCGTGCAGACGCCCATCTTCATGCCCGTGGGCACCTACGGCACGGTCAAGGGCGTCACGCCGCGCTCGCTGCAGGAGATGGGCGCGCAGATCATCCTGGGCAACACCTTCCACCTGTGGATGCGGCCGGGCCTGGACGTCATCAAGCAGTTCGGCGGCCTGCACCGCTTCGAGAGCTGGCACAAGCCCATCCTGACCGACTCAGGCGGCTTCCAGGTCTGGAGCCTGGGCGAGATGCGCAAGATCAGCGAGGAAGGCGTCAAGTTCGCGTCGCCCGTCAACGGCGACAAGCTGTTCCTGACGCCCGAGACCAGCATGCAGATCCAGACGGTGCTGAACTCCGACATCGTCATGCAGTTCGACGAATGCACGCCCTACGAGACCAAGGGCGTGCTGACCACCGAGCGCGAGGCGCGGCAGTCCATGGAGATGTCGCTGCGCTGGGCCAAGCGCTGCATCACCGAGTTCGAGCGGCTGCAGAACCCCAACGCGCTGTTCGGCATCGTGCAGGGCGGGATGTTCACGAACCTGCGCGACGCGTCGCTGGCCGGCCTGGTGGACCTGGACCTGCCGGGCTATGCCATCGGCGGCCTGAGCGTGGGCGAGCCCAAGGCCGAGATGCAGCGCATTCTGGACCACACCGCTCATCAGCTGCCGGCGAACAAGCCACGCTACCTGATGGGCGTGGGCACGCCGGAAGACCTGGTGGAAGGCGTCAGCCAGGGCATCGACATGTTCGACTGCGTGATGCCCACGCGCAATGCGCGCAACGGCCATTTGTTCACCCGCTTCGGCGACCTGCGGCTGCGCAACGCGCGCTACAAGACCGATGAAAAGCCCGTCGACGAGACCTGCAGCTGCGAATGCTGCACCGGCTTCAGCCGTGCCTACCTGCACCACCTGGACCGCTGCGGCGAGATGCTGGGCCCCATGCTGACCAGCATCCACAACCTGCACTACTACCTGAACCTGATGCAGGAAATGCGCGATGCGCTGGACGCCGGGCGCTTCGAGGCCTGGCGCGCGCAGTTCCATGCGGACCGGGCGCGCGGGGTGTGACGATGCTTCTGCCTGACGGGGCCGAGGGCTGGACCGACGCCGAGATCGATTGGCTCGACGACCTGCTCATGCGGGAGGACGTTGGCCTGGACAACCCGCTGTTCGCCACCGAGATCGACGGCTTTCTGTGCGCGCTGCTCAGTGGGCCGGAGCTGTTGATGCCCTCTGAGGCCCTGCGCTGGATCTTCGATGGCGAGGCCGGTGAACAGCAGCCGCAGTTCGCCGATCAGGAGGAGTCCAATCGCTTCATCGAGCTGGTGATGAAGCAGTGGAATTACATCGCGGCCAGCCTCATGGATGGCAGCTATGAGCCGCTGTTGATGCTCAACCGGCGCGAAGACGGCAGCGAAGTCACGCAGTTCAGCGACTGGTGCGTGGGCTACATGACTGGCGTCGCGCGTGATCGTGAAGGCTGGAGCGCCATGCCGGTCGACGATCGGCGCGCGCTGCTGGGCACCATGCTGCTGTACGGTACGCCGGACGGCTGGGACGCGCTGGAGCGGCAGCCGCCGCTGTCCGACGACGAGCATGAGGCGTTGGCCGACGGCCTGGGGGTGCTCGCCTGCGAGATCCACCGTTACTGGCTCGACCGTCGTGCGACGCCCCCGGTGCCTCTGCGCCGCAATGGCGCCAAGCTGGGGAGAAACGACCCCTGCCACTGCGGCAGTGGTCGCAAGTACAAGCACTGTCATGGGACGAACTGAGCCTGCCCGCATCGACATCGACGGCTTGACCGAGGCCGAGGGCGCGCACCTGGGCGGCAGCGAGGACACGGAATTACAAAGCTGCCTTGCTGGAGCGCCTGCAGCAAGCCTTGCGCGATGAGCGCTGGACGGCGGTGGTCGATCTGCAACTGGCCGCTGCAGGCGATCGCACCGTGCTGAGCTGCGATTTGCTGATGGATACGGCCTGGCAGGGCGGTTTGAAGAAGCGCTGGTTCGGTTAGTGCGTCGCAGTACTGCAGCGCAGGCAACATCAGCTCCCGCATCCGATGTGCTGGCGAGTTGGCTGCCTAAAGACAGCGGTGGAGAGGCGCAGCCCGAGGCACTGGCGAAAGCACTCGTCGCGGTTTGCCAAGAACCCAAGCCACCCAAAGTGCCGGATACCAGCGCGTCGGCATCCGGCCCAGCGATTGCTGCCTCAGTCCCCACCCTCATCAAGATCGACGCCAAGGGCAGCGCCTCGCATCAGACGGTCGTCAATGTGCAGCTCCAGAATGCGGTTTCGCAGAACGCATCTGCACTCTCAGCGGCTGGCGCCAAGAGTGGAGCCGATGCCAAGGTACTGATCAGGCGGCAACCCCCACAAGCACCTAAATGCGCTGCAATGGGGGGATCGGCGAACTGCTGTCAGCCCGCGTGCTGCGGGACACTGGCGCGAGATGTCGTTCGTCCGCTCCCCACTTGTGCGGCGTCGACGCCGGACTGATTGCATCGCATCATGCTGAGGCTTGTGCTCGCCCCGCTGCGCTGGCTCCTCCGGGTCGTGCTGGCCCTGCTGATCCTGTTCGAGGAATGGGGCTGGGAGCCGCTGCGGCGCGCCTTTGCGCTGCTCGCGTGGCTGCCGCCCATCCGCCAGCTGGAGGCACTGCTGCAGCGGCTGCCGCCTCGCTGGGCGCTGGTTGTGCTGGTGCTGCCCAGCCTGCTGATCCTGCCGATCAAGCTGGCGGCCGTGTGGCTGGTGGCCCAGGGGCATGCGTTGTGGGGCGTGGGCGTCATCATTGCTGCCAAGCTGTTCGGCACGGCGCTGCTGGCCTGGCTGTTCCAGCTCATCGAGCCCGCGCTGATGCAGCTGGCCTGGTTTGCGCAGCTCTACGCACGCTGGACGGGCTGGAAGGCCGAGTTGCTGGCCTGGATGCGGGCCAGCGCGGTGTGGCGCGCCGCGCGGGCGCTGAAGCTGCGCTTGAAGCGCTTGTTCAGGCGCGCACGCGCGGCCTGAACCACACGATCAACACGCGGAACACGTCGCGACAGCCCAAGCGTCGCGCGATGCAGCCACCCAGCCCTTGGACGCCGGCGCGTGGTCGCTCATGCGGTTCCCGCGTGCAGCAGCCCGGCCACGCGCTCGCGCAGCACGTCGGGCGTGAGTGCCGCCGGCGGCAGCGGCGCGCCCACCGTCAGGCTGACCCGGCTCCACAACCCGCGCCGCAGCGGCTTGACCATGGCCTTGCCGCCTTCGACGCGCGAGAAGAAGCTGCCCCACAGATTGCCCAGCGCCATCGGGATGACGGGCACGTCGGGCAGGCCGTCGACGAGCTTCATCACGCCACCCTTGAAGGGCTGCAGCGTGCCGTCGCGGGTGATGCCGCCCTCGGGGAAGATGCAGACCAGCTCGCCGTCCTGCAGCACTGCGCGCGCGGTGGTGAAGGCGGCTTCATAGGTGGCCGGATCGGTCTTCTGTGGCGCGATGGGGATGGCCTTGGCCAGCTTGAACATCCAGCCCAGCACCGGCGTGTTGAAGATCTGGTGGTCCATCAGGAAGCGGATGGGCCGCGGGCTGGCGGCCATCAGCAGGACCGCATCGACGAAGCTGACGTGGTTGCAGACCAGCACGGCCGGGCCGGTGGTCGGGATGCGCTCGTCGTTGACGATGCGGAAGCGATAGACCAGCCGCGTCAGCACGAAGGCGACGAAGCGCAGCAGGTACTCCGGCACGATGAGGAAGATGTAGATGCCCACGACGGCGTTGGCGATGCCGACCGCCAGGAAGACCTGCGGGATGGTCATGCCCGCGCCCAGCATCGCGCCGGCGATGATGGAGCTGGCGATCATGAACAGCGCGTTCAGGATGTTGTTGGCCGCGATGATGCGGGCGCGGTGCGTGGGCTGTGCGCGCAGCTGGATCAGCGCATACATGGGCACGCTGTACAGGCCCGCGAACAGCGCCAGCAGCGTCAGGTCGATGAGCACGCGCCAGTGGGCCGGCTGGGCCAGGAAGGCGACCACGCTGTAGGGCTCGCTGGCCGGCAGGCCGGTGGATGCGACGTACAGGTCGATGGCGAACACGCTCATGCCCGCGGCGCCCAGCGGCACAAGGCCGATCTCGACATGGCGCTTGGACAGCATCTCGCACATCAGCGAGCCGATGCCGATGCCGATGGAGAACACCGCCAGCAGCAGCGAGGCCACCTGCGGGCTGCCGTGCAGCACCTCCTTGGCGAAGGCCGGGAAGTTGGCCAGGAAGACCGCGCCGAAGAACCACATCCACGAGATGCCCA
>JBKBOJ010000099.1:0-8722 GCA_046294815.1 Roseateles sp. | reverse complement strand
CACCGAGCTGGCCAGCGCGCAGGTCGACACGCTGCGCATCAAGCGGCTCAAGCTCGCTGCGGTCGTGGTGCGAAACACCCGTCGCATCCGGCTGTACTTCGCCTCCAACTGGCCCAGCGCGCCGGTCTTCGCGCAGGCC
This sequence comes from Roseateles sp., assembly GCA_046294815.1. GTDB lineage: Bacteria > Pseudomonadota > Gammaproteobacteria > Burkholderiales > Burkholderiaceae_C > Pelomonas. Next base: position 8,583 of record JBKBOJ010000099.1, on the reverse strand, counting down.
ATGCGCGCGCTGCGAAGCCCGTAGACGCTCATCCCGTGCCTGGCCCGCGCGTTGACCCCAACCAGGCCCGCAGCCCAAGCCGGGGTGGGGGTCATTGCGAGCCAAGCTCGGCCTTCACCACCTGGCACAGCGCCAATACGCTCGCTTGGGGTGTCAACCACCCTGAAAACAGCTTGCCCACCCCGTCAAGGCTGTGCGGCACGACTACGGTGAAACATCCGGGCTAATTTGCTGCAGCGCACAAAAAAGTGCTTGCAATCCGGCCGCGGGCCCCTATCATTCGAGTCATGTTGCAGTGCAGCAAAGCAGCACCGCAGTCGGTTCACCCACCTGAGATCGGAGTCCACCATGCTGACCGCTGAACAAATCCTCGCTGCCCACAAGGCCAACATCGAAACCCTGTTCGGCCTGACGAACAAGGCGTTCGAAGGCGTCGAGAAGCTCGTCGAGCTGAATCTGCAGGTCGCCAAGACCGCGCTGAGCGAAGCCGCCGAAACCACCGCCGCCGCGCTGTCCGTCAAGGACGCCCAGGAGCTGCTGAACCTGCAGGCCGCGCTGCTGCAGCCCACCGCCGAGAAGGCCGCCTCCTACAGCCGTCACGTCTACGACATCGCCTCCAGCACCGGCGCCGAAGTCGCCAAGGTCGCCGAGAGCCAGTTCGCCGACGCGCAGAAGACCTTCTCCGCGCTGATCGACAACGCCGCCAAGAACGCCCCGGCCGGCACCGAGAACGCCGTCGCGCTGGTGAAGTCGGCCGTGGCCGCCGCCAACAACGCGCTCGAGACGGTGCACAAGGCCACCAAGCAAGCCGTCGAAGTGGCCGAGGCCAACTTCCAGGCCGTCACCTCGCAGGCCGTCAAGGCCACGCAGACGGCCGCCCGCGCCAGCAAGCGCGCCGCCTGATCGGCCCTGATCGGCACGTCCCCCCGGTCGGCATCACGCCGACCGCCCCACAGCCCGGTGCGCAAGCCCCGGGCTGTGTCGTTTCCGGCGCCCGGTGCTCTGATGCACACTGGCGCCATGACGCTGACCACCGACGACGGTCTGCAGCTCCACACCCGCCAGTGGCCGGCCACGGCGGCCGAGCGCGGACAGATCCTGATCATCCACGGGCTGGGCGAGCACATCGGCCGCTACGAGCATGTGGCGCGCGCGCTGACCGCCCAGGGCTGGGCCGTGCACGGCTGGGACCTGCGCGGCCATGGCCGCAGCGAGGGCATGCGCGGCGACATCCCCGACGCCGAGGCGCTGCTGCGCGACACCGCCTGCGTCATCGACGCTGTGCGCCGCCCCGGCACGCCCTTTGCGCTGCTGGGCCACAGCATGGGCGGCCTGGTGGCGGCGCGCTTCGCTGCCGAGGCGCTGAGCGCCCGGCCGGCGGCGTGGAGCCGCCCGCTGGACGGGCTGGTGCTGTCGTCGCCCGCGCTGGATGCCGGCCTGTCGGCGGGCCAGAGGTTCGCGCTGGCGCTGGCCGAGAACCTGGCACCGGGCCTGGCCGTTGGCAACGGCCTGAAGCCGGCGTGGATCTGCCGCGACGCGGCCGTCGTGCACGCCTACGAGACCGACCCGCTGGTGCATGACCGCATCACCGCGCGCTTGACGCGCTTCATCGTCGATGCCGGCGAGCGCGTGCTGGCCGACGCGCCGCGCTGGGCCACGCCCACGCTGCTGATGTGGGCCGGCGCGGACCGCTGCGTCGCGCCGCGCGGCAGCGAGGCCTTCGCCGCGGCAGCGCCAGCGCAGGTGGTGGCCACGCGACCCTGGCCGGCGCTCTACCACGAGCTCTTCAACGAACCGGAGCAGGCCGAGGTGCTGAGCGTGCTGACGGACTGGCTGAACCGCTGAACCCGCTCAGCGCGCTGCGCTGATCGCGTCCAGCCGGTCCACCACCAGCTCCAGCCGCAGCAGCGGGTTGTCCATGGCCATCAGCCGCTGGCGGTCGACGGGCGGCATGGGCAGCAGCTCGGCCCAGCGGTTGGCCAGCCAGCCGGCGTCGTCCCAGGCATGGGGTGGCTGCAGAGGCAGTGCGTCGGGCGCCAGGCGGCTGCTCCAGCCGGCCAACAGGTCTTGCAGCTGGCGCGCGGCCAGCGCCAGATCGGGCGGCACGGCCACCGCGGCATCGTCGGGCAGCAGCGCCAGATCGCCCACCCACAGCCCATGGCTCAGGCAGCGCGAGGCGCGCAGGCTGAAGCGCTGACCGCCACGCACGGCGATGCGGATCAGCCCGGGCTGCTCACGCTCGAAGCGCTCAATGTGCGCCAGCGTGCCGACCTCGTGAAAGCGCTCGCGGCTGAACCCTTCGCCATCGCGCTGCCGGACCTCCTGCCCCTGCGTCAGCGCCACCACACCGAACGGCAGGCCTTGCGCGTGGCAGCGCTGCACCATGTCCAGGTAGCGCGGCTCGAAGATGCGCAGCGGCAGCCAGCCGCCCGGGAACAGCACGGCATTGAGCGGGAACAGCGGCGTCTCGGCGACCATTGCGTCAGCGGGTCCGTTCGGCGATGCGCTGCTTCAGCAGCGGCAGCACCGCCTGTGCCGCGTCGCGCCCGGCCTGGATGGCGCGGCGGCGGGCCGTGAAGTCGGCGCTGGACACGCCGTCCAGCCGCGGACGTATCAGCACGTCGGCGTCGCGCAACTCGAAGCTGTTGATGCTGCGGCCCATGATGGCAAAGGTCTGCATCAGCATGCGAAAGGCATCGCCGGGCGGGTCCTTTTCGGGCGGGGAGCTGATGTCCACGGCGACCACCAACTGCGCGCCCATCTCGCGCGCAAAGCGCACCGGCACGGGCGACACCAGGCCGCCATCCACGTATTCGCGCGTGCCGATGCGCACCGGCTGGAACACCGCCGGCACCGCACTGGACGCACGCACCGCGGTGCCCGTATCGCCGCTGCGGAACAGGATGGGCGAGCCGTCGGACAGGTCGGTCGCGACGATGCCCAGCGGCAGCGCCATCTGCTCGATGGCGCGGCCGCCGGTCTTCTCGCGGATGTAGCGCGCCAGCGCCTCGCCGCGGATCAGGCCGCGCAGCGGAAAGGACCAGTCGGTGATCGCCCCCTCGTCCATGGTCTCGGCGAGCTGTTGCAGTTCCCGCCCGCCCTTGCCCGACGCGTAGAGCGACGCGACCAGGCTGCCGGCCGAGGTGCCGGCCACCAGGTCCACCTTGATGCCGTTTTCCTCCAGCACCTGGATGACGCCGATGTGCGCAAAGCCGCGCGCCGCTCCACCGCCCAGCGCCAGACCGATGCGGGGCGGCTTGGGGGCGGGCTTGACCAGGGGCGGCGGCTCCGCCGGCGGCGTCACGACGACGGGCGGCTGGGGGGCCACGGCGCAGCCGGCCAGCAGGACGACAAGGGCCGCGGCACAGGCGCGGCGAAGGGAAGCAGGAATCATGTTCGGTTGGACAGCAAGCGGCAGCACGATAGCCCAGCCGCCGTCAGCTCAGCTTGTAGCTCTGCAGGTGGATAGACGTTTCCGTGCCGGCAATGCCCTTGATCAGGCGCACCCGCTCCAGCACTTCGGCCAGCTCCTGCAGGCTGGCGCTGCGGATCTCGGCCAGCAGGTCCCAACGGCCGTTGGTGTCAAAGAGCCCGGTGATGCCCGGCTCGCCCAGCAGCATGGACACCACCTCGCGGGTGCGGTTGCCCTCCACCGTGATGCTCATCCAGGCGGTGATCTGGTCGGGCACGCTGTCGGGCCGCAGCCGCACGGTGTAGCCGGTGATGACGCCGCTGTCCTCCAGGCGGGCAATGCGGTTGGTGACCGTGCCACGCGAGACCTTGAGCTTGGCTGCGAGCGTGGCCACGGGGGCCCGGGCATTGGCGCGCAGCAGCGCGAGCAGTTGTTGGTCTAGAGCGTCCATGCTGAGCAAATCGTCAATTTATATTGCCATTGTGGCAAATTTGCTCGCATTACTTAGCAGGATTTGATCTTCTGTTTGACTGCCTGGCCCGGAAGAATGCCTTCAAACACTGAGGAGACCCCCATGCCCAACATGCTCACCACCCAAGACGTCGCCACCATCGTCCAACGCGTCGGCCTGCCCGATTTACTGCGTCGCATGGTCGCCTATCTGGAAGCGGACTGCCTGCGCTGGGCCGAGTTCGACAAGACACCGCGCGTGGCCGCGCACTCGCGCGACGGCGTCATCGAGCTGATGCCCATTGCCGATGCAGCGCTGTACAGCTTCAAGTACGTCAACGGTCACCCCAAAAACCACCGCTTCGGCCTGCCGACCGTGATGGCTTTCGGCGTGCTCGCCGACGTGAACACCGGCGCGCCGCTGCTGCTCTCCGAGCTGACGCTGACCACCGCCATGCGCACGGCCGCCACGTCCGTCATGGTCGCCAAGCGCCTGGCGCGCCCCGACAGCCGCGTGATGGCGCTGATCGGCAACGGCGCGCAGAGCGAGTTCCAGGCCCTGGCCTTCCACCACCTGCTGGGCATCCGCGAGCTGCGCCTCTACGACATCGACCCGGCCGCCACCGCCAAGCTGGTGCGCCACCTGCAGCACACGCCGGGCCTGACGCTGACGGTCTGCGCGTCCACCGCCGAGGCGGTCAAGGGTGCCGACATCGTCACCACCGTCACCGCCGACAAGACCAATGCCACCATCCTGACGCCCGACATGATCGAGCCTGGCATGCACGTCAACGGCGTGGGCGGCGACTGCCCCGGCAAGACCGAACTGCACCGTGGCGTGCTGGAGATGGCGCGCGTCATCGTCGAGTACGAGCCGCAGTCGCGCATCGAGGGCGACGTGCAGCAGATGCCGGCCGACTTCCCGGTCACCGAGTTCTGGCGCGTGCTGGCCGGCCAGGCCGCCGGTCGCGAGACCCGCGAGCAGGTCACCGTGTTCGATTCGGTGGGCTTTGCGCTGGAAGACTTCTCGGCGCTGCGGCTGCTGCGCGACCTCAGCCAGCAACTGGGCCTGGGCACGTCGCTGGACCTGATCCCGCAGATGGCCGACCCCAAGGACTTGTTCGGCGAGCTGCACCTGGATGCCCACCGCCAGGCAGCCTGAGCTCAGCGACAAGGCCGGCCGCCACCATGCCCTGATCGACACACCGCTGCTGCGCGACCAGCGGGCGCCCATGCCCCTCAGCCTGCATCGGGTGTCGCTGGGCGCGAAGTTCGCCTTCTGATCAGCAGCAGTGCCGCAGGCAGGGCCGCCCCGGGGCGGCCCTGTTTCATTTCTACACTGTCGCCATGCAATTCAGCGCGTGGATCAAGGAAGTGGGCCGCGGCGCGCGCGGCGCGCGCGACCTGGGCCGGGACGAAGCCCAGGCCTTGTTCGGCGCCATGTTGGACGGCCAGGTGCCCGACCTGGAGCTGGGCGCGCTGCTCATCGCGCTGCGCGTGAAGGGCGAGAGCGCCGATGAGTTGGCCGGCTTCCTGGCCGCGATGCAGGCGCGCACCGCACCGATGGCGGCGCCGCCGGGGCCGCGCACCGTGCTGCTGCCCAGCTTCAACGGCGCGCGCAAGCAGGCCAACCTGATGCCGCTGGTGGCGCTGCTGCTGGCGCGCGAGGGCGTGCCGGTGCTGATCTTTGGCCGCCATGACTTCGACAGCCGGCACAGCCCGTTCGAGCTGCTGGACGCGCTGGGGCTGCCCGAGGCCGCCACGCTGGCCGATGCCGAGCTGCAGTTGGGGACGCGCCGGCTGGCGGTCGTGCCTTTGCAAAAGCTGAACCCGGGCTTGAACAGCCTGATGGCCTTGCGCCCCAGGCTGGGCGTGCGCAACAGCGCGCACAGCCTGGCCAAGCTGCTGGACCCCTTCCCCGCCGGCCGCGGCGTGCGCGTGGTGGCCGTGACCCATCCGGAATACCTGGACAGCATGGCCCAGGCGCTGCCAGCGCTCACGGCGGGCGGCGGCCGTGCGCTGCTGATGCGCGCCAGCGAAGGCGAGGCCTACGCCCATCTGCGCCGCAAGGCCCATCTGATCGGCTTCCAGGACGGCCAAGCCGCCCCGCTGCATCCAGCCGACACCGCGGACCTGGACTGGCCGCTGTCGCCCGCCTGCGCGCCGGCGGAGAACGCTGCCTTCGTCCAGGCCGTCCTCGCCGGCGCCGAGCCGGTGCCGCCGCGCATCGCCGAGCAGGTCGCCGCCCTGCGGGTTCTGGCGACGAACTGAGGTTGCTTATTCGGCCTGGGCATAAGGGCCCAAGAATTCTGTAGTTCTGCCGCAGTGCAACATTGCCTAGAGTCGCGACCTCCATGAAAGTCCGCGACCTCGACCTCAGCAACAACCCGGTCAACGCCGAGCATGCCCAGCTGGGTCTGCCGCCGCTGGAGAACGCCGTCACGCACGCGGGCGACCCCGGGCATCCGGTGCTGCGCGTGGCCATGTGGTCCGTCATCGGACTGCTGATGGCGCTGACCATTGCACTGGCCTCGCGACTGTTCACCCAGCCCGCCGGCCACAGCAGCGGCTTGCAGCTGATCGGCCAGGCGCTGGCCGGCCGGGAGTTCTGGTCCGCCGTCGCGGTGGGCCTGCTGGCCCAGACCGTGGACGGGGCGCTGGGCATGGCCTACGGCATCACCAGCACCTCCTTCCTGCTGGCCACCGGCAGCAGCCCGGCGGTGGCCAGCGCATCGGTGCACATCGCCGAGGTGTTCACGACCGGCGTGTCCGGCATTGCCCACCTCAAGCTCGGCAACGTCAACCGCAATCTGTTCCTGCGCCTGCTGGTGCCCGGCATGCTGGGCGCGGCCGCGGGCGCCTGGCTGCTGTCCAGCATTGACGGCACGGCCATGAAGCCCTTCGTGGCCGGCTATCTGCTGCTGATGGGGCTGTACGTCATCAGCAAGGTGTTCCGCAAAATCAAGCCGCGCAGCGGCGAGCCGCGCCACGTGGCCAAGCTGGGCCTGTTCGGCGGCTTCGTCGACGCGGTGGGCGGTGGCGGCTGGGGTCCGGTGGTCACGACCACGCTGGTGGGCACCGGCCACGACCCGCGCATGACCATAGGTTCGGTCAACCTGGCCGAGTTCTTCCTGACCTTCATCAGCGCCGGCGTGTTCGCCGTGCTGATCGGCGAGCAGAGCCCCTGGATCACCGTGGCCGGCCTGGTGCTGGGCGGGCTGTTCGCCGCGCCGATCGCCGCGCTGCTGACCCAACGCCTGCACACCAAGGTCTTGCTGGCCCTGGTGGGCAGCACCATCGTGCTGGTCAGCGCGTTCAACATCTACCGTTCCCTGGCCTGAGCCCATGTATCGCTACACCGACTTCGACCGCCGCTTCGTCCGCGCCCGCGCCGCGCAATACCGCGACCAGCTTGAGCGCCACCTCGCAGGCCAGCTGGGCACCGACGAGTTCCGCGCGCTGCGGCTGCAAAACGGCTGGTACATCCAGCGCCACGCCCCGATGCTGCGCGTGGCTGTGCCCTATGGCGAGCTGAGCAGCCGGCAGCTGCGCCAGCTCGCCCGCATCGCGCGCGACTACGACGTGGTGCAGCATGGCCCCTTCAAGGGCCAGGGCGGCTACGCCCACTTCACGACGCGCCAGAACGCGCAATTCAACTGGATCCCGCTGGAAAAAAGCGCCGACGTGATGGACCTGCTCGCCGAGGTCGACATGCACGGCATCCAGACCAGCGGCAACTGCATCCGCAACATCACCAGCGACGCCTTCGTCGGCATCGCGCCAGACGAGATCGTCGACGCCCGCCCCTACTGCGAGATCCTGCGCCAGTGGAGCACGCTGCACCCCGAGTTCGCGCACCTGCCGCGCAAGTTCAAGATCGCCGTCTCGGGCGCGCAGGAAGACCGTGCCGCCATCGGCTGGCATGACATCGGCCTGCAACTAAAGAAGAACGCGGCCGGCGAGGTTGGCTTCCAGGTCTTCGTGGGCGGCGGCATGGGCCGCACGCCCATCCCCGGCGTGGAGATCAACGCCTTCGTGCCCTGGCAGCAGATCCTCGTCTACCTCGAGGCCATCGTGCGCTGCTACAACCTGGCCGGCCGGCGCGACAACCTCTACAAGGCCCGCATCAAGATCCTCGTCAAGGCCGAGGGCCAAAAGTTCTTCGATGCGGTCAACGCCGAGTTCCAGCATATCCTCAACGACGACAGGGGCGGCCACGAACACATCATTGCGCAGGCCGAGCTGGACCGCGTGGCGGCCTGCTTCGTCGACCCGGCAGGTGTCACCCCCACCGCCGAGCCCCGGCTCGACACCAGCGACCCGGCGTTCGCGCGCTGGCTCTCGCGCAACGTGCACGGCCACCGTGTGCCCGGCTACCGCGCCGTCACGCTGAGCCTCAAGCGCGTGGGCATCCCGCCTGGCGACGCCTCGGCCGACGTGATGGACACCGCCGCGCTGCTGGCCGACCAGTTCAGCCACGGCGAGCTGCGCGTCACCCACCGCCAGAACCTGTTGCTGCCCTGGGTCAAGGCAGCCGACCTGCCCGCGCTGTTCCAGGCCGCGCGCGCGGCCGGCTTCGCGACGCCCAACGCCGGCCTGTTGACCGACCAGATCGCCTGCCCCGGCGGCGACTACTGCGCGCTGGCCAACGCCCGCTCGCTGCCGCTGGCCGCGGCCATCGCCGAGCGCTACCAGGACATCGACGAGCTCGAAGACCTGGG
>JBKBOJ010000098.1:0-8766 GCA_046294815.1 Roseateles sp. | reverse complement strand
GTGCGCTCGCCGTCGCTGCAGCGCGTGTTCGGTGGCGGCGCGGCCGACGCGCTGCCGGCCCGCGGCGCGCTGGGCGCCGGCCTGCGCCGGCTGCGAGACGAGGGCGCGCTGGCCTTCTACGCCGGCCTGCGCATCACGCGCATCGAGCGCACCGGCGAGCAGCTGCGCGTGCACGGGCTGGACGCGCAGCTGCGCCCGGTCGCGGTCGACGGCATCGACGAGATCATCTGCGCCACCGGCCAGCGGCCCGACCTGGGTCTGAGCGCGGAGCTGCGCCTGAAGCTGGACCCGTGGCTGGAGTCCACCGAGGCGCTGGGCCCGCTGATCGACCCCAATCTGCACAGCTGTGGCACCGTGCGTCCGCACGGCCACCGCGAGCTGGCGCATCCGGAGCCAGGCTTCTACACGCTGGGCGTGAAGAGCTATGGCCGTGCGCCCACCTTCCTGATGGCCACCGGCTTCGAGCAGGCGCGCTCGGTCGTCGCCGCGCTGGCGGGCGACCTGGCCGCCGCCGACCGTGTCGAGCTGGACCTGCCGGAAACCGGCGTGTGCTCGGTCAGCTTCGCGGCGGATGATGCCGTCGAGGCCGGGGCGTCCGGCTGCTGCGGGCCCGCGCCTGCGCCCGTGGCCACGCCCGCGCCGCAGCCGGCGCGCTGCTGCGGCTGACCATGGCGGCCGGTCGCACGCGCGTCGTTGCCGGGCTGGGTGCGGCCCAGACGCTGGCCTGGGCCTCGTCCTACTACCTGCCGGCCCTGCTGGCGCGGCCGATGGCGGCCGAGCTGGGCGTCTCGGTGCCCACCGTGTTCGCGGCCTTCTCGGCGGCGCTGGTGGTGTCGGCGCTGGCGGGGCCGCAGGCGGGGCGGGTCATCGACCGCTGGGGCGGCCGTCCGCTGCTGATGGCCACCAGCGTGCTGTTCGCGCTGGGCCTGGCGGCGCTGGCCCTGGCCGGCGGGACGGTGGGGCTGTTTGCGGCCTGGCTGGTCATGGGCGTGGCCATGGGCAGCGGCCTGTACGAGGCGGCGTTCGCGGCGCTGGTACGCCTGTACGGCCACGACGCGCGCGGCGCCATCACCGGCATCACGCTGATCGCCGGCTTTGCCAGCACCGTGGGCTGGCCGCTGACGGCGGCGCTGCAGCAGGCCTGGGGCTGGCGCGGCGCCTGCTGGGGCTGGGCGGCGCTGCACCTGCTGCTGGGCCTGCCGCTGAACGCCTGGTTGCCGCGCGTGCCGGCCCTGCCGTCTCCAGCCGAGGCGCCTGCCCCCGCCGCGGTCGCAGCGGCGCCACCGACCGCCACGGCCGCGCTGCTGGCCTGGGTGTTCGCCGTGACCTGGTTCATCAGCACGGCCATGGCGGCGCACCTGCCGGGGCTGCTGGCGGTGGCGGGCGCCACGCCGGCCGCCGTCGTCGCGTTCAGCGCACTGGTCGGACCGGCGCAGGTGGGCGGGCGGCTGCTGGAGTTCGGCCTGCTGCAGCGCTGGCACCCGCTGCTGTCGGCGCGGCTGGCGGCGCTGGCGCATCCGCTGGGCGCCGCGCTGCTGGCCGTGCTGGGCGCGCCGGCCGTGGCCGCGTTCGCGCTGCTGCACGGCGCGGGCAACGGCATCCTGACCATCGCCAAGGGCACGCTGCCGCTGGCGCTGTTCGGCCCGGCCGGCTACGGCCAGCGACAGGGCCTGCTGATGCTGCCTGCGCGGCTGGGGCAGGCGCTGTCGCCCTGGCTGTTCGGCCTGCTGCTGGACGAGCTGGGCGCTGGTGCGCTGTGGTGCTCGGCCGGCCTGGCGCTGAGCGCGCTGGCGGCGCTGCTGTTGATCCGCCTGCCGCCACCGTCTTGAAAAGAGGCCGACGGCACCCAGCTGGTGGGCAGGAACTGCTTTCACAGAGTGCCCACATGAACGCCGTCGTCCGCATCACCGTTCCGCAGGAACTGCTGTCCCTGGCTCGCCTGGCGCATCTGCTGCAGGCCCTCGAAGCCCGCACCCAGGCCGCCGACCCGCACCAGTACCGCCTGCTGGTCGACAAGCTCAGCGCCGAGCTGGTGCAGCACCAAGGCCATCCGGCGCTGGCCCAGCTGCTGGATCATTTCCCGGCCGCGTCCGAGGTGTACGAGAACCTGCAGTACGCCCACGCCGGCCTGTGCCGCGCGCCGCTGGAGGCCTCGCTGAGCGCCGAGCTGGCCGTGCGCAACCTGCTGGAGCGCGTGCGCCGCGGCGGGGCCTGAGGCCCGTCAGCCGGCGGTGCCGACGATGGGCAGGTCGGGCGTGGCCGTCACGGGCAAGACTGGTCGCGCGCCGTCAGCAGCGCCTGCGCCGCCTGGATGCGCAGCGCCAGCGGTGCCGTCGCGTCGTTGACGACGCTCTGTAGAAAGCGCCGCGGGTCGAGGTCGGCAGGCTGTGCCGGCTGAGGCGCCGTCGGGCTCGCGGGGGCCAGCTTGGCCAGCGCCGCGTCCAGCGCGGCCGGCGTGATGGGCTGCAGAGGGGCCAGCAGATCGGCCTGACCGTCGGTGCCCGGCGGCAGGTCCAGCCAGGGCGTGTCGGCAAACACCGGCGCCAGGTCTGGCGCGATGAAGGCCGACCAGCGCTCGCCGTCGGGCTGCGGCGCCGGCACCGGGCCGGCGGGCCAGCCGCTGCCGTCGGCCGCCGGCCGCAGGCGCACGCGCGTGGGCGCGAGCTCCGGCAGGTAACGCGCCTGCAGCTGCGTCAGCAAGGCCGTCGCCACGCCGGCGTCTACCGGCTGCTGCAGCGAGAACCATAGCTGCAGCCCGTCGCTGCCCGACACCGCGATGGCCGGCGCGGGCAGTTCCAGGTCGGCCTGCACGCCGCGCCAAACCCGGCCCAGCGCGTCCCAGTCGGCCGGCCGGGCCAGCTCCAGCACCAGCGCCCGCCGCTCGCCCTGCGGCAGGCCGTACAGGCGTTGCAGTTCTTCGTCGAGGCGGCTCATGGCTCAGCGCTCGGTGTTCTCGCGCAGCATGCGGCTCATCAGCGCGAAGAAGCGGTCGTAGAACTCGCCGGCCGGTATGGTCTCGGAGGCGACCTTCACCAGCGAGTCCTGCGTGGACGCCAGCGGCACCGAGATGGAGCCCAAAGCGCTGACGCCGAGGCTGGCGGCCTGCGGGTTCTTCTTGAGCGCATAGCGGTCCTGCTGGGCGCTGACGTAGGCGGTGGTGACCTGCTGCTTGGGGCCTTCGCCGACGCAGACGACGTTGAAGTCGATTTCCACATGCACCTCGCCTTCGGGCTGAAAGCGCTTGCTGCCCTGCACCTGGCCGTTGCCAGCCTTGCTGATGACGTAGCCCTGGCTGAGCAGCGCGCGGCGTGCGGCCTCGCAGGTGTCGTCCACATTGGCGTCGAACAGGCGCGAGAAGGTCTCCTCGGCGGCAAAGCGCTCGCGCAGGTAGACCTTGCCGGCCTTGTCGGAAGATGGCAGGGCGCCGCAGCCGGTCAGCAGGGCCGCCAACAGCAGCGGCAGGGTCAGGATGGGGAACCTAGGCATGGCGGGATTATTCCGTCCTTGGGCGAAAGCCTTGTGGCAGGGACTGCCAACGCGCATGGCCCGGCGCGCGATGACAGCCGCCGCAGCGGTCAGAATGGTGCCCACCAGGAGGCCCCATGGACCAAGCCAGCGTCATCCTGACCCAGCGTCAGGGCTACCAGTTCGAACACCGTTATGCCGCGGCCCTGCCCGTGCTGCTGGCCGATGAACCGCCGCCGCTGGGCACGGGCCAGGGGCCCGACCCGTTGCAGCTGCTGTGCTCGGCGGTGGGCAACTGCCTGTCGGCGTCGCTGCTGTTCGCCTGTCAGAAGTTCAAGGACGATCCCGCGCCGCTGCGCGCCGAGGTGCAGGCCACCGTGGGCCGCAACGAGCGCAACCGCATGCGCGTGCAGGGCCTGGCGGTGGACCTGCACCTGGGCCGCCCTGCGACCGAGTTCGGCCATTTGCAGCGGGTGCTGGACAGCTTCGAGGACTACTGCACCGTCACGCAGAGCGTGGCGGGCGCCATCCCGGTCACGCTGCGCGTGCTGGACAGCACGGGCGCCGTGGTCAAGGGCTGACGCGTTCAGGCCTAGCGCCGGGCCGCCCCAAGCCGGCCCGTTGCTCGATGTGCATGCGGCTCGAAGCCGCATGCATCGCCGCCCCTCGGGGCGGGTGGGCGGCGGGCCTTGCTCGCGTTCAGCGCAGCGAGGCCAGACGGGGGGCTTTTGGACTTATGGATAGAGCCCGCGCTCCTCGCGTGCCTGCAGCACCCGCGTGCAGGCCACCGTGAAGGCGGCGGTGCGCAGCGGGATCTTGTGCTGCTCGCCGGTCTCCCAGATGTGCTTGAAGGCGCCGATCATGATCTTGTCCAGGCGCACGTTGATCTCGTCCTCGGTCCAGAAGAACGACGAGAAGTCCTGCACCCACTCGAAGTAGGACACCGTCACGCCGCCCGCATTGGCGATCACGTCGGGCACGACGACGATGCCGCGGTCGGCCAGCACGGCCTCGCCATCGGGCGTGGTGGGGCCGTTGGCGCCTTCCAGCACCAGGCGGGTCTGGATGCGCTGGGCGCGCTCGGCGGTGATCTGGCCCTCCAGCGCAGCCGGGATCAGCACGTCGCTCTTGATGTTCCAGAAGTCCTCGTTGGCAATCATGTCGCCACCCTTGAAGCCGGCCACGCCGCGCGTCTGCGCCACATGCTCCAGCAGGCTGTGCATGTCGAAGCCATTGCTGTTGACGACGGTGCCGGTGTGATCCTGCACGGCGACGATCTTGGCGCCGTTGGCGGCGAACAGCTTGGCGGCGATGGAGCCCACATTGCCGAAGCCCTGCACCGCGACGCGGGCGCCTTCCATCTCCATGCCAAGCCGCCGCATGGCTTCGCGGCCCACGACGAAGACGCCGCGGCCGGTGGCGGCCACGCGGCCCAACGAGCCGCCCAGCTCGATGGGCTTGCCCGTGACGACGCCGGTCGCCGTGGCGCCGGTGTTCATCGAGTAGGTGTCCATCATCCAGGCCATGATCTTGCCGTTGGTGTTCACGTCCGGCGCCGGGATGTCCTGGTTGGGGCCGATGATGATGCCGATCTCGCTGGTGTACCGGCGCGTAACCTTTTCCAACTCCTTCTGCGACAGCAGCGCCGGGTCCAGCCGGATGCCGCCCTTGGCACCGCCATAGGGCAGGTTGACCGCGGCGTTCTTGATCGTCATCCAGGCCGACAGCGCCATCACCTCTTCCAGCGTGACGTCGGGGTGGTAGCGCACGCCGCCCTTGCCGGGGCCGCGCGTCAGGCTGTGCTGCACGCGGTAGCCCTCGAAGTGGGCGATGGTGCCGTTGTCCATCTCGATCGGGATGTCCACGATCAGCGCACGCTTGGGGCGGCGCAGTGTCTCGACCCAGCGGCGCAGATGGCCCAGGTAGGGCTCCACGGCGTCGATCTGGGACAGATAAGTCCCCCAGGGGCTGTTGCGCGTGGGCGAAACGAACGACAGGTTGGGCATGAAATGCTCCGTAACTTTGAGTGGGGCGAACGGTAGCGCGAAGCCGGGCCGGGCGGCTGGCACTTGTCTAGCCAAGTGGTCATGCGGCCATGCAAGCAACGCATGGGGTCGCTGAGCCGTGGCAGATTTCACGGCACCGCGTGCCGCGGCAGCGGCGTCCGCCGGGGCGCATACCATCGTCTCCGTGACCTCCCTCGACCTCGCCCTGCTCTATCTCGTCGCCGCGGTGTTCGGCGTCGTCGTCTGCCGTTCGCTGAGGTTGCCGCCCATGCTGGGCTACCTCGCGGTGGGCGTGCTGATCGGGCCGAATGCGTTGGCGTTCGCGCAGGATTCGGCCGGCATCCAGTACCTGGCGGAGTTTGGCGTCGTGTTCCTGATGTTCGTCATCGGGCTGGAGTTCAACCTGCCCAAGCTGCGTGCGCTGAAGACGGCGGTGTTCGGCATCGGCATGGCCGAGGTGGTGCTGACCATCGCTGGCGCCATGATCGGCAATGCGTTGCTGATTTGGGGCTTCGCGATGCTGGGTGTGGCCTGGGAACTGGGCTGGCAGGGTGCGCTGGTGCTGGGCGCGGCCATGGCCATGAGCTCGACGGCCATCGTCGTCAAGCTGATGGCCGAGCGGCTGGAGCTGGAGAGCCCGCACGGCCGGCTGGTGATGGGGGTGCTGCTGTTCCAGGATCTGGCCGTGGTGCCGCTGCTGGTGCTGATCCCTGCGCTGAACAGCAGCGGCGGCGCGATGATGGACGCGCTGCTGTGGGCGGGCCTGAAGGCCACGGCGCTGCTGGGCGTGCTGCTGTACGGCGGCCAGAAAGCGATGCGCTGGTGGCTGACGCTGGTGGCCCGGCGCAAGAGCGACGAACTGTTCATGCTCAACCTGCTGCTGGTCACGCTGGGCCTGGCCTGGCTGACCGAGCATGCGGGGCTGAGCCTGGCGCTGGGCGCGTTTGTCGCCGGCATGCTGATCTCGGAGACCGAATACCGCCACCAGGTGGAGACCGACATCCGGCCCTTTCACGACGTGCTGCTGGGCCTGTTCTTCATCACCATCGGCATGAAGCTGGACTGGCGGCCGGTGGTGGATCACTGGGCGCTGATCCTGCTGCTGACCTGCGGCCCGGTGCTGGCCAAGTTCGCGCTGATCGCGGGGCTGGCGCGGCTGTTCCGCGCGCCGCCGGGCACGGCGCTGCGGACCGGCCTGTACTTGGCGCAGGCCGGCGAGTTCGGCTTCGTGCTGCTGACGCTGGGCGCCCAGCACGGACTGGTCGCGCCGCAATGGGTCAGCCCGGTGCTGGCCAGCATGGTGCTGTCCATGCTGGCCACACCGCTGCTGGTGACGTACAGCAACCGCATCGTCATGAAGCTCTCCAGCACCGACTGGCTGATGCAGTCCGTGCAGCTGACCAGCATCGCCAAGAAGAGCATCAAGACCGAGGCCCACGTCATCATCTGCGGCTACGGCCGCTCGGGTCAGAACCTGGCGCGACTGCTGGAGGGCGAGCGAATCCCCTACATGGCGCTGGACCTGGACCCCGACCGCGTGCGCCAGGCCGCCGCGGCCGGGCAGAGCGTGGTGTTCGGCGATGCGGCCAAGGTGCAGAGCCTGATGGCCGCGGGCCTGGCGCGCGCCAGCGCCGTGGTGGTGAGCTACCACGACACGCCATCGGCGCTGAAGATCCTGGACCTGGTGCGCGCCCATGCGCCGCGCGTGCCGGTCATCGTGCGCACCATCGACGACAGCGACCTGGAGAAGCTCAAGGCCGCCGGCGCCACCGAGGTCGTGCCCGAGGCCATCGAGGGCTCGCTGATGCTGGCCTCGCATGCGCTGGCGCTGGTGGGCGTGCCGATGCGCCGCGTGATCCGCATCACGCGCGACGCGCGCGACAAGCGCTACGGCCTGCTGCGCGGCTATTTCCACGGCGCCGACGACGACACGGCCGACGAGCTGGAGCAGGCGCGGCTCGCCTCGGTCACGCTGCCTGCCGCATCGCCGCATGCCGGCAAGCCGCTGGACGAGCTGGTGCTGCATGCGCTGGGGGTCGCCGTGGTGTCACTGCGGCGCGCCAGCGGCGAGGTCACGCGCGTGGACG
This sequence comes from Roseateles sp., assembly GCA_046294815.1. Taxonomy (GTDB): domain Bacteria; phylum Pseudomonadota; class Gammaproteobacteria; order Burkholderiales; family Burkholderiaceae_C; genus Pelomonas. The sequence goes on along the minus strand of JBKBOJ010000098.1, from coordinate 1,208 downwards.
GCGCGCTGCTTGCCGGCGGCGACACGCTGGTGCTCAGCGGCACGCCAGCCGCGCTCGCGCTGGCCGAGGAGAAGCTGCTGGCCGGCTGATGCCTGCGTGACAAGCGCGCGGCCGGGCCTGGGCCACACTGCGGCATCCGCACTCGCCAAGGCGCCGCGCCATGCACTTCGACTACAGCCCCAAGGTCGCGCAGATGCGCGAACGCCTGCTCGCCTTCTTTGACGCGCACATCTACCCCAACGAGCGGCGCTACCTGGAAGAAGTCGAAGCCAACCGGCGCGCGGGCAACCCCTGGCAGCCCACGCGGGTCATCGAGGAGCTCAAGCCGCTGGCGCGTCAGGCCGGGCTGTGGAACTTGTTCCTGCCGCGCTCCAGCCGTGCGCCCGAGGGGCTGTCCAACCTGGAGTACGCGCCGCTGTGCGAGATCATGGGCCGCGTGTTCTGGGCGCCCGAGGTGTTCAACTGCTCGGCGCCCGACACCGGCAACATGGAGACGCTGGAGCGCTATGCCAGCGAGGCGCTCAAGGACCGCTGGCTGGAGCCGTTGCTGCGCGGCGAGATCCGCTCGGCCTTCCTGATGACCGAGCCGGCCGTGGCCTCGTCGGATGCCACCAACATCGAATGCCGCATCGAGCGCGACGGCGACCACTACGTCATCAACGGCCGCAAGTGGTGGAGCAGCGGTGCAGGCGACCCGCGCTGCGCCGTCTACATCGTCATGGGCAAGACCAACCCCGAGGCCGGGCGGCATGAGCAGCAGTCCATGATCGTCGTGCCGGCCGATGCGCCTGGCATCACGGTCGTGAGGCCGCTGTCCGTGTTCGGCTACGACGACGCACCCCACGGCCACATGGAAGTGGAGTTGAAGAACGTGCGCGTGCCGGTCGAGAACATCCTGCTCGGCGAAGGCCGTGGCTTCGAAATCGCCCAGGGGCGCTTGGGCCCGGGCCGCATCCACCACTGCATGCGCTCCATCGGTGCGGCCGAGCGGGCGCTGGAGCTGATGTGCGAGCGCGCCGTTCAACGCACCGCTTTCGGCAAGACGCTGGCGCAGCAGACCGTCACGCAGGAGCGCATCGCCGAGGCGCGCTGCATGATCGAGCAGGCGCGCTTGCTGACGCTGAAGGCCGCCTACATGATGGACACGGTGGGCAACAAGGTCGCCAAGGCCGAGATCGCGATGATCAAGATCGTCGCGCCCAACATGG
>JBKBOJ010000097.1:0-8813 GCA_046294815.1 Roseateles sp. | reverse complement strand
CTGACCACCTCCCACCCCGACCGCGGCACGCTCAACCGCCATGTCTACGACATGGTGACCGACTGGCTGGCCGCCGGCATCGATCCCGAGCGCTGCACGCTGTTCCTGCAAAGTCGCATGCCCGAGCATGCCGAGCTGTTCACGCTGCTGGCCATGTGCACGCCATCCGCCTGGCTGGCGCGCATGCCCAGCTACAAGGATCAGGTCGCCGCCGATCCTGAGTTGGCGACCTACGGCTTCCTGGGCTATCCGTTGCTGCAGGCGGCCGACATCCTGCTCTACAAGCCGGCCGGCGTGCCAGTGGGCGAAGACCAGGCGGCCCATGTGGAGGTCACGCGCGAGGTGGCGCGGCGCTTCAACCGGCTGTACGCGGCCGACGCGCCCATCTTCGCCGAGCCCCAGGCGCTGCTGACCGAGACTGCGCGCGTGCCCGGCCTGGACGGCCAAAAGATGAGCAAAAGCGCAAACAACGCGATTGCGATGCGCGATGCGCCCGAGGTGACGGCCGCCAAGATCCGCACCATGCCCACCGACCCGCAGCGCGTGCGCCGTGGCGACGCGGGCGAGCCGGCGCGCTGCCCCGTCTGGCCGCTGCACCAGATCTACACCGACGCCGACACGCGTGCCGCCTGCGAAACCGGATGCCGCACGGCAGCACAAGGCTGCCTGGACTGCAAGCAGCCGCTGATCGAAGCCATCCAGCGGGAGCAGGCCCCCTGGCGCGAGCGCGCCGCGGCGCTGGACCCGCAGCAGGTGCGTTGGACGCTGGAGGTGGGCACGGAGCGCGCCCGCGCGGTCGCGCGCAAGACACTGCGCGAAGTGCGCGCGGCGATGGGGCTGGTCGCTTGAGTTCCGAGATCATCCACGTCACCGACCTCGAGGCCGCGATCAACTGGTGGCGCGAGCGTTCGCCCTCGCCCGACGGCATCAGTGCCGCACCTGAAGTGCGTGCGCTGGCCGAGGCCTATGGGCTGCTGGCCTGGCGCCGTGCCAGCGAGATCCACGTCGACGACCTGAGCGACCGCGCCCTAGCCGCCTGGTTGAGCTGGTACGAGACCACGCCGGACTCGCCCTGCATCGCCATCTGCTCCACCGCCCAAGGTGACCCGGTCTGCAAGGGTTGCGGCCGCACGTTCGACGAGGTGCAGCACTGGCCAGTGCTGGATCCCTTCGAGAAGCGCATCGTCTGGCGCCGCATCGCGTGCGAGGGCACGGCCTGGCGTTTCAACCGCTACGCGGAACGCGCCAACCGATGAGCGGCCAGCGCATTCGCTTCGCCGACAGCGTCGCGCGCCTGGTGCCGCAGGCCTGGCCGGTGTTGGTGGGCCAATTGGCCGTGATGATGTTCAGCACGGTCGACACCTTGATGATGGGCCGCGTGGGCCCGCAGGACCTGGCGGCACTGGCCGTGGGCTCGGCGGCCTACGTGACCATCTTCGTCGGGCTCATGGGCGTGATCCTGGCCGTGGGCCCAATCGCCGGCCGACGGTTCGGCGCTCAAGACCTCCCCGGTGCGGGCCGCAGCTTCGTGCAGGCCCAGTGGCTGGCGCTGTTGCTGTGCGTGCCGGGCTGCCTGGCGCTGTGGTTCCCCGATCCCTTCATATGGCTGGCCCGGCTGGACGCCACACAGGCCGACAAGGTGCGCGCCTACACGCGACCTGAGGCCTTCGCGCTGCCGGCGGCGCTGCTGTTCACCGCCTTCCGCGGCTTCTCGACCGCCGTCAGCCGGCCCAAGGCCGTCATGGCCATGCAGCTGACCGGCCTGGCAGCCAAGGTGCCGCTGAACGCGGTGCTGGTGTTCGGCTGGGGTCCCATCCCGGCCATGGGCGTGGCCGGCTGCGGCTGGGCCACCGCCATCGCGATGATCGGTCAAGCCAGCGTCGCCGCCCTGCTGCTGCGGCGCGACGGTTTCTACGCGCCCTTCCAGATCCCGCATCTGTGGCGCACGCGGCCGCACTGGGCCGAGCTGTGGGCCCTGGTGCGGCTGGGCGTGCCCATGGGCGGCTCCATCCTGGTGGAGGTGACCGGCTTCACCTTCATGGCCTTCTTTATCGCGCGGCTGGGCGCCACGCCGGTGGCCGGCCACCAGATCGCGGTCAACCTGGTGGCCATGATGTTCATGATCGCGCTGGCCCTGGCCACAGCCGCGGGCACGCTGGTGGCCCAGCACCTGGGCGCCGGCCAGAAGCGCGAGGCCCGCACGGTGGGCCGGCATGCGATGACGCTGGCCGCGCTGGTGGCCGCCACGGTGGGCGCGGTCGTCGCGCTGGCGCGCCAGCCCATTGTTGCGCTGTACACCAACAACCCCGAGGCCGCAGCTGCCGCGCTGCCGCTGCTGGTGTGGGTGTGGTTCTTCCATTTGGGCGATGCACTGCAGACCGTCGCGGCCTATGTGCTGCGCGCCTACCAGGTGGCCACGCTGCCCATGGTCATCTATGTCGTGGCGCTTTGGGGGCTGGGCATAGGCGGCGGCTATGCGCTGGCCTTCGGCGCCCAGGGCAATGGCGCGGTGGGCTTCTGGCAGGCGGCCACCGCCGGACTGCTCGCGGCGGCGCTGCTGCTGAGCCTGCTGCTCAAGCGCGTGTTCAACGAGAACCGCTGATCAGCCGCGCGCTGCCGGCAGGAACAGCACGAAGCGGCTGCCGCCACCGTCGCGCGGCAGGCAGCGCACCCTGCCGCCGTGGGCTTCGGCGATTTGCTTGACCAGGCTCAGCCCCAGGCCCACGCCGCCAGCCATCTCTGCATGGCCGGGCAGCCGGTAGAAGGGCTCGAAGATGCGCTCGCGCGACGCCTCAGGCACGCCGGGACCGCGGTCGGCCACGACGAACTCGTAGCCGCCTGCGACCGGCCGCAGGCTCAGCGTCACATCGGGCCCGCCGTAGCGGCGCGCGTTCTCCAGCAGGTTTCGCAATGCACGCCGCAGCAGCCGCTCCTGCCCCTGCACGCGTGCAGCGTCTATCTCGGGTTCAAAGACCGCCTCGGCGCGCGCGGCTTCCTCTGCCCCCAGCGCCAGCAATTCCACCACCGCGGTGTCTCCCACACTGCTGCCGGCCTCCAGGCGGCTGGCCAGCAGCACCTCTTCCACCAGCGCGTCCAGCTCGGCGATGTTGACGTCGATCTCGCGCGCCAGCTTCTCGCGCTGCGCCGGACCGGCGTCGTCCAGCATCGCGAAGGCCATCTTCAGCCGCGCCAGCGGCGAGCGCAGCTCGTGGCTGGCATTGGCCAGCAGCGTCTGGTGTGAGCGCAGCAGCGTCTCTATGCGCTCAGCCGCCTGGTTGAAGCTGGCGGCCAACGCGGCCACCTCGTCGCGGCCGCTGTCGTCCACGCGGTGGTGCAGCTGGCCGGCGCCGAAGCGCTCGACGCCGCTTTTCAGCGCCTCCAGGCGCCGCGTCAGCCGGCGCACGACCGGGTAGGCGCCCACCGCCACACCGACGAACAGCAGCACCAGCACGATGGCCAGCGCGGAAGCCTGGGGCCCACCCGGCCCGCCCGCCCGGACGGTCCAGGGGCCGCTCCAAAGGGCCTCCTCGCGCGGCGGCCGCGCCATGCCAGGCCCGGGCCCTTGCGGCGCGCTCGCTCCCGCCGGCATGCTGGGCGGCCGCATGGTGCGCACCAGGTCCAGGTTACGGCCGTCGCCCAGGCTGGCACGCACGATGATGGCGCCGGGGTCGTCGACACGGCGCAGGAACGACGCCGTCTCGGCGATGCGCCCGCGCCCGTCCTCAAGCGCCAGCGGCATGCGCAGCCGCCCGCCCCATTCCCGGAACGCCTCGGCCTGCTGCTCGCGCGGCGCGCTGGCCGGCGGCAGCGCCAGCCGCAGCAACTCGGCAATCGCGTTCAGCCGTTCGTTGGCCGCGATCTCGACGTTGCCGCGCTCCTGCTCGATGTGACGCTGGAACAGCCATGCCGAACCGAAGGCGAACGCCAGCAGCAGCGCCACCAGCGTCAGGTAGATGCGGACGTAGAGGCTTTTCATGCGCTGTTCTGCGGGCCGAGCGCCGGGCCGCTCCCAAGCCGGCCCGTCAGGCGATGTGCTTGCGGCTCAATGCCGCAAGCATCGCCGTCCCCCCGGGGGACCGGCCAACGTACTCGTTGGACGAGGGGCATCACGAGGCGTCGGAATCAGCGTCTTGCTTGCGCGCGAACACATAGCCGGCGCCGCGCACGGTCAGCACGCGGCGCGGGTGCTTGGGATCGTCCTCGATGACGGCGCGGATGCGCGAGATGTGCACGTCAATGGAGCGGTCGAAGGCTTCCAGCGGGTGACCCTTGAGCGCGTCCATGATCTGGTCGCGGCTCAGCACGCGGCCGGGGCTCTGGGCCAGCACCACCAGCAGGTCGAACTGGTGGCTGGTGAGGTCGCAGATCTTGCCGTCCAGCCGCGCCACGCGGGCCGCCAGGTCGATCTCCAGGCGGCCGAAGCGCAGCACCTCGTCGCCATCGAGCTTGGGCTCCAGCCGGCGCAGCAAGGCCTTGACGCGGGCCTGCAGCTCGCGCGGCTCGAAGGGCTTGGCGAGGTAGTCGTCGGCGCCCAGCTCCAGGCCCAGGATGCGGTCCATGGGCTCGCCGCGGGCCGACAGCATCAGCACCGGCTGGTGGCGCCAGCGCGGGTCGCCGCGCAGCCAGCGGCAGAAGTCCAGTCCGTCACCGTCGGGCAGCATGATGTCCAGCACCAGCAGATCGAAGCGAGCACCGGCCAGCGCATCGCGGGCCTGGGCCAGCGAGCCGGCCGTGCTGACCTCGAAGCCGGCGTTGCGCAGGTAGTCGCCCACCATGCCGGTCAGGCGGGCGTCGTCGTCGATCAGCAGGAGTCGGGCAGTCATCAGCGGGTTCAACGGAGAAGACGAGGGCCGGCGCACGCTGGCGCCGGTGGTGCGAACCTGAAGCATCGCAGAACTCCCGGCGCCGCCCGCTCAGTTGGCGTGACGCTGGGCCCGCTCGGCCATGCGGGCATGGCGCTTCTTGAGGGCCTCGGCGATCTTGCTGCGCTGCTCCGGCGACAGCACGCGCGCGGCCTCGACGCTGGCCTGCGTCATGCGCTTGGACGCCGCCTCGTGCTGAGCGGCGATCTGCGCGCGCACCGCCTCGATGGCGGCGGCATCGACGTTGGTGGCCGTGTACAGATTGAGCAGTTGCTCGCGCAACTTGCGGCCCGTCTCGCGCTGTCCGGCCAGGTCCTGCCGGGCAGCCTTGTAGATGGCCTCGATCTGGCTGCGCTGTGCGTCGCTGACGTTGGCCAGCTCCAGCAGGTGGTCGCCGAACATGGCGCCTGGCGCCATCATGGACAGCCCGCCATGGTGACCGAACTTCGGCTGCGCCTGCGCGGTCAGGCCGGTCAGAGCCAGAGACGACGCGATCAGCGCCGCGGCAACAGGACGGAACAAGCTTGCGTGGTTCATGGTGAACACTCCAGGTTGAACGACGCTGTCATGGTCGCGCGCCCTTGTGTTCGCTTGTTGGGTCTGGCGTAAAGAACTGTGATCAGCGCGGCCGGCTCTCCAGGCCGGCCGCAGCGATCACTTGATGGGCTTGAAGCGCACGCGCTTCGGGCGTGCGCCTTCCTCGCCCAAACGCTTCTTCTTGTCGGCCTCGTACTCGTGGAAGTTGCCGTCGAAGAAGAACCACTGCGAGTTGCCCTCGCAGGCCAGGATGTGCGTGCAGATGCGGTCCAGGAACCAGCGGTCATGGCTGATGACCATGGCCGAACCGGCAAACTCCAGCAGCGCTTCTTCCAGTGCACGCAGGGTTTCGACGTCGAGGTCGTTGGACGGCTCGTCCAGCAGCAGCACGTTGCCGCCCTGGGCCAGCGTCTTGGCCAGGTGCAGGCGGCCGCGCTCACCGCCGGACAGCGAGCCGACGAGCTTCTGCTGGTCGTTGCCCTTGAAGTTGAAACGGCCGAGGTAGGCGCGGCTGGGCATGACGAACTTGCCGACGACGATGTTGTCCAGGCCGCCGGAGACGTCCTCCCACACCGTCTTGCTGCCGTCGAGACTGGCACGGCTCTGGTCCACGAAGGCCAACTTGGCGGTCTTGCCGATCTTGACCGTACCCGAGTCCGGCTGCTCCACGCCCTGGATCATGCGGAACAGCGTCGATTTACCCGCGCCGTTGGGGCCGATGATGCCGACGATGGCGCCGGCGGGCACCTTGAAGCTCAGGTTGTCGATGAGCACGCGGTCGCCGAAGCTCTTGGAGACGTTCTCGAACTCGATGACCTCATTGCCCAGGCGCTCGGCAACGGGAATGAAGATCTCGTTGGTCTCGTTGCGCTTCTGGTATTCGACGTCGCTGAGCTCCTCGAAGCGGGCCAAGCGCGCCTTGCTCTTGGCCTGACGGCCCTTGGCATTGGAGCGCACCCACTTGAGCTCTTCCTTCATCGCCTTGGCACGGGCGTCCTCGGCCTTCTGCTCCTGCGCCAGGCGGCGTTCCTTCTGGTCCAGCCAGTCGGAGTAATTGCCCTTCCAGGGAATGCCGTGGCCGCGGTCCAGTTCCAGAATCCACTCGGCGGCGTTGTCAAGGAAGTAGCGGTCGTGGGTGATGGCGACGACGGTGCCGGGGAAGCGCTGCAGGAACTGCTCCAGCCACTCGACGCTCTCGGCGTCCAGGTGGTTGGTGGGCTCGTCCAGCAGCAGCATGTCGGGCTTGGACAGCAGCAGGCGGCACAACGCCACGCGGCGCTTCTCGCCGCCGGAGAGGTGCTCGATCTTGGCGTCCCAGGGCGGCAGGTTCAGCGCGTCGGCGGCCAGCTCCAACTGCAGGTCGGTGTTCTCGCTGCCGGCGGCAGCGATGATGGCCTCCAGCTCGGCCTGCTCGGCGGCCAGCTTGTCGAAATCGGCATCCGGGTCGGCGTACTCGGCATAGACCTCGTCCAGCCTCTTCTTGGCGGCCAGCACGCCGCCGATGCCCTCTTCCACCGCCTCGCGCACGGTCTGCTCGGGCTTGAGCTTGGGCTCCTGCTCCAGGTAGCCGATCTTGATGCCCGGCATCGGGATGGCCTCGCCCTCGAACTCCTTGTCGACGCCGGCCATGATCTTCAGCAGCGTGGACTTGCCCGAGCCGTTCAGACCCAGCACGCCGATCTTGGCCCCGGGGAAGAAGGAGAGCGAGATGTCCTTGAGGATGTGGCGCTTGGGGGGAACCGTCTTGTTGACACGGTTCATGCTGAAAACGTACTGGGCCATGGTGCTGTGTTGTCGTTGAGGCGCGCAGCCGGGGCTGCAAAAGCACGATTGTCGCAGCACGCCCGGGCGGCTCAGCGGCAGCCGGTCAGCACGACACCCCAGCGACCGCAGCGTTGGCGGCACAGCCTGCTTAGCGCCGGCCTCATCGTCACGCCGTAATTCGCCGGTTAGAATGCGGCCAACGCTGCGCTTTTCAGTCTTGCGCGGCGTTTCATTTTTCAGCCCCGCACGCGGCATGGCTTGCCCGAAGACTGGTGTCGCCGCCCGGCGGCACGGCAAGCCCCGGTGACAAGTCGGCGTGCTCCCCACATTGGATTCGATGAGTTTCGACACCCTCGGTCTGGCAGCCCCGCTGCTCAAGGCCATCGCCGACGCCGGCTACACCACCCCCACCCCCATCCAGGCGCAAGCCATCCCCGCCGTGCTGCAAGGCGGCGACCTCATGGCCGGCGCCCAGACCGGCACCGGCAAGACCGCCGGATTCACACTGCCCATGCTGCACCGGCTGCAGGCCGGGCAGCGCAGCATCAACAAGTTCGGCCGTCCGGCCGTGCGCGCGCTGGTGCTGACGCCCACCCGCGAACTCGCCGCCCAGGTCGAGGAAAGCGTGCAGACCTATGGCAAGTACCTGCCCGAGCTGAAGAGCATGGTCATGTTCGGCGGCGTGGGCATGCAGCCGCAGGTCGACAAGCTCAAGCAGGGCGTCGACATCCTCGTCGCCACACCCGGCCGCCTGCTGGACCATGCCGGCCTGGGCAACCTGGACCTGTCCAAGGTCGAGATCCTGGTGCTGGACGAAGCCGACCGCATGCTGGACATGGGCTTCATCCACGACATCAAGAAGGTGCTGGCGCTGCTGCCGGCCAAGAAGCAGACGCTGCTGTTCAGCGCCACCTTCAGTGACGAGATCAAAAACCTCGCCGACCGCCTGCTGAACCAGCCGGCGCTGATCGAGGTGGCACGCCGCAACCAGACCAACGACCAGATCGCGCAGAAGGTCCACCCGGTGGGCCGCGAGCGCAAGAAGGAGCTGCTGGTACACCTCATCAAGAGCGGCGGCTGGCAGCAGGTGCTGGTCTTCACGCGCATGAAGCATGGCGCCAACCGCCTGACCGACTATCTGAACGAGCACGGCATCAGCGCCATGGCCATCCATGGCAACAAGAGCCAGGGCGCGCGCACCAAGGCGCTGGCCGACTTCAAGTCGGGTGCCCTGACCTGCCTGGTGGCCACGGACATCGCGGCGCGCGGCATCGACATCGACCAGCTGCCACACGTCGTCAACTTCGAGCTGCCCAATGTGCCCGAGGACTATGTGCACCGCATCGGCCGCACCGGCCGCGCCGGCGCGCAGGGTGAGGCAGTCAGCCTGGTCTGCGTGGACGAGAACGGTTTCCTGCGCGATATCGAGCGCCTCATCAAGCGCGAGATCCCCAAGGAAATCGTGCCCGGCTTCGCGCCCGATCCCAACGAGCGCGCCGAGCCCATCGTGCTGGGCCGCACCGTGCTCAATCCCAATGGCAGCCGGGGCCGCAACCCCAACCCGCCGCAACACGCCGGTCGCGGCGGCCGCCCAGGCGGCGGCGGTGGCGGCGGCCGGGGTGGCTCGCGCGACGGCGCCCGGCCTGCGGC
>JBKBOJ010000096.1:0-8941 GCA_046294815.1 Roseateles sp. | reverse complement strand
CTCGGCATCCACCTGGATGGGCTGCGGGCCGGTGCGCTCGAAGTCCAGCACGCCCAGGTTGGCGCGAAAGCGCAGCCCCTGCAGGTGGATGACCTGGCGGTTGTTGTGCCGCTGCGGCGCCGCGGCCAGCTGCGGGCGCAGCGCCTGCTCGATCTGCTTGGCCGCCTGCACGCCGTCGGCCAGCGCCGTCTGCACGCAGGGATGCCAGCGGCCGCTGGCGTCGCCGGCCACGAACACGCGCTGGCGCGAGGCCTCGTCCATCAGCGCGAAGGCCGAGGGCTCGGGCTCGAAGCCCAGCAGCGGCGCGACGATGTCGAAGCGCTCGGCGCCGACGCCCACGCCGTCGGCGTCGGGCATCAGCGCGTCCGGCAGCGGCGTAGACAGGCGCAGCGCGATGCGCGCATGCGCCTCGATGCGCTGCACCAGGTGGGCCTGCGCGCGCCAGCCGCCGCGCGCCCAGATGGTCACGTCATGGCCGCGCTCGGCCAGGTGCAGTGCGTTCTCGGCTGCGTTGTCGCCAGCACCCAGCAGCAGCACGCGGCCGGGCGGCAGCGTGTCGCGCTGCGCGGTGAGCTGCACGGCATCCAGCACGCGCGCATGCGGCACGGCGAAGTAGCGCGCCGGGCGCAGCAGGCGCAGCCCGGTGGCCACCAGCAGCGCGCGCGCCTGCACATGCTCGCCGGTGGACAGCTGCAGCGCCCAGCCTGCACCCGTGTGGCGGGCCGAGTCGGCCTGCGCGCCGGTGCGCAGCTGCAGGCCCGGCGTGGCCGTGGCGTGCGCGGCGTAGCGGTCGGCCAGGCGTGACAGCGGCACGTCTGGTTCGCCCAGCACCCAGTCCTGTGGGAAGTGCAGCGCCGCAATGCCGGCACACAGCCGCGGCGCGCGCTCGACCAGCAGCGTCGTCAGACCCAGCTGGCCCAGCCACGACGCGGCGCTGCAGCCAGCGGGGCCGCCGCCGAGGATGGCTACGTCGATGTGGAGGGGGCTGGACATGGTGCGGCTGGAGCAAAGCCGCGAATTATCCCCGCGGCGCCCGCGCCACGCTCAGCCGCTTCCAGAGCCGCCACCCCAGCAGCGCAGCCAGGATCACGCCGTAGACGGCCGGCTCGGCAAAGTTGCTCTTGCCGGCGCGCATCCAGATGAAGTGCAGCAGTGCCAGCACGCCCACCGCGTAGGCGGACCTGTGCAGCAGCTGCCAGCGCCGCGCGCCCAAGGCCTTGATGGCGCGATTGAGGCTGGTGGCCGCCAGCGGCAGCATCAGCGCCCAGGCCGTGAAGCCCATCAGGACGAAGGGGCGCTTGGGGATGTCGGCGGCGATCTCAGCCAAGTCCAGCCCCATGTCCAGCCAGCCATAGGCCAGCAGGTGCAGCGAGGCATAGGCGAAGCTGAACACGCCCGCCATGCGCCTGAAGCGCGCCAGCGCGGCCAGCTCGGTCAACTCGCGCAGCGGCGTGATGGCCAGCGTCAGCCACAGGCCGCGCAGCGCCCACTCGCCCAGGCCGCGGATCAGCGCCTCCGCTGGGTTGGCGCCCAGCCGGTTGGCGGCGGCGCCCCACACCAGCCAGGCCAGCGGCGCCAGGCTGGCCGTGAACAGCAGCGGTTTGGCCGCAGGGTGCAGCAGCGCCGCCGTGAGCGCGCGCCGCATCAATAGAACTTTTTCAGGTCCATGCCCGCGTACAGCTGGCCCACCTGCGCCTCGTAGCCGTTGAACATCAGCGTGGGGCGCTTCTTCGTGAACAGGCCGTCCTCGCCGATGCGGCGCTCGCTGGCCTGGCTCCAGCGCGGATGCGGCACGCTCGGATTCACGTTGGAGTAGAAGCCGTACTCCTGTGGCGCGCTCAGCTCCCAGCTGCTCTTGGGCTGCTTCTCGACGAAGCGGATCTTCACGATGCTCTTGGCCGACTTGAAGCCGTACTTCCACGGCAGCACGATGCGCACCGGCGCGCCGTTCTGGTTGGGCAGCACCTCGCCATACATGCCAAAGCTCAGCAGCGCCAGCGGGTGCATGGCCTCATCCATGCGCAGGCCCTCCACATAGGGCCAGTCCAGCACGCCCGAGCGCAGGCCCGGCATCTGGCTGCGGTCGGCCAGCGTCGTGAACTCGACGAACTTCGCCTTGCCGGTGGGTTCGGCGCGCTTGATCAGCTCGGCCAGCGAATAGCCCACCCACGGGATCACCATGCTCCAGCCCTCCACGCAGCGCAGCCGGTAGATGCGCTCCTCCATGGGCGCGAGCTTGAGCAGGGCCTCGATGTCATACGTGCCCGGCTTGGCGCATTCGCCCTCCACCTGCACCGTCCAGGGGCGCGTCTTCAGCGTGTGGGCGCGGCGGGCGGGGTCGTCTTTGTCGGTGCCGAATTCGTAGAAGTTGTTGTACGAGGTCGCGTCGGCATAGGCCGTGGGCTTGTCCAGCACCACGGCGCCGGCCACCGCGCTGCGCGCGCCGGGCAGCTTGGCCAGCTTGCCGCCCTGGGCCAGCGCCAGCGGCGCGGCGGCGGCCAGGCCCAGGCCGGCCAGCGCGGTGCGGCGGTTCAGGTACAGCGCGCGCGGGGTGATCTCGCTGGGCAGCGGCTCGTGGGGGGCAGGGATTCGGATCAGCATGGCGGTGTCGGTGCAAGGGCGTTGGCGCTGCGGTCGGCCAGCGTGCGGCGCACCTTACACCCGCCGCCGCCGGCCTGCCCGCCGCCGTGTGCAAACCCGAGCGCCCCGGCGGGCAAGACCGGGCTTGACCGCGGCGCCAACGCGGCCGAGCATGCCGGCATGCCCGCTCTCACCTCGGCCCCCGCCCCCGCGCACTGGCGCGACGCCAAGCGCCACGCCTGGCTGCTGTCGGGCCTGTTCCCGGGCTTGGCCTGGCTCAACGTCGCCAAGGCTGGCGCCACCGGCAACCCGCTGTGGCTGTGGCTGATGCCGCTGGTCGTCTACACGCTCATCCCGCTGCTGGACTGGCTGCTGGGCGAGGACCGCAGCAACCCGCCCGAGGCGCAAGTGCCGGCGCTGGAGGCCGACCGCTGGTACCTCGGCGTGCTGCTGCTGTTCGTGCCGCTGCAGTTCGGGCTCACGCTGCACGGCGCCTGGCTGGCCGTGCACGGCGGGCTGTCGTGGCTGGGCCTGGCAGGCCTGGTGCTGACCGTGGGCGGCATCAACGGCGTGGCCATCAACACCGCGCACGAACTGGGTCACAAGCATGCCGCCTGGGAGCGCTGGCTGGCGCGCATCGTGCTGGCGCCGGTGGCCTATGGCCACTTCTTCGTCGAGCACAACCGCGGCCACCACCGCCGCGTGGCCACGCCCGAAGACCCGGCCAGCGCACGGCTTGGCGAGAGCTTCTGGGCCTTTCTGCCGCGCACCGTGGGGGGCAGCCTGCGCTCGGCCTGGGCGCTGGAGCGCGAACGCCTGGCCGGTCATGGCCTGCCTGCCTGGCACTGGCGCAACCAATGCCTGCAGGCCTGGGCCATGACCGCCGTGCTCTACGCCGCCCTGGTGGCCTGGCTGGGCTGGGCGGTGCTGCCCTTTCTGTTCGTGCAGGCCGCCTACGGCATCCAGCTGCTGGAGGTGGTGAACTACATCGAGCACTACGGCCTGCTGCGCCAGCGCCGGCCCGACGGCCACTACGAGCGCTGCGCGCCCGAGCACTCGTGGAACAGCAACCACCGCGTGTCCAACCTGTTCCTCTACCACCTGCAACGCCACAGCGACCACCATGCCCACCCGGCGCGGCGCTACCAGGCACTGCGCCACTTCGAGCAGGCGCCGCAACTGCCCAGCGGCTATGCCGGCCTGCTGCTGCTGGCCTACGTGCCGTGGCTGTGGTTCCGCGTGATGGACCGGCGGGTGCTGGCCCATTACGGCGGGGAGGTCGGGCGGGCGAATGTGCAGCCGGGCGCGCGCCGATGGCGCGAGGTGCAGCCGGGCCGGTGACGAAGCCGCAGGCGCTGGCGCTCAGCCGCGCGCGTTGTCGCTCAACAGGCTCTTGACCTTGGTGGTGATGATGTCCACCGCCGGGCCGTTGGCACCGTGCGGCAGGATCACGTCGGCGTTGCGCTTGGTCGGCTCGATGAACTGCTTGTGCATGGGGCGCACGGTGTCCAGGTACTGCTGCACCACCGACTCGGTGCTGCGGCCGCGCTCCGCGATGTCGCGCTGCAGCCGCCGGATGAAGCGCACGTCCGAGGCCGTGTCGACATAAATCTTCAGCGACATCATGTTGCGCAGCTTGGCGTCGTACAGCGCGAACAGCCCCTCGACCACGATCACCGGCGCCGGCTTCACGGTGATGGTCCGGCTGGAGCGATTGTCGGCAGCGAAGTCGTACACCGGCATCTCGATGGCCTCCCCCCTGCGCAACGCGGCCAGGTGCTGCGCCATCAGCGGCCAGTCGAAGGCGTCGGGATGGTCGTAGTTCTGCTTGCGCCGGTCCTCCGGCGGCATGTGGGACTGGTCCCGGTAGTAATCGTCCTGCATCACCACCGCCACCTTTTCCGGCCCGATGGCGGCCAGCACCTGGCGCGTCACCGTCGATTTGCCGCTGCCGCTGCCGCCTGCGACACCGATGACGAAGGGTTTGTGATGGGTTTTTGGCATGGGGCTTTGTACGGGTTGGCGTAATGCCTGCGAATTTACAGGGCCGGGTCGGTGGTGCGTGCTCGAGGCGAGCTTCAGGCGGGTGCTGCGGTCAGCGCCAGGCAGCGCGGTTGGCCGCTAGCGACGATTGCAGCCATAGGCTGAGGCAGGGCAGTGCGGCTGCGCCAGGTCTGGATGCCGAGCCGCGGCCGGCTTCATTCGCGCCCGCCGGTGAAGGCGGGCGGCGCCAGAAGACGACGAGCCAGCTTAGGCGGCAGGTGGCTCACCAGGTGATCCAGTGTCCAGATTTTGTCAGTGCTTTCCCAGGGTTAGCGGAAATCCCGGCTCTCCGTCTGCAATCTGCCCAGCCACGGATTCAGGTTCTCGAAGCCCTGCGCCAGCAGGTGCCGTACATCCCCATCCCCGCGCTGCCAAACGCCTTGCACGGCCAGCAGCCGTGCGCTGAGGATGGTGCTGCGGTGTTCTTCGTAGACCTTGGGCCAGACGATGACCTGCACGTTGCCGGTCTCGTCTTCCAGTGTGACGAACAAGGTGCCCTTGGCGGTCTGCGGCTTCTGGCGGCCGGTGACGATGCCGCAGGCCTTGGCACGGCGGCCGCTCTTGAGGGTGTCGAGCTGTTTCGCGCTCAGCAGGCCGCGCTTGGCCAGGCGTGGGCGCAGCAGCGCCAGCGGGTGGCGGCGCAGCGTCAGGCCGGTGGCGGCGTAGTCCCACAGCACTTCCTCGCCCTCGGCGGCGGCCGGAAGTTCGAGCGCGTCCTCGGGCAGCAGGCTGCCCTGCAATAACGCTGGCATCGCGTGCAGCGCCGAGGCCTGCCAGACCTGTTGACGGCGGTGGCCGGCCAGGGAGGTGAGGGCATCGGCGGCGGCGAGGTGTTGCATGTCCTGTTGGGTCAGGCGGGCGCGGTGGGCCAGGTCTTGTGGGTGGGCGAAGGCGCCGCCGCGCTGGCGCGCTTGCTCGATGCGTTCGGCAGCGTCCTGCCCCAGGCCGCTGACGAGGCGCAGGCCCAGGCGCACGGCGGGCTGGTGCTGGCCGTCGCGCAGTTCCAGCGTGCAGTCGCGGTCGCTGTGGTTCACGTCGATGGCGCGCACCTCGACGTCGTGGCGGCGTGCGTCCTGTACCAACTGGCTGGGCGTGTAGAAGCCCAGCGGCTGGCTGTTGAGCAGCGCGCACAGGAAGGCCGCCGGCTCGTGGCATTTGAGCCAAGCGCTGACGTAGGTCAGCAGCGCGAAGCTCGCGGCATGGCTCTCGGGGAAGCCGTAGCTGGAGAAGCCCTTGATCTGCCGGAAGATGCTTTGCGCGAAGTCGTCGGTGTAGCCGTTGCGGCGCATGCCGCTGATGACCTTGTCGTAGTACTGCTCCAGCACGCCGGGGCGCTTCCAGGCGCCCATCGCGCGGCGCAGCTGGTCGGCCTCGCCGGCGCTGAAGCCGGCGGCGATCATGGCGATCTGCATGACCTGCTCTTGGAAGATGGGCACGCCGCAGGTGCGTGCGAGCGCGTCCTTGAGGGCCTCGCTGGGGTATTCCACCTGCTCGGGCGGCAGCGCGCGGTTCTTCAGGTAGGGGTGGACCATGCCGCCTTCGATGGGGCCGGGCCGCACGATGGCGACCTCGACCACCAGGTCGTAGTAGTTGCGGGGCTGCAGCCGCGGCAGCATGGACATCTGCGCGCGCGATTCGATCTGGAACACGCCCACGGTGTCGGCCTTGCAGATCATCTCGTAGGTGGCGGCGTCGTCGTCGGGGATGGTCAGGTCGTAGGACGTGCCGCGCAGCGGGTTGACGAGGTCGAAGCAGCGCCGGATGGCGCTGAGCATGCCCAGGGCCAGGATGTCGACCTTCATCAGCTTGAGCTCGTCGATGTCGTCCTTGTCCCATTCGATGACGCTGCGGCGCTCCATCGTGGCGTTCTCGATGGGCACCAGGCGCTCCAGCGGGCCCTGGGTCAGCACGAAGCCGCCGACGTGCTGGCTCAGGTGCCGCGGCAGGCCGTTGAGCTGGCGGGCCAGGGTGATGAGCTGCTGCAGGCGCGGGTCGTCCGGTGCTATGCCCAGCAGGGCGAGCCCCTCCAGCAGCGCCGCGCGGTGCTCTTCGGGCAGCACCTGGGTGGACCAGCCGCTGTGGTCTTTGCTCATGATCTCGATCTGCGCTTCGCTGAAACCCAGCGCCTTGCCGACGTCGCGGATGGCGCTCTTGGGGCGGTAGCAGATGACGACGGCGGTCAGGGCGGCGCGGTCGCGGCCGTATTTTTCGTAGAGATGTTGGATGACTTCTTCGCGGCGCTCGTGCTCGAAGTCGACGTCGATGTCGGGCGGCTCATTGCGCTCGCGGCTGATGAAGCGTTCGAACAGCAAGGTGCTGCGGTCGGGGTCCACCGACGTGATGTGCAGGCAGTAGCAGACGACGCTGTTGGCCGCCGACCCGCGGCCCTGGCACAGGATGCCGATGCTGCGCGCGAACTCGACGATCTCGGCGACGGTCAGGAAGTAGTGCTCGTAGCCCAGTTCTTCGATCAGCGCGAGTTCGTGCTCGATGCGGGCCTGCCACTTGGCCGGCACACCGCCGGGCCAGCGCTTGCTGGCACCGGCCAAGGTCAGCTGGCGCAGGTGCTGGGCCGCGGTGCTGCCTGCCGGCACGACCTCGCTGGGGTATTGGTACTGGATCTCGTCGAGCCGGAAGTCGCAGCGCGCCGCCACGTTCAAGGTCTCGGCCATCAGCGCCGCCGGGTACAGCTGTGCGATGCGCTGGCGGCTGCGCAGGTGGCGCTCGGCATTGGGTTGCAGATCGAAGCCGCACTGGGCCACGGGGCGCCCCAGCCGGGTGGCGGTCATCACGTCCTGCAGTGCCTTGCGCGAGCGCACGTGGAAGTGCACGTCGCCCGCGGCCACCAGCGGCAGCGCGGTGGCGTCGGACAAGGCCTGCAGCCGTTGCAGCCAGGCGGCGTCGCCGGCCTCGCGCAGCAGCTCGACGGCGATCCAGGCGCGGCCGGTGAAGTGCTGCAGTGCCCACTGCGCCGGGGGCAGGAGCTCGGCATCGCCGGCGTCGCGCGGCAGCACCAGCAGGGCCAGGCAGTCGGCGAGTTGCGCGGGCTCGATCTGCTGCCAGCGCAGCGTGTACTGGCCCTTGACGGGGCTGGCGCGGCGCATCCGGGTGATGAACTGGCAGAGGTTGCCGTAGCCGTTGAGGTTCTGCGCGATGAGCACGAGCTTGAAGCGCGGCTGCTCGGCGTCGTCGCGCACGAGGAACTCGCTGCCGATCAGCAGCCTGAGCGTGACGGGCTCGGCGCCTTCGTGCGCGGCGGCCTCGCGCAGTTCGCGCAGCTGCTTGTGGGCGCGCACGACGCCGGCCAGCGAGCATTCGTCGGTGAGGGCCAGTGCCTCGTAGCCCAAGGCGACGGCGCGCTCCACCAGCTCGGCCGGCTCGGACGCGCCGCGCAGGAAGCTGAAGGCCGACAGGCAGTGCAGCTCGGCATAGCGCGGGGGCGCTTGCTGTTCGGACGGGGCGCTCATGCAAACACCCCGTGCAGGAACCAGCCCGACGGGTCCGGCGCCGTCGATGACGGCCGCTCGTGGTAGACCCACAGCAGCCCGCGCGTGCGGCTGCGGTAGACGAAATAGTCGCGCGTTTGCAGCGCGGCGCGCCCTTCCCACCAGCCGGTTTCGATGCGGTGCGGGCCGCTGATGCGCTCCAGCGGGCCGGCGTAGAGCGGCCGCTCCTGCGCATCGCAGCGCAGTGGCTGCGGCGGCTCGATGAGCCAGGTGGGCTGCGGCCCGGGCGGCGGGCGCACCGTGGCGGCGGGCGGTGCCGGCCAGGGCAGCCAGCGCTGCATGCGGTCCAGCCGGTGGTCTTCGTGCAGCCGGCCTGCGCGCACGCGTTCGGCGCCCAGGCGCACGCACAGGCGCTCCAGCAGCGCGTTCGTGGTGATGTGGTCCTGCGCGTCGCCCGGGCCGGGCAGCAGGCTGGCGCTGCCTTGCTGCAGCGGCAGCAGGTGGTCGGCGCTCAGGCGCAGCTCGCCGACCGGCGCGGCCAGCGTGGTGCGGGCCAGGTGCTCGGCCAGCAGCCGGGTCAGCCGGGCCAGGTCGCGCGTCGTGTCGGCGGTGGCGACGCTCAGCTCGCCGCCGTCGGCCACGTCGCGCGGGCGCATGGCGTCGTGCCGCCAGGCCAGGCGCAGTGAGCGTATGCCGGCATGGCGCGCGGCCAGGAAGGCGCAGAGCTGGCGCAGCAGCGTCTCGGCAAACTGCAGCAGCACCGGCGCATGCTCGACGCGCCAGGGCAGCTCCAGCCGGGCGTCGAAGCGCTCGGGCAGCGTCAGCCAGTCGTGGGCCTCGGGCAGGTCGCCGTAGGCGCGGTCCAGCGCGGT
>JBKBOJ010000095.1:0-9058 GCA_046294815.1 Roseateles sp. | reverse complement strand
TGCCGCGCAGGCACCCGTGCCGCGCTGGTCGGCCGCGGACTGGCGCGACCTGCCTGGCTGGGGCGAGGACGACCTGCTGGCCGCCTGGCCCGCGCTGCTGGCCGGCTGCCAGCGGCCCGCGCCCGGCTGGGCCGAGTTCTGCGCGCGCGCCGCGCTGCAGCAGCCGGCCGATGCGCTGGAGGCGGCGCTGCTGCTGATGAAGCACCTGCGGCCCTGGCGGCTGGCGCTCGACAACGGCGACACCACCGGCCTGCTGACCGGCTACTTCGAGCCGCAGCTGCCCGCCAGCCGCACGCGCCAGGGCGCCTTCCAGTGGCCGCTGCATGCGCTGCCCGCCGACCCCGCCCTGCGCCGCCTGCCGCGCCGCGAGCTGGACGGCCACCCGCGGCTGCAGCCGCTGGCCTTTCTTGACGACCCCTTCGCCGTGCTGCAACTGCAGATCCAGGGCTCGGGCCGGCTGCTGCTGCGCGACGGCGTGGGCGGCGAGCGGCTCGTGCGCCTGGCCTTCGCCGGTCACAACGAGCAACCCTTCGAATCTGTCGCCAAGGCCCTGCTGGCGCGCGGCGAGGTGACGGACGCGAGCTGGCCGGCCCTGTCGGACTGGGCCCGGCGCAACCCGGACAAGGTGCGCGACGCGCTGGCCGTCAATCCGCGCGTCGTCTACTTCCGCGAGGAGGCGCTGCCCGACGCCGCCCAAGGCCCGCGCGGCGCGCAAGGCGTGCCGCTGACGCCTGGCCGCTCGGTCGCCATCGACCGCAGCGTCATCGCGTTAGGCACGCCACTGTGGCTGGACAGCACCGAGCCGCTGTCCACCACGCCCATGCGCCGCCTCGTGCTGGCGCAGGACACCGGCAGCGCCATCGTCGGCGCCGTGCGGGCCGACTTGTTCTGGGGCTGGGGCGAGCAGGCCGGGCTGCTCGCCGGCCGCACCAGGCAGCCGCTGCGCCTGTGGGCGCTGCTGCCGCAGGGGGTCATTCCACGACCTTGACGCCTTTCCAGAACGCGTAGCGCCCCTTGATTTCGGCCGCGGCGGGCAGCGGGTCCGGGTAATACCAGACCGCGTCGGGGTTGAGCTCGCCGTTCACCAGCAGGCTCAGATACCTGGCCTCGCCCTTCCAGGGGCAGCGCGTCACGTGGTTGCTGAAGGTCGTGTATTGCGTCTTCAGCGACTCGGCGGGGAAGTAGTGGTTGCCTTCGACGACCACCGTGTCGTCGCTCTCGGCCAGGGTGATGCCGTTCCATACCGCCTTCATGTCGTCTCCTTGGGACAATGGATTCGATGAAACGCTACCACTCCCATCTCGGCCGCGACATCGTCGTCACCGGCGGCAGCGCCCGCGATCTGCAGCCGGGGCAGTTCGGCGTGTTGGCCGTCGATGGCGGTGCGGGCGGCTGGTCGGTCGTCCTCAAGGGGCCGCAGGGCGAGGTCATCGAGCTGAACAACGAGATGCACTTCGAACTGCCCGAGGACGCGCTGGCATTTGCGAAGGAGCTGATCGACCTGATGGCGGCCGAGGGCCCCGCACCATGAAGGCGCTGGCTGCGCTGCTGGCGCTGATGCCGCTGCTGGCCGCCGCGGCCGGCGATGCCGCCACGGGCCGCCAGCTGTTTGCGTCCTGCGCCAACTGCCATGCGGTGGGGCCGGGCGCGCGGCATGGCTTCGGCCCGCATCTCAACGGGCTGATGGGCCGCAAGGCGGCAAGCCTGGCGGGCTATGCCTACTCGCCCGCGCTGAAGGCTTCGGGCCTGGTGTGGACGCCGGCCACGCTGACGACCTTTCTGCGCGACCCCGGCGCGCTGGTGCCGGGCACCAAGATGCGCTACTTTGGCCTGGGCATCAATGAGACGAAGGTGGCGGACCTGCTGGCCTACCTGGCAGCGCAGGAACAGCGCTAGGAGCCCGACAGGGTCCTAGGAGCACCTCACACCTGCCCGCCAGCCTTCGCCCCTTTGCCCTGCAGCACCGCCGCATCGGGAATGCCCAGCAGGTCTGCCGCCAGCGCCTCGGCGACCTCGATGCCGTCGACACCCGCCGACATGATGCCGCCTGCATAGCCGGCGCCCTCGCCGGCCGGGAACAGCCCGCGCACGTTGAGGCTTTGATAGTCGCGCCCGCGGTTGATGCGCAACGGGGATGATGTGCGCGTCTCCACGCCGGTCAACACCGCATCGGGCCGGTCGAAGCCGCGAATCTGGCGGGCAAAGGCCGGCAGCGCTTCGCGGATGGCTTCCAGGCAGTAGCTCGGCAGCGACCCGCGGCCCTTCTCCTGCAGGTTGGTCAGCGTGACGCCGGGCTTGTAGCTGGGCAGCACGTCGCCGAAGTCTTTGCTGACCTGGCGCTTGATGAAGTCGCCCACCAGCGCGCCGGGCGCCAGATAGCCGCCGCCGCCCAGCTCGTAGGCGCGGCTTTCCCAGATGCGCTGGAAGGCCATGCCGTCGAGCGGGTGTACGGGGCTGCCGTCGCGCTTGCCATCCTGGCGGTAGTCCTCGGGCGTCAGGCCCACGACGATGCCGGCGTTGGCATTGCGCTCGTTGCGCGAGTACTGGCTCATGCCGTTGGTGACGACGCGGTTTTCTTCGCTGGTGGCGGCCACCACCGTGCCGCCCGGGCACATGCAGAAGCTGTAGACCGTGCGGCCGTTCTTGGCGTGGTGCACGAGCTTGTAGTCGGCCGCACCGAGGATCTTGTTGCCGGCATTGGGCCCGAAGCGGGCGGCGTCGATCAGCGACTGCGGATGCTCGATGCGGTAGCCGATGGAGAAGGGCTTGGCCTCCATGTGCACGCCGCGGGCATGCAGCATCTGGAAGGTGTCGCGGGCGCTGTGGCCCAGCGCGATGACCACGTGCGTGGCGCTGATCTGCTCGCCCGACTCCAGCGTCAGCCCGCGCACGGCACCGTCCTCGATGAGCAGGTCGGTCACCTTCTGCTGGAAGCGGATCTCGCCGCCCAGCGCCTCGATCTCGGCCCGCATCTTGATGATCATGCTGACCAGGCGGAAGGTGCCGATGTGGGGCTTGCTGACGTAGAGGATCTCCTCCGGTGCGCCGGCCTTGACGAACTCGGTCAGTACCTTGCGGGTCAGATGGCGCGGGTCGGAGATCTGGCTGTAGAGCTTGCCGTCGGAGAAGGTGCCGGCGCCGCCCTCGCCAAACTGCACATTGCTCTCGGGGTGCAGCCTCTGTTCACGCCACAGGCCCCAGGTGTCCTGGGTGCGCTCGCGCACGGACTTGCCGCGCTCCAGCACGAGGGGCCGCAGGCCCATCTGCGCCAGGATCAGCGCGGCGAACAGGCCGCAGGGGCCAAAGCCCACGATCACCGGCCGCGGGCCGGTGTAATCGCCGACCCGGGCCAGGAAGTGGTAGCCCGTGTCGGGCGTCGGGCGCACCTGGTGGTCGCCCGCGAAGCGGGTCAGCACGGCGGCCTCGTCCACGCCTTCGGCCAGCGTGCAGTCCAGCGTGTAGACCAGCTGGATGTCGGTCTTCTTGCGCGCGTCGTAGCCGCGGCGGAACACGTGGATGTGGGCCAGTTCGGCGTCGGCCAGCTTCAGGCGGGCCAGCACGGCCGGGCGCAGCGCGTCCTCGGCGTGGTTGAGCGGCAGGCGCAGTTCGGTGATGCGGATCATGGTCGTGGTCAGGGTTTAGCCGACAAAAACAAACAGGCCCCGAAGGGCCTGTCAGTATGAACCGGGCGGGGGATCAGCCGCTGTGCGGGCGCTTGCCCGGGTTCTTCTTGGAGCGGGTGTGCGAGCCACGCTCCTGGCTGCGCAGCTGGCCGCGGCCCGCGGTATAGGTCACGCCCTTGGGGGCGGCAGGACGGGGGGTGGCGCGGCGATCCGCTTCGGTGACGATCTTGTTGCCCATCAGTGGCTCCAGTGAAACTTAGCCCGCAGCAGGGGCAAAAACGACGGAAGGCCGCGATTTTAGCCACCTCGGCGCCAAGCCCGTGCCGGCGTCAGCAAAACTGCGGATGCACACGCCGGCCCGGCTGGGAAACAGTGCGGTCCCAGCATCAGGGAGACGGCAGTGCAGCAAGACCAGGCCCAGCAAGCACACGGCGGCATGGCGCACAGGCTCAGGCGCTGCGCCAGCGCGCTCGAGGCCTGGATGGGCGGCGCCGCCGCCAGCGACGAGGTGCCCGACGAGGCGGCGCTGTTGAACCGGCGCCGCCAGGCCATGGGCCAGCCCGCGGCCGAGCGCTTCGAGGCGCTGGCGCTGTCGGGTGGCGGCATTCGCAGTGCGACCTTCGCGCTGGGCGTGCTGCAGGCGCTGGCCGGCACCGCGCGCGACCCCGCCCAGGGCAGGCCCCCGGGGCGCTTCAAGGACGCCATGCTGTCGCGCTTCGACTACCTCTCCACGGTCAGCGGCGGCGGTTTCATCGGCGCCTTCCTGGTGGGCCTGTTCGTGCCGGGGCGGCTGCGTCGCCAGGCGCAGACCGCGGAGGCTGCGGCCGACGACGCACGCACCGTGCTGGGCAGCGGGCCGCCGCAGCGCATCCGCTCGGCCATGGCCGGCCAGCCCGACTTCCGGCTGCAGGCGCCGCTGGCCTGGCTGCGCGAGAACGGCCGCTACCTGACGCCCACCGGCACCGGCGACCTGGTGTATGCCGCCGCTCTCGGGCTGCGCAACTGGGTGTCGCTGCACGTGGTCATCGGCGTCGTGCTGCTGCTGGCGCTGACGCTGCTGGCGGCGCTGCGCAGCGCGCTGCTGGACCCGGCCTGCGCGCAGGCGCTGTGCCGGCTGGAGGCCACCTGGCTGAACGACGCGCTGGCCGCGCTGCGGGTGGGCAAGCACCCGGCCGCCTCGGTCTGGTGGAGCACGCTGTTCGTCGCCGCGCTGGCGCCGCTGGCGCTGTGGGTGCTGCCCACCGGCATCGCCTACTGGGCCACCAGCCGCAGCGCCGACGGCCGCAGCCCGCCGGTCAATCGCAGCATGCTGGGCATGCTGCTGGCCGCCGGCGTGTTTGGCTGGCTGGGCTGGAGCGCTGGCGATGCCGCGGCGCTGCAGCGCGTCTGGTGGGCGCTGGCGGGCGTGACGCTGCTGGGCGTGGCGGTGCACGTGCTGCTGGCGCTGTTCGAGCCGACCGCGCGCATGCAGGCCGTGCAGCTGACGCGCTGGCTGGCCACCGGCCTGCTGGTGGCCGGCGCGCTGGCGCTGCTGGCGCTCATCGAGACGCTGGGCCAGACGCTGTACCTGTGGTCCATCGCGGGGCCGGCCTGGCTGCCGGGGGTGCCGGCGGCGCTCGGCGCGGCGCTGGCCTGGATGGGCCGGCAGATCGGCGCGTCGGGCAAGGCCAGCGGCTTGCCGCCCTGGCTGCAGAAGCTGCCGCTGACCACGCTGGGCGGCATCGCCGGCCTGGCGGTGCTGCTGTTGATCGCGACGCTATGGGCCTGGGTCGTGCAGTGGCTGGCCTGGCAGGGCGCCAGCCCGTCCGTGGCGCACATGGGCAGCGGCGAGCACTTGTCGCTGCTGCTGACGCATGCGCTGGCCTGGCTGCTGCTGGCGGTCGGCATAGGGCAGTTTCCGGCGTTCATCAACCTGTCGAGCCTGCAGAGCTTCTACGCCGCCCGGCTCACCCGCACCTACCTGGGCGCCAGCAACGGCGAGCGCTTCGACGGCGATGCCCGCCACCTCTCGGCGGCCGAGCCGCTGCCGGGCGACGGCCTGAAGCTGGAGCAGCTGTGGGATGGTGGAGAGCTCAAGACCTGGGCGCCGCTGCAGCTGGTCAACGTGACGGTCAACAAGACCATCGACCCCGCCGAGCAACTGGTGCAGCGCGACCGCAAGGGCCAGCCCATGGCGGTCATGCCCTATGGCTTCGCCATCGACGGTTGGCGCAATCGCTTCAAGCCCGAGGGCGGGCGAGTGCCGCTGAACCCGCCCATGCAGCTGGGCGATTGGGTGGGCACCTCGGGTGCGGCCTTCTCCACCGGCATCGGCCGCGAGACCACGCTGGGCATGTCGCTGCTGATGGGCGCGGCCAACGTGCGGCTGGGCGTGTGGTGGGCGTCGGGGCTGCGCACGCAGGCGCTGCCGCCATGGTGGCGCCTGCTGTCCTGGACGGGGCGGGCCCTGGGCGCGGTGTTCCGCACCCAGACCTACCTCAGCTATGAGTTCACCGCGCGCTTCTACGGCCTGCGGCGGCGCTGGCAATACCTGTCAGATGGCGGGCATTTCGAGAACACCGCGCTGTACGAGTTGCTGCGCCGCGAGCGCCGTGTGGGCTTCATCGTCGCCAGCGACAACGGTGCCGACCCCGACTACCGCTTCGACGACCTGGCCAACCTGATCCGCCTGGCGCGCATCGACCTGCGCATGGACGTGGCCGTGGTGGGCGACTTTGCCGGCTGGGAGCATCTGCCCAAGGTGTTCGGCACGACCGCGCAGTTCGGCGCTGACGGCGCCAAGACCAACCCGGCCGCGCTGCTGCTGCGCGCGCAGTCGCTGGATGACGGCAAGGCGCCGCCGTGCTGGATCGTGCTGCTCAAGCCCAGCCCGCAGGCCGGAGCGCCGGCCGACGTGCTGCAGTACGCCAAGACCCACCCGGCCTTCCCGCAGGAGCCGACGTCGGACCAGTTCTTCGACGAGGCGCAGTGGGAGAGCTACCGCAGCCTGGGCCAGTACATCGCGGGCCGCGTGCTGGCGCCGCCCGTGTGGGCGGAGCTGGAGAAGTTCATGGCCGGCAAGGCGGCCCCAGCCGTCAGCCCGTTGGCGCGCTGAGCCAGCGCTCGAAGTCCGGCAGGTCCATGGGCCGGGCCAGCAGATAGCCCTGCAGCAGGTCGCAGCCGCAGGCCTGCACGACGGCCAGCTCGGCCTCGTTCTCCACGCCCTCGGCGGTCACGGTCAGGCCCAGGCCGTGGCCCACGCCGACGATGGAGCGCAGCAGCGCCTGGCGGCGCGGGTCGCGGTCCACGTCCTGCACGAAGCTGCGGTCTATCTTCAGCTCGTCCACGGGCAGGTGCTGCAGGTAGGCCAGCGAGGACTGGCCGGTGCCGAAGTCGTCGATGGCCAGCCTGACGCCCCAGCTCTTGAGCGCATGCAGCACGGCGATGGGGTCGGCGCCGCTGGCCATCAGTCCGGTCTCGGTGAGCTCCAGCTGCAGGTTGCTGGGGTCCACGCGGTACTCGGCCAGCAGCGCGGCCAGGCGCGCGGGCAGGGACTGGTCCTGGATGTCCAGCGTGGAGATGTTGACGGCGATGTCGATGGCCGGCAGGCCGGCGGCCGCGCGCTCGGCCAGCGTGCGCACCGCGCGGGTCAGCATCCAGTCGGTCACCTGGCGGATGCGGCCGCTGCGCTCGGCAAACGGGATGAAGTCGCCCGGCGGCAGCCAGCCGCGCTGCGGGTGCAGCCAGCGCACCAGCGCCTCGGCGCCGACGATGCGGCCGCTCTTCAGGTCGCGCTTGGGCTGCAGGAACTGGCGCAGCTGGTCCTGCTCGATGGCCGTGGCCAGGTCGGACAGCAGGCTCAGGTGCAGCGCCCGGGCCGCCTCGGTGCCAGGGTTGTAGACGGCCACGGCCTGGCGCAACCGCTTGGCCTCGAACATGGCCTGCTCGGCGCGGCGCAGCAGCGTCTCGGTGTCGGCCGCATGCTCGGGCCAGTGGGCCAGGCCCAGCGAGATGGACAGATCCAGTGCCTGGCCCTGCCAGGAGAACTGGTGCTCCACCTCGGTGCGCAACTGGCTGGCCAGCGTGGCGCCATGCTCCAGGCGCAACACGGGTGCCAGTGCGGCGAAGGTGCCGCCGGCCAGGCGCCCATAGGCGGCGGCACCCTCGAACAGCCGCTGCAGCTTGGCTGCCGCGCCGCGCAGCAGCGCGTCGCCTGCGTCGAAG
This sequence comes from Roseateles sp., assembly GCA_046294815.1. GTDB lineage: Bacteria > Pseudomonadota > Gammaproteobacteria > Burkholderiales > Burkholderiaceae_C > Pelomonas. The sequence goes on along the minus strand of JBKBOJ010000095.1, from coordinate 1,232 downwards.
CCGAGCACGCTGTTGACCGTCTTGAGCCGGTCCACGTCGATGCAGATCAGCACCGCCTGGCGTTCCCCCTCAGGCAGGCTGGCCAGCAGGCGGTCGCCGTCGGCGATGAAGCGCGCGCGCTGCGGCAGGCCGGTGAGCAGGTCCACGTCGGCCAGGCGTCGCAGCTCGCTCTCGCGCTCGCCCACCGCGGCCGCCATGGTGTTCATCGCGCGGGCCATGTGGCCCAGCTCGTCCGGTGGCCCTTCCTCGATGCGGTGGCTGTAGTGCCCCTGGGCGATCAGCTCCGCGCCGGCTGCCGCGCTCTTGAGCGGCACGACGATGGAGCGCGTCACGCTGGCGGCCAGCAGCACGCCGGCCAGCAGCGCTGCGGCGCACAGCACCAGCACGCCGGTGCGGTCGGCGTCGATTTGCTCGCGCAGCTCCCGCGCTTGCGCCGTGCGGGTGCGCTCCTCGCTCGCGGCCAGCTGGTGGATGGCGTCGGCCAGCTGCGCCAGCGCCGCCTCGGTGTCGCTGCTCAGCCGCGCGCGCGCGGCCTCGAAGGCGCCGCGGTCGATCTGGCCGCGCACGGCGGTGAAGCTGCGCCGGTAGTCCTCCAGCTGCTCGCGCACCTCGCCCAGCCGCTGCTGGCGCGGGCCGGGCGGCAGCAGCAGCGCCATGCGCTGCATGGCGTCGTCCAGCCGGGCGTTGGCGCTGGCGATCTCCTGATAGGCCACCTCGCGCAGACCGGTGTCGGGGTTCATCAGCACCAGCAGCTTGCGGGCCATGGCCTCGGCGCTGCGGTTGATCTCGTTGACCGAGTCGCGGATCGCGGATTGTTCGTCGACGATCTGGTTCAGCGCGTCGGACAGGTTTCGCAGGCGGTGCACCGACAGGGCCGCCAGGGCCGGCAGCAACAGCAGCAGCAGCCCGAAGGCCAGCCCCAGCCGCGTGCGGATGCGCAGCCGCCGCGCCAGGCGCGTGATTGCTGTGGCCGGCGTGTTCACGCTGAGCCCAGCCGGCCGGGTGTCAGGCTGCCGTCCACTGCTTCAGCAGCAGCCGCGCGGTGGCGACGTTGGTGGCGCAGGGCACGTCGTGCACGTCGCAGGCACGCACCAGCGCGTTGATGTCGGGTTCGTGCGGCTGCGGCGTCATGGGGTCACGCAGGAAGATTACGCCGTCCAGCTCGCCCACCGCCAGCCGCGCGCCGATCTGCAGGTCGCCGCCCAGCGGGCCGCTGAGCATGCGCTCGATCT
>JBKBOJ010000094.1:0-9375 GCA_046294815.1 Roseateles sp. | reverse complement strand
GCCTGTTCGACGGCACGGTCGAGGTGGCCAGCTGGAACATCCCGCGTCCCAACATCGACGCGATGATCGCCGGCACGCTGAAGAACATCCGCGGCTGGAACGAGGACCGCTCGGCCTACAGCGAGCTCAACGAGAAGAACACCTCGGCCTACGGCATGTTCGAGTTCGAAGCCGACAACCTGCGCGGCAACTTCGGCCTGCGCTACATCTCCACCACCGCCTCCAGCACCGGCTACAAATTCGACGGCACGCCACTGGCCGCGGGCGACTATGCCGGCAACGAGAACTGGGGCCGGAGCCTGAGCGTGAAGAAGGCCAAGTACAACGACGTGCTGCCCAGCGTGAACCTGGCCTTCGACCTGCGCAAGGATCTGGTGCTGCGCGCCGCCGCTGCCCAGGCCATCACCCGTCCCAACTTCGCCAACATGTTCGGCGTGACGGTGTCGGGCTACAACGACGACCGCGTCGGCAACGAGACCTGGACCGTGGGCAGCGTGGAGCTCAAGCCGATGAAGTCGTCCCAGGTCGACCTGAGCCTGGAGTACTACTACGGCCGCGGCAACGTGTTGTCGGCGACCTTCTTCAACAAGGACATCCAGAACTTCATCACCGCCAACGTGCAGCAGAACCAGAAGATCGGCCTGGTCGATCCGAAGTCCGGCCTGGACAACTGGACGGTGCAGAACTTCGTCAACGCCGGCGGTGGCCGCCTGCGCGGCCTGGAACTGCAGGCCAACCATGCGTTCAACAACGGCTTCGGCGTGGTCGCCAACTACACGTTCACCGAAGGCTCGGCGCCCAAGGAGAGCTTCGCGGACCAAATCGGCATCTTCACCCAGTCGTCCAAGCACAGCGTGAACCTGGTGGGCTACTACGAGACCGCCGACTACAGCGCCCGGCTGGCCTACAACTGGCGTTCCAAATACATCATTCGCGAGAACGCCTTCTGGTACGGCAACCGCATGCACGACAACACCGGCACGCTGGACGCCAGCTTCGGCTGGAACATCAACAAGTGGCTCAAGCTCAGCGTCGACGCGATCAACCTGACCAAGCAGGACGATGTGCAGTACGGCGTGATGTCCACCAGCCTGCCGGCCGACGCGCTGCACAAAGACCCGCTGAAGGCCGGCTACCCCGCCTGGTCGTTCAAGGGTGAGACCACGGTCAAGGTCGGTCTGACGGCCAAGTTCTGACCGACGCCGCTTGTCTCCTCCGCTTCAGCCCGGCAGCCGCCGGGCTTTTTTCTTCTATCTCACGCCGCGCGGCAGCCGCAGGCCGCAGAGCACCACCAGCAGGCTGGCGCCCACGTCGGCGACCACGGCCATCCACAGCGTGGCGCTGCCAGCCAGCACCAGCAACGCCGCCTTGCTGCCCAGTGCCGGTGCGATGTTCTGCCACGCATGAGTCTTGTGCGACAGCAGCAGCGTCTGCGGCGGCCAGGCTGGGTAAACCGCGAAACGGCAGTTCACCGCTTGCTGCGCATCGAAAGCCTCGATGCATCAGCACCTTGTGAACGCGGCGCCGCACACCGCTTCGGTCAGCGGCGCTGCAGGCTCGCTGGGCTTGCGCTTCCAGGCTCAGGCCAGCTGCGCTCGGCGCATCAGAAGTCGTAGAAGGTGTTGACCGTCAGCCGCCCCCGACGCGGGTCGGCGGTGATGCTGCGCGCCGGGTTCACGATGGCCGAATGCAGCAGGCTGCCGCGGTAGACCACCAGCCGATTGAAGCGCGCCGGCATCATGCCCAGGAACTCGAAGTGGGCGTCCGAGTCGTCGAAGTAGCGCGCCGCGGGCGGGCGCGCGTTCAGCTCGGCGTAGTAGTGGTCCAGGAAATCCTCGCGGTTGTCCGCCGTCACCTGCTGCAGGCCCGTGGCCTTGTGGCGGTAGAAGCCCGTGCCACCATGCGTCTCGTCGCACAGGTAGAGCAACACGGCCATGTGGTGCGGAGTGCTCGCATCGAAATGCGGCGTGCGCTGCAGCGGACCCAGCTCGGCGGGCGGCACGGTCGTCAGCGAGAACGCGCACTCGCTTTTGCGCAGCGGCAAGGCTGCGGGCACGCCGAAGTTCTGCCGGATCAGCGGCTCCAGCAGCGCGGTCAGCGTGGCCGAGTAGTCGGCCGGCACGGCGGCGCGCACCCCGGGGTAGCCCTTGCGCTCGGCCAGGCGCGGATAGGGCAGGTAGCGCGCGCGGCAGGCAGCGTCGAGCAGCGGCCGCGGATCGGCCAGGAAGTCGTCGATGAACACCACGTCATGCGCACCCACGCGCACCGAGCGCACGTCGGGCGGCATGCGGATGGCGAACGGCTGGCTCATCGCGCGGTGGCCTCGCGCAGACCGCTCAGCCATTCGCGATGCCCGGGCAGACCGGCGATGGCAGCCTCTGCCGCGCGGCGCACGCGCTCGAACTGCACCAGACTCTCGCGGCGCTCGAAGTCCGAGATCGGCAGCGGCCGCGTCGCCAGGCCCAGGCCGTAGAGCACGTAGAGGTGGTTGTCCACGTCGAAGAGGTCGAAGCGGCTGGCGAAGTCGCTCTTGAGCGGATGGCGCAGCGCCCAACGCGCCAAGCGCTCGCGCAGCAGGTCGGAGAGGTGGTCGGCGCGGCGGTTCTCGCGCCAGAAGTCCGAGTCCGTGCGGTCCGACAGGTGGTAGTGCAGCTGCACGAAGTCGATGATGCGCTCCCAGGTGTAGGCCAGGGCCGCGTTGTAGCCGGGCCGCAGTGCGGGGGCGTCGTCGCGCCAGCGCGGGAAGTTGCGTGCCAGCAGGCCGGCGGCAAAGTCGGTCACCAGGATGGACGTGGCCTCCAGCGGCTCCACGAAGCCCTGGGCCAGGCCCAGCAACGCGCAGTTGTGCGCCCAGGCCTGAGCGCGGTAGCCGATCCTCATCGCGATCTTGCGCGGCGACAGCGCATCCGGGCTGACGCCCAGGTAGCGCGCAAAGCCCTCGATGGCGCGCGCCTCGCTCATGTGCGCGCTGGCATAGACGAAGCCCGTGCCACGGCGCTGCGTGACCGGGATGTCCCAGATCCAGCCCGCCTCGTGCGCGCGCGCCAGCGTGAAGGGCGGGATCTCGGCGTCGGGCGCCAGCGGCAGCTGCTGCACCAGGGCCGTGTCGGTCAGGATCTGGTGCGACTTGTCGACGAAGGGCAGCTTCAGCACGCGCTGCGCCAGCAGCGCCGTGAAGCCGCTGCAGTCCACATAGAAGTCGAACGCCAGCCGCTGGCCGTCGGCGCAGCGCAGCGCGGTGATGGCGCCATCCTCGCCGCGCTCGGCGTCCACCACCGTCGCCACGTGGTGGCGCACGCGAAAGCGCTGCTGCGCGTTGGCCGCCAGCAGCGCGGCGAACTTGTGCGCGTTGACGTGGTAGGCGTAGTCCAAATCGCCCACATAGGGCGCCGACTCGATGCGCTTGGGGCAGCGCCCGGCCTCGGCCACGCGGGCGGCGATGGACACGTCGGAGAACGGCAGCCGCTCGCGCTGCTCCAGCCAGCAGGGGGTGATGTCCAGCCCCTCGGGGAAGGGCGACACGAACGGGTGGTAGTAGGCGTGCCCCGCGCCCACGCGCGCCGCGTCGCGCCAGCCCTGGAACTTGATGCCCAGCTTGAAGGTCGTGTCGCAGGCCAGCAGCAGCTCCGCCTCACCGATGCCGAACTTGCGCAGCGAGGTCTTGATGGCCGGCACCGTGCCCTCGCCGACGCCGATGATGGGCAGGTCCGCCGACTCGATGACGACGATCTCCACCTCGGGGTCGGCGCTCAGCTCGACGCCCAGGTGGTTGGCCGCCAGCCAGCCGGCGCTGCCGCCGCCGAGGATGGCGATGCGGCGCGTCTTCATGGGCGGCCCATGGCGTCGAGGATCTGGCCGTCGTCCTGGCTCAGCTCCCAGGCGAACACGCCGGCCATGCCGGCCTGTTTTGCGAACGCTGCCTTGGCCCTCACCGCACGCGGATCGTCGTAGCCCAGGTAGCGGCCGCCGCCGACCAGCGCCCAGGCCTGCGTGGCCGCGTCGAATACCGGCTTCATGCCCTGCGCCTGCAAGGCCGCGATGTCCTTGAACGCGACCGACCCGTCGGCGCCTGGCCAGGGGCTGGCATAGCGGCCATCGGCCTGCACGCCGTCGAAGCCGCGGCCGTACATGGCCACGCCGGCCACCATCTTGGCCGGCGGCACGCCCGCGGCCCGCAGGTCGGCCACCGACTGCTCCAGGCTGTCGGCCCCCGGCCGCGCGCTGCGCAGCGGCGTGTGGTGGCCCGCCTGCGGCGTCCACGGGCCGGCGAAGTCGTAAGTCATCATGAAGACCAGGTCCAGCACCTCGGCCGCGCGGCCCATGGGCATGCGCCGCAACTGCTCCTTCGTCGTGTTGATGGCCACGCTCAACAGGTAGCGGCGGCCGGTCTCGCGGCCCAGCGCGTCCAGCGCGGTGCGCAATTCCTGCAGCAGCGCGACGAAGCGCTCGCCGTCGGCCGCGCTGCCGAGCTGCAGGCCGTTGGCGGCGCCGTTGTTGCCGGGGTGCTCCCAGTCGATGTCCAGCCCGTCGAAGCCGGGATGGGCGCGCAGCCAGTCGGTCGCGTGCTTGATGAAGGCCGCGCGCCCCTCGGGCGTCGCCGCCAGGTGGAAGAACGGGTCCGAGCCGCCCCAGCCGCCGACCGAGGCCAGCACCTGCACCTGCGGGTCGCGCGCCTTCAGGCGCTCAAAGGCGGCCGAGAAGATGCCTTGATCCGCGTGCGGCTGGATGCCGAAGCGGGGCTGGCCCTGGCAGGCCGCCTGGTCCTGCGCGCGCTGGCCTTCGCCGCAGATCAGCAGGAAGGCGTAGAGGATGTGGCTGACGCGGCCGGGCTGCAGCCGCTCGACGACCTCCACACCGCGCTCGGCCAGGATGTAGGTGCCGACGACGGTGCCCGACTTGGGCTGTGCCTGCACCAGCGATACCGCCAGCGCGAGTGCGAGCAGGGCCACGGTCTTCTTCATAGCTTGCAATCACTCGCCAGGCCCGACTCGGGCACGGTGTCCCGGCGCGCCACGCCGGCCTGGCGCAGCTGCTCGGCGCGGGCCTGCATGGCCTCCGGCGCGACGCTCTTGCCGGCCTGGTGCAGCACCCAGTCCACCTCGAACTGGTAGTCGCGCGGCGCCCCCAGCGGCGCGCCGACCGAGATCCAGTGGTTGAAGCTGATCGCCATGGGCTTGACGGGCACGTTGCGGCCGCCGTGCTCGCCAAGCAGCCGGCCATTGACGTAGTGCCGTGTGCGCGTGGCCTCGACCTGCACGGTCAGCAGCTGCCAGCCGTCGAAGGAGCCAGGCAGGATGGACGCCTGGTTGAACGCCTGCCAGGGCTCCAGCCGGACGGTCTGCCAGCTCACGCCGTAGAGCCGCGTGTCGGTGCTGCCCCAGCCACCATGCGGCAGGTACTCGAAGTCGACCTCGCTGAAGTCGGGGTCGTAATCGTGGCGCAGCGGGCCAGCCAGATAGAAGGCCTGCACGATGGGGTCGCGCGACCCGGCGGTGTCGCGCAGCCGCACGCGGGCCGTGGTCGTGCCGATCAGGAACTTGCGCGGCGCGCACAGCTGGGCCAGCGTGGTGTTGGCCGGCGTGCCGTCGGTCGTCAGCCGCAGCTTGAGCAGGCCGCCATCCAGCGAGAGCTGCGCCGACGAGAAGCGCGCGCCCGGCAGTGCCGGATGGCCCGTGCCGTCGCGCAGCACCCAGCCGCTGGCGCGCAGCGCGGCCAGGTCCGGCTGGGCAAAGTCGTCGAAGAACTCGCCGCTCGCCAGAGCCGGCGCGGCCAGCAGGCCCAGCAGCAGCGCCCTCATGCCGGCGCCACCTCGGGACGGCGCTTGCGCGGCATGGGCACCCACATCAGCAGCAGCAGCGCCGGCAGGCCGCAGGCGATGGTCCAGGCGAAGAAATGCTCGTAACCCATGGCCAGCTGCACGTCGCCGCTGATGGACTTGCTGAGGATGAAGCCCAGCTGCATGACGCCCGAGCCCAGCGCGTAATGCGCGGTCTGGAAGCGCCCCGGCGCCACGGCCTGCATGATGTAGAGGATCATGCCGACGAAGCCGAAGCCATAGCCGAACATCTCGATGCCCACGGCCGCCGCGATGTGCGGCAGGTCGGCGGGCAGCGCGGCGGCCAGGTAGTAGAAGGTCACGTTGGGCACGCCCATGGCCAGCACCAGCAGCGGCATCACGCGCTTCAGGCTCAGCCTGCTGGTGACCCAGCCGCCCAGCACCGAGCCCACCAGGAAGGCGCCCGTGCCCACCCAGCCGTAGACATCGGCCACCTGGCCGGTGCTCAGGCCCAGGCCGCCCTTGTCACGCGCCTCCAGCAGGAATAGCGGGCCTATGGTCTGCACCTGGCCTTCGGCGAAGCGGAACATCACGATGAACAGCACCGCGCGCCAGATGCCGGGCTTCTTGAAGAAGTCGATGACGACCTCCTTCAGCAGCGCCGCCACGCCGGCGGCGGTCAGCTCGCCGTGCGCGGTGGAGAGCGTGCCGGGCAGCATGCGCGCGTTGTAGGTGGCCAGCACGGCCACCAGCCCGGCCAGCATCAGGAACACGGTGGACCACGCGTTGGCCGCGCCCATGCTGGTCTGCAGCGAGCCGGCGATCTTCAGCACCACGCCGGTGATGAAGAAGCGCGCGCCGTTGAAGAAGGCGCCCTGCCAGCCCGCGTAGGCAGCCTGGCGCTTTTCGTCCAGTGCCGACATGTAGAGGCCGTCACAGGCGATGTCGTGCGTGGCCGACGCGTAGGCGATCAGGAACAGCACGATGAGGGCCGCCGCAAACCAATGCGGCAGCTGCAGCGCCAGCGCCATCAGGCCCAGGCCCACCGCGCCGACGTACTGCGCAGCGACGACGATGAGCTTCTTGCTGCGCGCCAGCTCCAGGAAGGGGCTCCACAGCGGCTTGAGCGCCCAGGCCAGGCCCAGCACCGCCGTCCAGCGCGCGATCAGGTCGTTGGCCACGCCCAGGTTCTTGAACATCAGGCCCGCGATGAGCATGACGACGAAGAACTGCATGCCCTGCACGAAGTACAGGGTGGGCACCCACCGCATCGGAGTCCGTTCCTGCGTCATCACTGCAGTCCCTGCGGCGCGCGGCCGCTGGCTTCAGCCTTGCCTTCCAGCCAGGCCTTGAGGCCGGCCAGCGCGCCCGGCGCAAAGCCCCAGGTCAGCACCGTCGGGCCGGCCACGTCCAGCGCCTGGTAGGGGTTCCACAGCGCCAGGTGCAGGTCGGGCCGCCACTGGCTGGCGGCCAGCCCGTAGCGCGCGCGGCGGGTGGACACCAGCACGTTGACGCGGCCGTCCTTGGGCACGCTGGCCCAGTCCAGCTTGGCGATGTCGTCGACCATCAGGATCTGCGCGTCGTTGAAGGCCGCGAACAGCGCCACCACCTGGCGACCGGTGGGGCCGGCTTCGGACACCATGTCGGTGGGCACGTCGCCCTGCACGATGACGCGGATGGGCGCATTCAACGCGGGCGGCCGCGCGCCGCGCAGCGCGGTCAGGCCCGCGGCCCAGGCGGTGTCCATCAGCGCATGGTCGGCCGCGCGGGCGGCGCCGTCGTCCACCATGCGCGCGGGGTAGGCGGCGGCGAGCCGGTCCAGCCGCGCGTTGGCGGCTTCGCCCTGCTGCAGCGTCAGCCGGCCGTCGGCAAAGGCCTCGCGCAGCGCGTTGATGGCGATCAGCTGCTCCTCAGGCGTGCCTTGGGCCAGCACCATGTCGGCACCGGCCGCGATGGCCATGACGGCGGACTTCGCATAGCCGAAGCGCTCGGCCACGGCCTTCATCATCAGCGCGTCGGTGATGACCACGCCGTCATAGCCCCAGTCCCGGCGCAGGATGCCGCCGATCAGCGCCGGCGACAGCGTGGCCGGGCGGTCGGGATCGATCTGCGGGTAGACGATGTGCGCCGTCATCATGGCCGGGGCCTGACCGGCCAGTGCCTTGAACGGCGCCAGCTCCAGCGCGTTGAGCTCGGCGCTCGTCTTGTCGACGGTGGGCAGCGCATGGTGCGAATCCACATGCGTGTCGCCATGGCCCGGGAAATGCTTCACGCAGCAAGCCACGCCGGCGGCCAGCGAGCCGCGCATCCAGGCAGAGGCCAGGCGGCTGACTTCCGCCGGGTCGTTGGAGAAGCTGCGCTCGCCGATGACGGGGTTGGCGGGGTTGTTGTTGACGTCCAGCACCGGCGCGAAGTTCCAGTTGATGCCCAGCGATTTCAGCCCACGCGCCACCGCAGCACCCACGGCCTCGGCGCGGTCGGCATCGCCGCTGGCACCCAGCGCCATGGCCGACGGCGGCTGCGGCAGAAAGGTCACGCGCACGACGGCGCCGCCCTCCTGGTCGATGCCGATCAGCGCCTCGGGGCCCAGCACGGCGATGAGGTCGCGCATCAGCGCCCTGACCTCGTCCTCGCTGCCGATGTTCTTGCGGAACAGGCAGACAGCGCGGATCTTCTGCGCGCGCAGGAAGGCGGCGGTGTCGGCGTCCAGCGACTTGCCGGGGATGTCGACCATCACCAGCCGACCGGGATCGAATGTGCTCATCATCAATGCGTCTTGGTGACTTTGGCCAGGTTCGGCGGAACGTCCGGGTTGAAGCCGCGCGCACGCGCCAGCGCCTCGACCATCGGATAGAAGCTCTGCACGAGAGCGATCGGGTCCAGGTCCTCATTGCCGGTGGTGGCCAGCGGCAGCTCGGCGCCGGGGGTACCGATGGGCGCGGCCAGCAGCACGCGGCCACCGCGCTGGCGCATCTCGTCGGCAATCGCCAGCAGCCCGGCCTGCGCGGGCCCGCGCGGCGCGAACACCAGCAGCGGATAGCCGTCGCGCACCAGCGCCATCGGGCCGTGCTTGACCTCGGCACCCGAGAAGGCCTCGGCCTGGATGCCGCAGGTCTCCTTGAGCTTGAGCGCCGCTTCCATCGCGACGGCCAGGCCCGTGCCGCGGCCCAGCACGAACAGCCGGTCCTCGTTCTGCAGCACCGGCAGCGCGGCGCTCCAGTCCAGCTTGGCGGCCTGCTCCAGCGCGATGGGCAGCTGGTTCAGCGCGGCCTGCAGCAGGTCGTCACGCTGCCAGGCCGCCACCACGCGGGCGCCGGCCACCAACTGGGCGATGTAGCTCTTGGTCGCCGCCACGCTCTTCTCGGGGCCGGCATGCAGCTCGAACACATGCTCGGCCGCCGCGGCCAATGGCGAGCCGCTGGCGTTCACGAAGGCCACCGTGCGCGCACCGCCGGCACGAAAGAACTGCGTCGGCGCAATCAGGTCGGGGCTCTGGCCCGACTGCGAGAACGCCATCGACAGCAGGCCCTCGCAGTGGATGCGGCTCTGGTACAGCGTGATCAGCGACATGGGCAGCGACGTGACCAGCCGGCCCAGCC
>JBKBOJ010000093.1:0-10382 GCA_046294815.1 Roseateles sp. | reverse complement strand
GCCTACCGCCCGCGCGGCACGGCCGACACGCACGAGACCTCCAGCCCGTCCATGGACATCTCCAAGGCCAGCAACTTCGAGCGCTTCGTGTTCGACCTGCTGGGCCGCGACGGCGCGCGCACCAAGGCCTACTTCACCGCGCCCCACTTCGAGCTGGCGGCCAGCGAGCATGCGGATATCGCGGCCTTCGGCTTCACGTCCGGCCGCAGCACGCATGCCGACCGCATCGCGACCATCCGCCGCTGCCACGCCGAGCATGGCATCGTCATCGACCCGCACACGGCCGACGGCCTGAAGGTGGCGCTGGAGAAGCACGAACCCGGCACGACCATGCTGGTGCTGGAGACGGCGCTGCCGGCCAAGTTCGCCGCCACCATCGTCGAGGCGCTGGGTATCGAGCCGCCGCGGCCGGCGGCGCTGGAAGGCATCGAGCAAAGACCGAAGCGCGTGCAGGTCATGCCGGCCGACGTGGCCCAGGTCAAGGCCTACATTCACGCCCATGTCTGATAGCAAAAAGCCCGGCCTGACCGCACTGGACGACGCGCTGGCGGCGCTGCTCGCGCAGGTCGCACCGCTGGCCGACACCGAGGTCGTCGCCACCACCGCCGCCCGCGGCCGCGTGCTGGCGGCCGACCTGATCTCGCCGGTGGACGTGCCGCCCGAAGACAACTCGGCCATGGATGGCTACGCGCTGCGCGCTGCCGATGCCGCGGGCCTGCTGCCCGTCACGCAGCGCATACCCGCCGGCAGCGTGCCGCAGCCACTGCCGCCAGGCGAAGCCGCGCGCATCTTCACCGGTGCCCCGTTGCCGCCCGGTGCCGACACCGTGGTCATGCAGGAGCACACCGAACTGCTTGACGGCCAGGTGCGCGTGACGCAGCCCGTCACCCCGGGCCAGCATGTGCGCCGCCGCGGCGAGGACGTGTGTGCCGGCAGCGTCGTGCTGCCCGCCGGCACGCGGCTGGACGCCGTGTCGCTGGGTCTGGCCGCCACGGCCGGTGCGGCACAGCTGAGCGTCACGCGGCGCGCGCGCGTCGCACTGTTCTCCACCGGCGACGAGCTGGTCATGCCCGGCAACCCGCTGCCACGCGGCGCCATCTACAACTCCAACCGCTTCACGCTGCGTGCGCTGCTCGAAGGCCTGGGCTGCGAGGTGCTGGACCTGGGCATCGTGCCCGACCAGCTCGACGCCACCCGCGCCGCACTGCGCGACGCGGCTTCGCGCGCCGACCTCATCCTGACCTCCGGCGGCGTATCGGTCGGCGAGGAAGACCATCTGCGCCCCGCCGTGCAGGCCGAAGGCCGGCTGGACCTGTGGGCCATTGCGATCAAACCCGGCAAGCCTTTCGCCTACGGCAAGGTGGGCGACGCGCACTTCATCGGCCTGCCCGGCAACCCGGTGTCCAGCCTGGTGACCTTCCTGGTGCTGGTACGACCCTTCCTGCTGAAGCTGCAGGGCGCCACGCGCCTGACGCCACGCGGCTACCTGATTCCCGCCGGCTTCGACTGGCCGCGGCCCGACAAGCGCCGCGAGTTCCTGCGCGTACGGCTGGACGAGGCCAGCGGCCTGGTGCTGTTCGGCAACCAGAGCAGCGGCGTCCTGACCTCGGCCTTCTGGGCCGACGGCCTGCTGGACAACCCGCCCGGCCAGGCCTTTGCGCGGGGCGATGCGGTGCGCTTCCTGCCCTTCTCGGAGCTGCTGGCATGAGCGTGACCGTCAAGCTGCGCTTCTTCGCCTCGCTGCGCGAGCAGTTGGGCGAGGCCGACACGCTCACCCTGCCGGACGGTGCAACCGTGGCTGCGGCGCGCGATGCGCTGATGGCGCGGGGCGGCGCGCATGCCGAGGCGCTGGCGCGCACGCGCGCGGTGCGGGCCGCCGTGAACCAGAAGATGGCCGCCGAGGCGGCGGTGCTGGCCGACGGCGATGAGCTCGCCTTCTTCCCGCCCGTCACCGGCGGATGAACGGCCTGCACCTCACCGCCGACCTGCGCGGCGTCGACCCCGCGCTGCCGTTGATGATCGACCCGGCGGCGCTCGGGCTGGCCTGCCAGGACGCCGTGCGAACGGCGGGGCTGAGCGGCGTGGCCGAACTCATGCATCGCTTCGGCCCGGCGGACGGCCAGAGTGGCATCACCGGCGTGGTGCTGCTGGCGGAGTCCCATGTGGCGGTGCACACCTGGCCGGAGCTGGGTGCGGTCACGCTGGATGTCTACGTTTGCAACTACGGGCGAGACAACAGCGACAAGGCCCAGCACCTGCTCGACCGCCTGGTGGCGGCCTTTGCGCCACAGGCCGTACAGCGCCAGGCCTGGCAGCGCGGCGGCTGAGGCCTGCGGGTCAGCGCTCGCCCCGACGCGGCGGCGCGAACCGGACCTGCAGCAGCGGGTCGCCGCCTCGGTCAGCAGGGCAAGCAGGCGGCGCATGTCGAGACTCACCGGGTGTTGACGCACCGAGGCTTGCGCTGCGTCGCAAGCGCGCAACCGTCGCTTTTACTCTGAGTCTCAGAGTGTGAGGCGTTGCGCAGCGAGGTGGCCGGCCGTGAAGGCCTCCTCGAAGACGGAATAGCCGGCCAGATCGCTGTGCGCGAACACCACCCGGCCACGCTGTGCGTTCAAAGCGGCGAGTGCGGCCGAGCCGCGCACACCCGGCACCGGGATGCTCATCGCATGGCCGAAGCGGCAGAGCTCGATGCGCTCGACCTTGGCCGGCAGGTCGGGGTGGGTGACGGCCATGTCGTCCAGCACCAGGCGCGCCCAATGCTGCCAGGGTTCGCGCAGCAGGGCGCCGCGCTGCGCCTCGGGCAGGGCGAGGTAGGCGGTCAGCAGCGGACGCTGCGGCGTGGGGTCGAGCGCCTGGTGACGCGCGTCGACATAGCCCAGGGCCACCGAGCCATAGCGCACGTTGTCCCAGGACGGCGGGGCGCCGGGGCGGTGCAGCAGCGGCTCGCGCAGCAGCAGGTTGGCCGTCAGCCAGGGCGCATGCGGCTGGCGCAGGCTGCGCAGGGCGTCGGGTGGCGCGGCCAGCAGCAGCGCGGCAACGAATAGCGGCGTGGCCAGCACGGCGGCGCGTGCGCTCCAACGCTCGGGCGCCTGCGTCGCTTCGTTCCAGGCCAGCAGGTCCACACCGTGCCGCCCCTCGGTCACACGCAGCACGGTGCGGCCCAGTTGCAGGCGCTCGCGCAGCGGCTCGGCCAGCCGCGCGCTGAGCCAGCCGTTGCCCTCGGGCCAGGTCAGCACGGGTTCGCGCTCGGCGCTGTCGTCGCCAGGCGCGTGAAAGCCGTGCCGGCTGGCGAAGTAATGCAGGCCGGCCCAGGCCGAGACGGTGGCGGCGTCGGCGCCAAAGTCGTCGCGGCAGCAGTAGTCGAGGTACCAGCGCAGGCGCGTGTCGGTGAGGCCTTGCGCGTCCAGCCAGGCGGCGAAGGTCTGGCGGTCCAGACGGGCGTGGCCGGCGGTCCAAGGCGCCCGGTGCGTGGGCATCGCAAAGCCCAGTTCGCGCTGTGCCTGCGCGACGAGGTCGCCGAAGCGGCGGTACTGGGCCAGGCCGGCGGCGCCGTCGGCCGGGGGCAGCAGGCCGTCGTGCCAGGCGCCGTCGAAGAAGAGGCGCTCCTGCGGGCTGTGACAGAGGTGGCGCTCGTTCCACTCGGTGCGACCCAGCCGCGACTGCGCCAGGCCCAGCTCGTGCAGCAGCGCCAGCACCTCGTGCGCAGCCTCGCCGGGCAGCGGCAGGTAATGGGCGCCGAGCGGGCAGAGCGCGCCGCCCAGGCGGTGGCCGCGGCTGTTGCCGCCGGCCTGGTCTTCCAGATCCAGCACGGCAAGGTCCTGCACGCCGCGCTGCACCAGGGCACGCGCGCAGGCCAGGCCCGCCACGCCGCTGCCGACGATGAGCACGTCGGTACGCCTCACGGGCCCGTCGGCCTGCGGCACTGCACCGCGCAGGCGATGGCCGCGCTCGGGGTGGGTGCCGACCCAGCCGCCGTGCAGCGGCGGCGCCTCGGCGCTGCAGCCGGCCAGCGCGGCCAGCGCAAGCAACTCGCGCCGGTTCAATCTGGAAACGGCAGTGGAGCGCTTGCTACACATCGAAAGCCTCGGTAAACCAACACCTTGTGCACGTCGCGGCGCTCACCACTTCGGTGAGCAGCGCTGCAGGCCCGCTGGGCTGGCGCTCCCGACCCCAAGCCCGACAGGCTCCTAGGTTCAATGCACCGCCCCCCATTCCTCTTCGAAGGTCTGCACCAGCACCTGGTTGGACAGCCGGTTCACCTCGGTGGGCACGCGGGCCATGTCGGGCGGGAAGTCCAGCAGCGCGGGCAGGCTGCCCACGCTGACGAAGCGCAGGCCCGGTGGGAAGGCCGTCGGCATGCGAAAGGGCCGGCGCGAGGCCAGCACGAAGCCCCACTCGCCGAAGCTCGGCACGTGGGCGTGGTAGGGCGTGGCCGTGAGCCCCACGGACTCGATGGTGGTCACGACGGTCCAGAAGCTGCGCCGTGCGATCAGCGGCGAGGTGGTCTGCACGACCGCGTAGCCGCCAGCGCTCAGGTGCTGGTCCACCAGTTGGTAGAAGCTGGCGGTGTAGAGCTTGCCCAGCGCGAAGTTGGAGGGGTCGGGGAAGTCGATGACGATGACGTCGAAGCTCTCGGTCTGCTGCTCCAGCCAGCCGAAGGCATCGGCATTGACGATGCGCAGCTTGGGGCTGGACAGCGCATGCCCGTTCAGCGCGGCGAGCCGAGGGTTGTCGCGGAACAGCGTCGTCATCAGCGGGTCCAACTCCACCAGCGTGACCTGCTCGACGCTGGGGTGCTTCAGGATCTCGCGCACGGCCATGCCGTCACCACCACCCAGCACCAGCACGCGCTTGGGCGCCCCGTGCGCGGCCATTGCGGGCTGCACCAGGGCCTCGTGGTAACGGTACTCGTCCTTCGAGTGGAACTGCAGGTTGCCGTTCAGGAAGAGTCGCGTGCCCGCGTGGCCGTCGGTCACGACGATGCGCTGGTAGGCACTGCTCTGCTTGAAGACGATGTGCTCGCCATAGAAGCGGTCCTCGGCCCAGGTGGTCAGGCGCTCGGCGCCCACCAGCGCGGCCAGCAGCAGGCCGGCGGACAGCGCACAGGCCGCCGTCATGGCCGCCTTGGCGCGCACCTCGGCGCGGAACAGCCACAGCGCCCAGATCGCCACGGCCGCGTTCAGCAGCCCGAACACCACGCCCGTGCGCACCAGGCCCAGGTGGGGCACCAGCACCAGCGGGAAGGCCAGCGCCACCAGCAGCGCGCCGAGATAGTCGAAGGTCAGCACCTGCGAGACCAGGTCCTTGAGCCCGTAGCGCGCGCTGAAGTGGCGCTTCAGGATGCGCATGACCAGCGGGATCTCCAGCCCCACCAGCGTGCCCACCACCAGCACCAGGCCGTACAGCAGCACGCGAAACGGCGCGGCCGCGCCGGGCGGCAGCAGGCTGTGCACGGCGAAGAGGGCCGCCGGCATCAGCCCGCCGATGACGCCCACCAGCAGCTCCACCTGCAGGAACACCCCCACCAGTTGCCGCTCGACGAAGCGCGACAGCCAGGAGCCCAGCCCCATCGCGAACAGGTAGACCCCGATGACGGTGGAGAACTGCAGCACCGAGTCGCCCAGCAGGTAGCTGGCCAGCGCGCCGGCCGCCAGCTCGTAGACCAGACCGCAGGCGGCGATGAAGAAGACGCTGGCCAGCAGCAGCGCCTCGGCGGCCGACACGCGGGCCGGCGTGGGCGTGGCGGCGCTCACCGGGCGGCGGGCGGCGTCAGCGTGACCGAGAAGGCCAGCCGCTTGCCGTCGGGGCTGGTCGCGATGTTGCGCATGGTGCGCCCCAGCTCGGGCAGGTCGGCCAGCGCCCGCCCCGGCTTGTCGGTCAGCAACGTCTGCTGGCCGGTGGTGCGCGCGATCAGCACGGCACGGTGGGCCTTGCGGCCGGGCACGCCGTCGGTGGGGATGGCGGCAAGCAGCTTGGGGCCCACCCAGGCGTGGTGACCCATGCGCTTGGTGGCCATGACGGGTGCGACGGGTTTGCCGTCCCAGCCGCACAGCCACAGCGAGGCTTGGTCCATCTCGATGCCGTAGGCCGGCTGCAAGTTGCCGCCCTTGCCCGGCGTGATGTTGCGGGCTTCGCTGAACTGGCCGGCCTGCAGGTCCAGCTGGGCGACGAACACCGCCACGTCGGGCGGCGCATGGGCTGCGCGGGCAGCGGGCACGGCGAGGGGCGTCAGCGCCAGCAGCACGGTCTGGGCGAGGCGGCGGACGGAGAGGCTCATGGCTTGCCTGTGCGGTCGTTCAGCGAACCGCGAGTGTCCCCCAAGCCGCGCCGGCAGGCTCCTAGAAATTGAACGCCAGCCGCAGCCCGCCCCAGTGGCGGCCGTTGACGACGATGGGGGCCGCGGCCTCCTTCAGCAGCACGTAGCGTCCGCCCCCATGTCGCGACGGTAGGTCTGCAGCAGGAAGGGCCGGGTGTTGCGCGCCGAGGCCAGGCCGGTGCGGTCATTGAAGATGCGCCGATAGCGGCTGTTGGCGGTGTTCCACAGCGTGTCGCCGGGACGCTGCGGCTGGCAGTACTTGCGGTTGTGCGTTGCGATATAGCCATTGCGGTCGGCGGCGATGCAAAAAACGATCTTGTCGCTGAGTCCCAGCACCTTCTCCTGCACCGGCGGGAAGATGCGATCGGTGAGCTGACAGAAACGCGTCGTGTGCTGCTGCGGCTGCGTGCCATCGATGGGGCGGTAGTTCTCGTCGAACAAGTCGGCCTCGCTGATCTGCCCCTGCTGCAACGCCTGCTCCAGCTGCGCGGCGATCTCAGCAGCGGCCTGCTGGGCGGCACGGATGAAGGGCATGTCGTCGACCTCCACGCCGCTCTCAGCAATCTGCTCGACCAGCTCCTCCGACATGCGCAGGAAGCGGTCACTGCCGTCGAAAGCCACCTTCAGGCCTTGCGCGGCCTGCAGCACCTCGCGCTCCAGCTCCTGGGCGCGTTGGTTGAGCAACTGCATCTGCTGGCCGCTTTCGGCGGCCGACACGGCGATGCGCTGCACGTCCGCCTCCACCGCGTGGAAGGCCGCGTGGATCTGGCTGGGCTTGGCCGGGTTGTCAGCCAGCTCGAGGCTAAAGCGGTCGATGCGCGCCTGCAGCGATGCGATGGCGCTGACGATGGCCTTGGACGATGCCTCCACCTGGCCGGCCAGGGCTTTCACGGCCTCGGCGACGACCGCGAAGCCGCGTCCCGCCTCGCCGGCATGCTTGGCCTCGACGGCGGCGTTGAAGGCCACCAGCCGCGTCTGCAGTGAGATCTTGGTGATTTCTGCTGCCGCGTCGGACACCTGGGCCAGCGTGCTGGCCATGCCGACCACCTCGCCGCCCACGCCGCCCAGCGCGTCGCGGGCGCGCTGCACGGCGGCGGCGCTTTGAGCCGTGGCCGCAGCGATGGCGGCCTGGGCCTGACCGATCTTGTCGAGCTGCTGCGCCAGCGCCTGCATGGCCTGGCCCTGAGCCTGCACCACGCGCTGGGTGTCCTCCAGCACGCCACGCACCTCGGCCGCATCCTTGCCCACCGTGGAGATGGAGCGCGACAGGCGCTTGACGACGTTCAGTGCTGCACCGTCGTCACGCCGCACCGGCTCTTGCGTGGCAAGCGTGTGCCTTGTCGCCTTGCGGTTCATCCATCCGAGCATGCCTTCTCCCATGATGGAGCCGGATGCGCCGTTGTGCGGCCCGGCCCTGACCTACCAGTCGCGCAGCTTAACGCGCAACCTGGCGATGGACTGGCTATGCAACTGACAGACGCGCGACTCCGTGACCTTGAGCACGGCCGCAATCTCCTTGAGATTCATGTCGTGCTCGTAGTACATGCTCATCACGAACTGCTCGCGCTCGGGCAGGTTCTTGATGGCAGCCACCAGCGCCTCGCGCATGCGCTGGTCCTGCAGCTGCAGCATGGGGTTGGCGGACTCGTCGGCGATGTGGCGGTCGAGGTAGTTCTCGTCGCCATCGTCGCCCGACATGTCTTCCAGGTAGACCAGCTGCGTGCCGCGCACCTTGGACAGCAGGTCCTGGTAGTCCGACAGCGTGAGGCCCATCTCGGCAGCGATCTCGGTCTCGCTGGGCGCACGGCCCAGGCGCTGCTCGACCTTGTGCACCGCGGCCTCGATCTCGCGTTGCTGGCGGCGCGTGCCGCGGCTCATCCAGTCGCCGCCACGCAGCTCGTCCAGCATGGCGCCGCGGATGCGTTGGGTGGCAAAGGTCTCGAACTGCACGCCCTGCCCGGCATCGAAGCGCGACAGTGCGTCGGTCAGGCCGATCAGGCCCACCTGGATGAGGTCGTCCACCTCCACGTTGGCTGGCAGCTTGGCGATCATCTGATGCGCCAGGCGTCGCACGAGCGGGCTGTACTGCTTGATCAACGCGCTGTTGTCGAGGCGGCCTTTGGGCGTGTACATGATCAGCTCAGTGAGCAGCGGTGAAGGGAGAGGACGCCGCGCGCAGCGGGCGCAGCGGTGTCGCGTCGGAGGCGGCATGGATCGCCGCGCCGGGCGGTGAGGCCAGCAGCAGCTCGCGGGCCAGGTGACGCAATTCGGGCGACAAAGGTGCGTTGGGCGTGCGAGGGTCCAGGCAGGCCCAGTCACGCAGCACCGCGCCGAGGAAGCCGTCGGCGCAGGAGTGGAGTTGCTGCGCGATGCGGGTGACCACGCGCAGCTGTGGTTGGCAGGCCATCAGCAGACTGTAGACCAACAGCCCCGCGCGTTGTGTGAGCCATTTCATGCCCGCATAGGCTTCGGTGACGCTGAGCGGGTCGGTGTCGGCCAGCAGCAGCGGGCGCACCTCGCGCAGCGCCACCACCCGGGCCAGCTCGGAGGCCGGCGCATGCAGCAGGATGACGTCGGCCTCGGGCGCCGCAGCAGCCACAGCTTCCAGGAAGGCGGCCGCCGAGCCCTGGGCGTTGATGTAGCGCAGCGGCAGGCCACGCGCCGCGAGATAGGACACACGCGCAGACAGCCGCTCAATGCAGTTGGACAGGTCCACCGGCGCCAGCTCCGACGGCGGCGGCGAATGCTCGCCGGCATCGACCACCAGCGTGTGCAGATTGAGCTCGGCAAAGGCACTGCACAGGCCTTCCAGCAGTACGCCGGCGCCCATCACGCGCACGTTGCTGACGACGGGAACGAAACGCGTCTTGGACGCGGCAAAAAGACGGCGCAGGCCGTGGGCTTGATCCTGGAGCATCCAGCCTCCTGCTAGTGGACGGCGCTCAGCCCCGCGTCGGTCAGCGGCGCGCCGGCGAAGATCAGATTCACGTCGGTGTTGTCCATGCGCCAGGCGCCGGCGGCGGGGCTCTTCAGCGCGCGCTGCACCAGCGCCACGCTGGGCAGGCGATGCCAGTCCTCGGGCACGCGCTGGCCGTTGGCCACACCGAGCACCTTCAGGCGGTGGCGGATCAAGGTGTCCAGCGCCGGGGCCAGCTTGACGGCCTCGTCGATCTTGCTGAGCACCACGCCCTCGCAGGCCGCGGCCTTCCAGGCATTGACGACGTCCTCGATGGTCTCGCCTTGCTGTGCGGCATTGATGACCAGCAGCTTCTTGATGCTGGGGTGGGCCAGCATCTCCAGCAGCTCCTGCGTGCGGCTGTCGCGCTGGGCCATGCCAGCGGTGTCGATGAGCACCAGCTTCTTGCTCGACAGCAGGTCCAGCAGGTCGTCCAGCGAGGCGCGGTCGTGCGCTGTGTGCACCGGCACACCCAGGATGCGGCCATAGGCGCGCAGCTGCTCGTGGGCGCCGACGCGGTAGGCGTCCAGCGTGATCAGGCCCAGCTGGCCGGCGCCGTACTTGGTCGCAAAGTGGGCCGCCAGCTTGGCAGTGGTGGTGGTCTTGCCGACGCCGGTGGAGCCAATCAGCGCGAATACGCCACCGCGGTCCTCGATGGCGGGCGCGGCCTCGTCGGTCTGCAGGTTGCGCGACAGCACATGGGCGGCCCAGGCGGTCTCGTCGGCGGGGTCCTGGGGCGCGCCGGCCTTGAAGTCCGAGGGGCAGCTCTCGGCCAGCTTGCGCACGAGTGCGGGCGAGAAGCCAAGCTCCAGCAGTTTCTGCGTCAACCGCGCCTGCACCGGCTGGCGCTGCAGCTTCTCCATGAAGGCCAGCGACGAGAAGCGCTCCTCGATGAGGCCGCGCATCTGGCGCAGCTCGGCGGCCATGTCCATCTGGCTGCGCTGCGCGGCGCTGGGCTGGCCGGGCAGCGGCTCGGCGCCGGCCAGGTCACTGAGCTGCGGAACGGGCCGCTGCGGCGCGGCTGGCGGAATGCGGATTTCGTCGCGCAGCACGGGCGGCGCGGGGCGCGCCTGGCTTGGGGCGGCGGCGCGGCGCGGCGCCAGCACGGCC
>JBKBOJ010000092.1:0-10458 GCA_046294815.1 Roseateles sp. | reverse complement strand
AGGGGCGCTTCTTGGAGCCGCCGCGGGCAAGACGAATGACAACCATGATGTTTCCTTGACTGATGAGATTGGGCGACCACCGCACCAGGAGACACTCAGGGCGAGCAGATCGGTTGGGAGGAACCTCCCGGTTCGCGGTGAGTTGCCGCCGGTGGCATGACACTGGCCATCACCACCGTCACCGGCCCCGTAGATACGCCGCGGCTCCCCACGGCCAGCGCCAGAACCACGCATTATAAACTCGTTTGTCACTCGTTCAGAATCCCATGCCAGAGACTTCCCCCTTGCGCATCCGCCCGAGCACCGACGCGGACCTTCCCGCCATCCAGGCCATCTATGCACAGGCCGTGCAGGAGGGCACCGGCACCTTCGAAACCGAGGTTCCCGCCGTGGAGGAGATGGCGCGCCGCCGGGCCGAGGTGTTGGGTCGCGGCCTCCCCTGGCTGGTGGCCGAACGCGACGGCACGGTGCTGGGCTACGCGTATGCCAACTACTTCCGGCCGCGCCTGGCCTACCGCTTCTGCGTCGAGGACTCCATCTACCTGGCGCCGGCCGCCCAAGGTCAGGGCGTGGGCCGGCTGCTGCTTGCCGAGCTGATCGCCCGCTGCGAGGCAGCCGGCGCCCGCCAGATGCTCGCCGTCATCGGCGACGCGGCCAATGCCGGCTCCATCGGCGTGCACAGCGCTCTAGGCTTCCAGCACACGGGCGTGCTGAAGAGCGCCGGCTGGAAGTTCGGCCGCTGGCTGGACGTGGTGCTGATGCAGCGCCCGCTGGGCCCCGGCGATTCGACCGCGCCCGCCGAATGAGCGCCGCCGTCAAGCACAAGGCAGTTGCGACCTGGCTGGCCGTGCTGGTGGGCGTCTTCGGGCTGCACCGCTTCTATCTGCACGGCCTGCGGGACCGCTGGGGCTGGCTGTTCCCGCTCCCCACCTTGCTGGGCCTGGCCGGCCTGCAACGCATGAACGCTCTGGGCCAGGATGACCGCTTGGCCTGGGTGCTGATCCCGCTGCTCGGCGCGAGCCTCGTGGCCGCGCTGCTGGGCGGCATCCTCTACGGTCTGATGCCCGACGAGCGCTGGAACGCACGCTTCAACGGCGGTCGCCCCGCCAGCGTCGGCGGCTGGGCCGCCGTCATCGGCGTCGTGCTGTGCGTGTTCATCGGCGGCACCGTGTTGATGGCCACCATCGCCTTTAGTGCCCAGCGCTACTTCGAGGCGCAGGTGGTCAATACAGCATGAAGCTGAGCCAGTAGCTGAGGCCGGCCATCAACGCGGCGGCCGGGATGGTGAAGATCCAGGCCCAGACGATGCTGCCGGCCACACCCCAGCGCACGGCGGATGCACGCTGCACCGAGCCCACCCCGACGATGGCGCCGGTGATGGTGTGCGTCGTGGAAACCGGGATGCCCAGCGCGGTGGCCAGGAATAGCGTGATCGCGCCGCCTGTTTCGGCGCAGAAGCCGCCGACCGGCTTGAGCTTGGTGATGCGCTGCCCCATGGTTTTCACGATGCGCCAGCCACCGAACATCGTGCCCAGACCGATGGCGATGTAGCAGGACCAGATCACCCAGGACGGCGGCCTGGCCTGGCCGGCCGACAACATGCCAGCGGCAATCAGCAGCATCCAGATCAGGCCGATGGTCTTCTGTGCATCGTTGCCGCCGTGGCCCAGGCTGTACAGACCCGCCGAGAGCAGTTGCAGGCGGCGGAACCAACGGTCCACGCGCAGCGGCGACGCCCCGCGACACACCCAGGCGACGATCACCATCAGCAAGGAGCCGAGCACGAAGCCCAGCATTGGCGACACGATGATGAAGGCCACGGTCTTCCATAGCCCGGCCGCAACGAGGGCATCGGGGCCAGCCTTGGCGACGACGGCACCAACGATGCCGCCGATCAGCGCATGCGACGAGCTGGACGGAATGCCCCACCACCAGGTGATGACGTTCCAGGCGATGGCACCGATCAGTGCACCGAACACCACATGGTGATCCACGATGCCGGGCTCCACGATGCCCTTGCCAATGGTGGCAGCCACTTTGAGCTGGAAGAAGACGACCGCGATGACGTTGAAGAACGCCGCAAACAACACGGCCTGCTGAGGCTTCAGCACGCCGGTGGAGACGACGGTGGCGATGGAGTTGGCCGCGTCGTGGAAGCCGTTCATGAAGTCGAACAGCAGCGCCAGCACGACCAGCAGCGCCACCACCCAGAAGCCGATTTCAGCGGATGCCATGTCAGCGCTTCCCGGCCGCCCGCAGGCGCTGACGCGCCCCCGCGGGGGGGAGCGAATGAAGTGAGCGAGGGGCTTGAATCATGTCCGGCGCTCAGGAGTTCTCGAGGACGATGCCCTCGATCAGATTGGCCACGTCCTCGCAGCGGTCGGAGATGGATTCGAGCTGCTCGTAGATCGCCTTGAGCTTGATCAGCTCGCGCACGTCCTCCTGCTCGCGGAACAGGCTGGACATGGCCGAGCGCATGACGCGGTCGGCGTCCGACTCCAGCCGGTCGATCTCCTCGCAGGTCTTGATGGCCGCCTCGGTCGTCTCGGGCACGCTGAGGTTGGGCAGCAGCGTGACCGCATGCTGCACGCGCTCGCAGCAGCGCACCGACAGCGTGGCCAGCTGCAGCACCTGCTCGGGCACCGCACGCACGTCGTACAGCGACAGCGTCTCGGACGAGTCCTGCAACAAGTCCAGGATGTCGTCCATCGCATTGACCAGGCTATGGATCTGCTCGCGGTCGATGGGCGTGATGAAGGTGCGATGCAGCAGCCGGTTGACCTCGGCCGTGACGCGGTCGGCGGCATGCTCGGCCTTGTCGACCTGGTCAGCGTACTGTTGACGCAGCGCCGGGTCGGCATAGTTCTCGATCATCTTCAGGAAGGCGCGCGCGCCTTCCGCGATGAAGCCGCCATGCTCGTTGAAGAGCTCAAAAAAATTGCCCTCGCGGGGCAGCAGCTTGCCAAACAACATGGCCGGTCCTTGAATTTCACGAAGCCGAAATTTTATGCGGCCACTGTCACAAATCCGCCATCATGCCGACCGGAAGATGAAATACACGGCGCCTAGCAGGCAAAGGCCGGCCCACAGGAAATCCAGCTTCAGCGGCTCGCCCATGTAGTACAGGCTGAACGGCACGAAGACCGCCAGCGTGATGACTTCCTGCGTGATCTTCAGCTGGGCCAGCGTGAAGCCCGCCCCATGGCCGATGCGGTTGGCAGGCACCTGCAGCAGGTACTCGAACAGCGCAATGCCCCAGCTGATGAGGGCCGCGATCCACCAGGGCTTGGTGGCCAGGCCCTTGAGGTGGCCGTACCAGGCAAAGGTCATGAAGATGTTGGACAGCAGCAGCAGGCCCACGGTCTGCCAGCCGGCAAGGGTTGCGAACATCGTTGGTCTCCGGATCTACAGGGGAATGGGGCCCAGGCGCACGATGCGCTGCGCGACCCAGGGGCCGGGTGCGGCCAGCGCTGCGAACTGCGGCGCCACTTCCAGCAGTGGGCGCAGCACGAAAGCGCGCTCGCGCAGGCGCGGATGGGGCAGCACCAGCCGCGGCGTATCCAGCACCCGCTCGCCCAGCATCAACAGGTCCAGATCCAGCGTGCGCGGCGCGTTGCGGTAGGGTCGCTCGCGGCCGTGGGCCTGCTCGATGGCCTGCAGCGCATCCAGCAAGGCCAGCGGCGCGAGTTCCGTGTCCAGCACGGCCACCGCATTCAGGAAATCCGGGCCACTGGCATCGACCGGCGCACTGCGCCACGCACTGGACAGGGCGACCAGACGGGTTGCGGGCAAGGCAGCCAGCGCGGTGGCGGCGCAGCGCAGGGTATCCAGCAGGTCGGCACCCAGGTTGGCCCCGAGCCCGACGTAAGCCCGCTCGCTCACTCTGCGGCCGGCACGGGCGCAGCGCCCTGCCCGCCACCGCCGGGCTTGCGGCGGCGCCGGCGGCGCTTGCGGGCCGGTGCGGCGCTGGCGGCGTCCGCATCAGCATCAGTTTCGCCGGCCACGGGCACATCGGGCCGCGGTGCGCGCACGACGCGGGGCGCCTTCTGCTGGCTGGCGCGGGCATCGGCCAGCAAGGCCTGACGTTCCTCGTCCGTGCCGAGCGCAAAGTCCTCCCACCAGTCGGCCAGCGCCGGATCGACTTCCCCAGCATCGGCGCGCAGGCGCAGGAAGTCGAAACCGGCGCGGTAGCGCGGCTGCTCGACCAGCGTGAAGACCCCTGAGCCGCTGCGGCGCTCGAAGCGGGGCTGCATCATCCAGATCTCGCGCATGTCGGCCGCCAGCTTGCCGCGGCCGGAGATGTCGCCGATGCGGGCGTCGAAGACGGCATCGATGGCCTGGGCCAGCGCCGGCACTGGCGGCTCGCCGGCGTCGCGGATGCGGGTCCAGCGCTCCAGCACCTCGTGCCACAGCATGCAGGCCAGCATGAAGCTGGGGCTGACGCCGCGGCCCTCGCTGACGCGGCGGTCGGTGTCCTCGAAGGCCAAGCGCAGGAACTTGCCGCGCACGCCGTCGGGCAGGTCGCCGGCCTCGGTCAACATGGCGTCCAGCACGGCGAACACCTTGCCGCCCCGCCCCACCAGGCCCAGCTTCTTCAACTGCACCAGGCTGGCCAGCGAGTGACCGGTTTGCAGCAGCTTGATCATCTCGTCGAACAGCCGCGAGGCCGGCACGTTGGCCAGCAGCGGAATGCAGGCCTGCACGGGGGCCAGCGTCTTCTTCTCCAGCTCGAAGCCCAGCTTGGCCGCGAAGCGCACGGCGCGGATGATGCGCACCGGGTCCTCGCGGTAGCGGGTCTCGGGGTCGCCGATCATGCGCAGCAGCTTGGCCTTGGCGTCAGCCAGACCGCCGTGATAGTCCACGACCAGCCGGCGCTGCGGGTCGTAGTACATCGCGTTGACGGTGAAGTCGCGGCGCGCGGCATCCTCGATCTGCGGCCCCCAGACGTTGTCGCGCAACACGCGACCGCTGGCGTCGACGGCATGCTGCTTGCCCTCCAGCTCGGCCTTGGAGGTCTTCTCGTTGCCGTTGACCGCCTCGGATTCGGTGGGCAGCGCGCGGAAGGTCGAGACTTCGATGACCTCGTGCTCGCGGCCGCGGCCGTAGACCACATGGACGATGCGGAAGCGCCGGCCGATGATGAATGCGCGGCGGAACAAACCCTTGACCTGCTCGGGCGTCGCGTTGGTGGCGACGTCGAAGTCCTTGGGCCGCATGCCCAGCAGCAGGTCACGCACGGCGCCGCCGACGATGTAAGCCTCGAAGCCAGCGTCGGTCAAGGTCTTGACGACCTTGACGGCGCGCTCATCGAGCAGTTCGGGGTCGATGCCATGAACGTCGGCGGGGATCTCCACACGCTTGCCCAGCGGCGTCTTCTTGGACGTCGCGGCAGCGGGCTTGCCGAGCAGCTTGTCGATGAACTTCTTGATCATGCGAAGAGTTGGAGCTGGGGCCAGCCGCGCTCGCTGGCGATGCGTGCGAGCGCCGCGCTGGCGTTGGTGGCCACGGGGTGGCTGACACGTTCGAGCAGGGGCAGGTCGTTGATCGAGTCGCTGTAGAAGCTCACGCGCTCGAAGTCGCGCCATTGTGCCCCGAGGCCCTGCAGCCAGTCGTCCACCCGCGTGATCTTGCCCTCGCGGAAGCTTGGCACGCCGCGGATCTCGCCGGTGTAGCGGCCCATCGCGTCGCGCTGCAGCTGCACGGCGATCAGGTGCTCGATGCCGAAGGCAGCCGCGATAGGCGCGGTGACGAACTCGTTGGTGGCCGTGACCAGCGCAATCAGGTCGCCGGCGGCGCGGTGCCGC
Organism: Roseateles sp.; assembly: GCA_046294815.1. Lineage (GTDB taxonomy): Bacteria > Pseudomonadota > Gammaproteobacteria > Burkholderiales > Burkholderiaceae_C > Pelomonas. Next base: position 4,654 of record JBKBOJ010000092.1, on the reverse strand, counting down.
TCGACAAGGGCGCGCGCCTCGGGCCGCAGCGCCGGCTGCATGACCTCGGCCATGAAGCGCTCGCGCATGGCCAATGCCTCGTCCAGCGGCCGCGTCCGCCAGGCCGACGTGGCGAAGTCGATGTAGGCCGGCAGATCCAGCGTGCCAGCGTTGTACTGCGCGAAGAACTCGTCGTTACGCGCTCCCCAGACCGCGCCATCCGCCCAGCCCACCTGCACCATGAAGGCGCCGAAGGCATGGTCGGAATCCACCGGGATCAAGGTCCCGTCCAGGTCGAACAGCGTGAGGTTCATAAAATGGGGTCAGAGTCTATTTTTTCATCGGCCAACATCGCCTTGAGCAGCGGCAGCGTCAGCGCGCGCTTGGCTGAAAGCGCGAAGGCATCCAGCCGCGCCAGCAGCGCCATCAGGCCCTTGAGGTTGCGCTCGAAGCGAGTCAGCAGGTAGTCCAGCACCTCATCACCCAGCAGCAGTCCACGCCTGTCGGCCTCGCGGCGCAGCGCCGCGCGCATCTCGGCCTCGCGCAGTGGCAGCAGTTGGAAGCTCGGGCCCCAGCCCAGGCGGGTGCGCAGGTCTTCACGCAACGGCAGGTCGACGGCGGGCGCGTCGGCCGCCGCAACGACGGTGTAACCCTGCCCTGCCGACGCGGCGAACAGCGCGAAGGCCGCGTGCTGCTGGCCGGCGTCGAAGCGCTGGCAGTCGTCCAGCAGCAGCAGGCTGGGATGGGCCGGCAACTCCCATGGCAAGGGCGTGTCGGCGTCGTACCAGGCCACACGCTGGCCGCTGGCCTGCCAGCGCTCGGCCAGCGCCTGCAGCAGATGGGTCTTGCCGGAGCCGGTTGCCCCCCACAGCAGCACGGGCGCGTCGCCGGGCGTCAGTCCCTGCAGATAGGCCAGCACCTCGGCATTGGCGCCGGGCAGGAAGTTGTCGAAGCTGTGCGCCGGCGGCGCCAGCAACGCGAGCGGGATCTGCCTCATCAACGGAACAGCGCGCTCGCCAGATACGCGCTGTGCAGACGGCGCACCGCCACCACCGCAACGGCCGACAACGGCAGCGCGATCAACACGCCGATGAAGCCCAGCAGATGACCGAAGGCCAGCAGCGCGAAGATGACCATCAGCGGGCTCATGCCGATGCGCTCACCGACGAAGCGCGGCGTCAGCACGAAGCTCTCCAGCAGTTGCCCGACGCCGAACACCACGACCACGGCGACCAGGCCGTACAGGCTGGCGAACTGCAGCAGCCCGGCCAGCAGGGCCAGCACCAGGCCCAGGCCGAAGCCGAGGTAGGGGATGAAGCCGGCCAGCCCGGTGAAGATGCCGATGGGCAAAGCCAACTCGAAGCCGGCCAGCGCCAGCCCGGCGCTATAGAAGATCGCCAACGCGCCCATCACCAGCAACTGCCCACGCAGGTACTGGCCCAGCATCGCATCGCACTCGTCCAGGAAACCGCCGACGGAATCGCGCACCGCGGGCGGCACCAGGGCTCGCACGCGCTGGACCAGGTTGGGCCAGTCGTCCAGCAGGTAGAACAACACCACCGGCAACAGCACCGCATTGCCGATGAAGGCCAGCAGGAAACTGCCGCCGATGCGCGCTGAATTCAGTACGGCGGCGAGCCATTCCTCAAAATTGGCGTCGAGGTACTTCAGCACGAAGGCCTTGATGCTGGCAGGGTCCAGTTGCAGGCGGATGCCGTGTTGCGCCAGCCAGGGCGACAGCGCGTCGTTGGCGCGCTTGGCCAGCGCCGGAATCTGCTCGCGCAGTGCGGGCAGTTCCTTGCTGAGGATGGGCAGCACCAGCAGCAGCAACGCCAGCAGCACCAACACAAACAGCACCTCCACGACCAGCACGGCCAGCGCGCGGGGCACACGCCGGTTCACCAGCGCCTGCACCACGGGTGCCAGCGCATAGGCCAGCACCAGCGCCGCGATGAAGGGGGCGAGCACCGGCGCCAGCAGCCACAGCAGCAGCATGACGACGAGTGCGACGCCCCCCCAGGCCAGGGCGACACGTTGCGGCTTGTTGATCTTCATCATCATCGTTGGGCGCGAAGGGCGCGCATTGTCACTGAAGCGGCGGCGTGCCGTCGTTCTGCAGCGCGGCAAGACGCCGGCGCAAGGCGGTAGCGTCCGGCGCATCGGGCCGCCGCTCCAGGTAGAACGCGAAGTCGGCGGCGGCCGCGGCCGACCGGCCCAGTTGGTCCAGCAGCAGCCCGCGATCGCGGCGCTCGGCGGCATCATCGGGCAGCAGCACCACCAGACGTTGCAGCACGGCCAACAGACGCGCCGCGTCGGCGGCGGACTTGTAGATCTCCTTCAGGTTACGCAGCATGCGGGCCAGGATCTGCCGCGGCGACGCTGCCCTGAGGAAGAACTCCAGCGGCAGCTGCAAGTCCTGCGGCAGCTCGCTGCCCTGGCGGTAGACCGCCAGCAACTCCTCCAGCCGGGCCGCCGACAAGGCGTCGCCGGTGAACGGATCGATCACCACCTCGCCCAGGCCAGCGCGACACTTGACCAGGAAATGCCCCGGAAAGGCCACACCCGCCATGCGCAGGCCCACTTGCTCGCCCAGTTCCAGCAGCAGCACCGCCAGCGTGATGGGAATGCCTCGGCGCGTTTCCAGCACGCGGTGGATGAAGCTGTTGTCCGCGGCGTAGTAGTTGTTCAGGTTGCCAGCAAAGCCCAGCTCGCCATGAAAGAAGCGCGTCAGCAGCCGCAGCCGCTCGGGCGCCGCCATGCCCGGCCGCACGCGCTCGCGCAGACGCCGTGCCAGACGGTCCACATCCGCCAGCACGGCTTGCACGTCCAGTCCAGGCTGCTCGTCTTGGCCCAGGCTGACGGCAGCTTCAAGCAAGTGCAGGCTGTCGTCGGACGCGACCAAGCTGGCGAAATACTCCAGGGGTGTGGGTGCCGCGTACCGCATCGACGCGAATCAGATCGGGCGGCCCAACGCCCGCGGGCGCAGGCCGGCCAGCAGCAGCACCGCGAAGTAGACGACCGCGCTAGCGCCCAGGCTGGCCGCCATGACCAGCGCACGCAGCCCCTCGTTCGCGCCCAGCGCAATCCAGTCCAGCCGCGCGGCCAGCTGCCACTGCAGCAGCGCCATCGCGACGCAACCCAACCCCACGCGCAGCGCGAAGGCCAGCCAACCCGGCTCGGGCCGGTAGCTGCCCAGCTTCTTGAGCCCCCACAGCAGCCAGCTGGCATTGACCAGCGCCCCAAGGCCGATGGAGAGCGCCAGTCCGGCCGCGCCAATCCAGGGCACGAAAGCGAGGTTGAACAGCTGGGTCAGCACCAGCACCGCGATGGCGATCTTGGCCGGCGTGCCGGTGTCCTGACGGGCGTAGAAGCCCGGTGCCAGCACCTTGATCGCGATCAGGCCCAGCAGGCCTACACCCCAACCCATGACGGACTGAGAGGTGTTCTGCACATCGACCACGTCGAAGGCGCCGCGGTGGTACAGCACCGCCGTCAACGGTTTGGCGAACACCAGCAGCGCGACGGCGCAGGGCATGGCCAGCAGCAACACCATGCGCAGGCCCCAGTCCAGCAGCCGGCTGTAGCGCTCGCCGTCGCCCGAGGCCTGAGCGGCGGCCAGCTGCGGCGTCAGCACCGCGCTCAGCGCCACACCCAGCAGCCCAATGGGGAACTCCATCAGCCGATCCGCATAGTTGAGCCAGGAGGTGGCCCCTTCGGCAATGTGGCTGGAGATCTGCGTATTGATCATCAGCGACACCTGGGACACCCCCACCCCCAGCAGCGCCGGCCCCATCTGCACGATGATGCGCCCGACGCCCGGATGGGCCCGCGACTCCTGCCAGCCGCGCCAGCTCAGCCGCATGCGCGGCATCGCGCCAACGGCACGCAGCGCCGGCCACTGCACCAGCAGCTGCAGCACGCCACCCAGCATGACGCCCAGCGCCATCGCATAGATGCCCGGGTAGCCCGCGCGCTCCAACGGCCCCACCAGCGACCAGCCGACCACAATGACGCTGAGGTTCAGCAGCACCGGCGTGGCCGCCGGCACCACGAAGCGCCGCCAGGTGTTCAGGATGCCCGCGGACAGCGCCACCAGCGACATGCAGATGATGTAGGGGAACATGAAGCGCGTCATGACGACCGACGCGTCGAAGGCCTGGTCCGGCAGGCCGGCACCCAGCAGCCAGACCAGCAGCGGCGCGGCCAGCACGCCCACCACGCTGGTCGCCACCAGCGCCCACAGCAACACCGTCGCGACCGCATCGATGAGGCGCCGGGTCGCCGCCTCGCCCTCGGTCGCCCGCGTCGCGGCAAGGACCGGCACGAAGGCCTGCGAGAACGCGCCCTCGGCGAACAGGCGGCGCAGCAGATTGGGGATGCGGAACGCCACCAGGAAGGCGTCCGTCATCGCCGTGGCGCCGAACAAGGCGGCCACCATGGTCTCCCGGACGAGGCCGGTGATGCGCGAAGCCAGGGTCAGCAGGGAGATGGTTGACGCGGCGCGCAGCAGGTTCATGGCGGCGGATTATCTGTGCCGCCGACGGGGCCGCCCGCGACACGCCGCCCGGTGCTTGGATTCCAGCCGGATTCCAGGCTATACTCGCCGTCTTTGCACCAACTGGGTATAGACACAGCATGGCAACCAGCTCCAAAGCCAAGAAGAAGACGGTTCGCC
>JBKBOJ010000091.1:0-10635 GCA_046294815.1 Roseateles sp. | reverse complement strand
TCAAACACGCCTCGTGGACATGTGCACAGGCCGGCCAGCGGCCTGCACACATGCCCACCGGGCTCGACGACCAGGAGTCATTGTGACTGTTGGGTTCCACACGAAATGACGAAGAGCCGGCGTATCAGGCTGACCTACTCGGAGTTCGGGCTCCTGGCTGCGCGCCTGCACGCCGGAGTCAGTTTGGATAGCGTCGGCCTGCAGTGTCCAGTGGCCAGTCATCGGTGCGAAGCGGCGCGGCGGGCAGGCCGTCGCCACCTACAAGGTTGGACTCCATGGGGTTGTCGATCCAGGCGTAGCGCGCAGCTTGAGGTCTGGCTACCGCGGCACTGCTTAGGACCACGGCATTGCCCTCGATGCGTGCGTCGGCGGCCACAAAGCGGCGGTCCGCGCCGGCGACCATGAAGCCTCGCAGTGGATCGCCCGCTCTTGTGGTGCGTAGGCCACCTGCGGTGTGCTTGAAGTGCAGCCAGATTTCGTTGCCGCGCACCTCGGTCCTCATTAGTTGCGGGCCCGTGGCAGGTGTGGTGCGCAGCCCCAGGTCGCGCAGCGCCAACTGCGCAAGGCGGCTGCCCAGCGTGCGCTTGTTGCGCGGGTGAATGTCCACCGGGTCGCCAACGTCGATAGCGACCGCCATCCCGGTGTGCGGCAGCTTCAGCGCTTGGGCCTGTGCATCGCGCAGTTCGGCCCAGCCGCCGTGGCCGAGCCGGTTGTTCTGCAGCGGCAGGTAGGACGCCAGTTGCACGAAGAAGAATGGCAGCCTGGGTTGTCCGAACTGATTGCGCCAGTCGGTGATCAGCTTCTGGAAGTCGGCAGCATAGGCCGCGGCGCGGCTGGTGTTGCTTTCGCCTTGGTACCACAGCACCCCGCGGAATTTCAGGCCCTGCAGCGGCGCGATGAGGCCGTTGTACGCCAGTGTGGGTGCATCGTTGGCGGTAAGCGAGCTGACGTGCATTTGCTCCACGCGGGCGCGCCAGGGGCCGGCTAGCGGGACTGCGCCGGCCGCGGTATCCAGCCGCATCGAGGCCGCATCGCCATGAAAGCCGCCGCCACCGCCGCTGTCGGTCACGCGCACGGCGATCCAGTTGGCGCCAGGGCGCAGCGTGCCGGCAGGCAACTCGTAGCGGCGCGCCTGGTCGTAGCCGCACTGGCCGCCAACCTTGTGGCCGTTCACCCAGACCTCGTCGCAATCGTCCACCTTGGCCAGGTGTAGCTGGGCTGCCCCCGCGGCCTGGGCTTCGGTCAGTTCCAGCTTGCGGCGCAGCCAGACGACGCCGTCCATGTCGGCCAAGCCCTGCCCTTCCCAGGCGCCCGGTGCGCTCAGGGTGGGCCAGTCGGCGTCGATGTTCTCGGCGGCGGACCAGTCACTGGCGTCCACGCCCTGCAAGGGCAGGCCGGGCTGCCAGGCCTTGACGCGGGCCTCGACGAGCGCGCGGCGCTGGCGCACGAACTCGTCGCCACTCGTGGGCAGCGCTTTCAGTGCAGCGGCGAGTGCCGGGTCTTGCTGCACCAGCTCGCGGCGCATCCACGTTTCCAGGTGCGAGCCGCCCCAGGCGGTGTTGACCAGGCCTATGGGCACGCCTTGCACAGCCTGCATCTGGCGTGCGAAGTGGTATCCCACGGCGCTGAACTCGCCCACCTTGCCGGCCTCGGCGACGACCCAGGGTGCTGGAGCGATGTCCGCCTCCGGGGTCAGGCTGGCGTGCAGCGGCACACGCAGGTGGCGCAGTTGCGCATTCTGCGGGGACGCGACCTCTTGCGGGCCGGTATCGGTCTGCGCCAGTGGCCACACCATGTTGGACTGCCCGCCCAGCAGCCAGACATCACCGATCAGCACGTCCTGCAGCTCCAAGCGCTCATCGCCTTGCACGCGCAGCGCATGCGGCCCACCGGCCTTTTGCGCCGGCAGCGTCGCGTGCCAGCGGCCATCGGCGCCGACGGTGGCGCTGGCCTTGCTGCCGGCCAGCTCTACCGTCAGCGTCTGGCCTGGCGTGGCATGGCCCCAGATGCGTATGGGCTGCTCGCGCTGCAGCACCATGTGGTCGCCGAACACGCGAGCCAGGCGAACCTCGGCCTGGGCGCTGGCGGCGGCCAGTGTCATCAAGAGCACGCAGAGGCGGGGCTTCTTGGTCATGCGGCATGTCTCCTCAATGGCCATGCACGGCAAAGGCTAGGTCGGTCTGTTGGCGAGGCTTGCTTTGCCGCCGGCAAAGCCGTCGCCGCGGCTGATGTCTTGGCGAAGCGGGCCGAGGCGGTTCATGGCGTTGAGCGATGCGTGGCCTCTTGCCTTTGAACGCGCGGCTGACCGAACTCGCTCTGCAGTGCTTGGTAGAGGCGCTGGAAGCGTTCGAAGCGAGGCTGCAGTGCGGCAGCCAGAACAGGATCGGGGTCGGCGATGCGGGCGATGGCGGGCGTGCGGCAGACCTCGTTCACAGTGCTACCGGTTGCCAGCCAGGCCAGGCGCGCAGCGCCTAAGGCGCCGCCGGCCTCGGCGCCCACGCCGTTGACGAGGCGCACGTTCAGTAGCGAGGCGAGCAGTTGGGCCCACCATGCGCTGCGCGCGCCGCCGCCGACCAGCCACAGCTGCTCGGCATTGCCGCCACCGGCCTGCAGCGACTGCCAGCCATCCAGCAACGCGAAGCCCACACCTTCCAGCACCGCGTAGCCCATCTCGGCGGCGCCGTGTTCATGCGTCAGGCCGAAGAACACGCCCTTGGCGTTGGCGTTGTTGTGTGGCGTGCGTTCGCCGGACAGATAGGGCAGGAAGAGGGGGGCCTGGTCGCGCTGCGTGGGGGTGAGCGCGGCGGCCTTGGCGATCAGGTCGGCCTCACCGCCGGGCATGCCCAGCATCAGCGTGGCCCAGCGCAGCGCGCTGGCGGCGCTGAGCATGACGCTCATCTGGTGCCAGGTGTTCGGCAGCGCATGGCAGAAGGCATGGACCGCGCGGGCTGGGTTGGGGCTGAACGCCTCATTGCACAGAAAGATGACGCCGGAGGTGCCCAGCGACAGAAAGCCGTCGCCTGCCCTGACGACGCCCATGCCGACGGCGCTGGCGGCGTTGTCGCCGCCGCCGCCGGCCACAGGGATGCCTGCGGGCAGGCCCCAGCGCTGGGACAGCTGGGACTTGAGCGTCCCGCTGGGTTCACTGCCTTCCACGAGTCTGGGCATGTGGCGCTCGTCGAGGCCGGTCAGCGCCAGCGCCTCGGGTGACCAGCGGCGCTTGGCCACGTCCAGCCACAGCGTGCCGGCGGCGTCGCTCATCTCGCTCACCACTTCGCCGGTGAGCTGCAGGCGCAGCCAGTCCTTGGGCAGCAGCACCTTGGCGACCCGGGCGAACAGGTCCGGCTCATGCTCGCGCATCCACGCCAGTTTGGGCGCGGTGAAACCCGGCATCGCGAGGTTGCCGGTGATGGCCGGCAGCGTGGGACAGGCGGCCATCATCTGCGCGCATTGCGCCGCGCTGCGGCCGTCGTTCCACAGAATGGCCGGGCGCAGCACCTGGCCGGCGGCGTCCAGCGTCACGGCGCCGTGCATCTGGCCAGACAGCCCGATGGCGCGCACCTGCGCGAGCGCCGCGCCGTGGTCTTGCTGGAGTCGGGCCATGCCGACATCGAGCGCCGCCCACCAGTCGGCGGGGTTCTGCTCACTCCACAGCGCTTGGGGCCGCTGCACGGTGAGCGCCACGCCGGTGCTGGCCACGATGGTGTGCCGCTCGTCGAGCAGCAGCAGCTTGATCTCAGAGGTGCCGAGGTCGATGCCGAGGTACATGGTCAAACGAATGCGTTGACGATGTTTTCTAGGCGCTCCTGGCGACCGGAGCGCGGCTGCGGCGAGATGCCCTGAGCGTGGACCAGCAATGCCAGTTCATCCAGGCTGGCGCCCGACAGTATCCTCTTGCCCAGTTCGCCCTCCCAATCGGCGTAGCGCTCGGTCATGGCCCTTTCCAGTTGGCCGCTTTCGTACAGCGCGGCGGCGGCTAGGAAGGCGCGCGCCATCGTGTCCATGCCGCCGATGTGGCCTTCGAGTTGGTCGATCGGGTCGATCGACTGGCGGCGTACCTTGGCGTCGAAGTTGGTGCCGCCGGTGGTGTAGCCGCCGTGGCGGATGATCTCCAGCATGGCCGGCACCAGCTGCACGTGGTTGTTGGGGAACTGGTCGGTGTCCCAGCCCAGCTGCTCGTCGCCGCGGTTGGCGTCCAGAGAACCGAAGATGCCCAAAGCGCAGGCGGTGGCCACTTCATGTTCAAAGCTGTGGCCAGCCAGTGTGGCGTGGTTGACCTCGATGTTGACCTTGACCTCGTTTTCCAGGCCGTAGGTCTTCAGGAAGCCGTAGACGGTGGCGCTGTCGTAGTCGTACTGGTGCTTGGTGGGCTCTTGCGGCTTGGGCTCGATCAGGATAGTGCCCTTGAAGCCTATCTTGTGCTTGTGCTCGACGACCGAGGTCAGGAAGCGGCCGTACTGGGCCAGCTCGCGCTTGAGGTCGGTGTTCAGCAGAGTTTCGTAGCCTTCACGGCCGCCCCATAGCACGTAGTTGGCGCCGCCCAGGCGGTGGGTCCACTCCAGCACATGCTTGACCTGCGCGGCAGCATAGGCGTAGACGGCGGGGTCGGGGTTGGTGGCTGCGCCGCTCATGTAGCGGCCATGCGAGAACAGGTTGGCGGTGCCCCACAGCAGGCCCACCTTGCCGTCCTGCATCTTCTTGGCGGCGGCCTCCAGCAGGCCATCGAGGATGCGGTTGGACTCGGCCAGCGTCGCGCCCTCGGGGGCCACGTCGCGGTCATGGAAGCACCAGTAGGGCAGGCCCAGCTTGCCGAAGAAGTCGAAGGCGGCGTCCAGCTTCATGTACGCGGCCTTGACCGGGTCCGCCTCATGGAACCAGCTGCGCTGGAACACGGTGTTGCCCAGACCGAAGACGTCCTCGCCCCTCCAGCAGAAGTTGTGCCAGTAGCAGACGGCCGGGCGCAGGTGCTCGGCCAGGGTCTTGCCCAGCACGACGCGCTTGGCGTCGTACCAGCGGTAGGCCAGTGGGTTGGTGGAGGAAGGGCCTTCGTACTGGACGACGGGGAGATCGGAGTAGGCGGTGCTCATGGCGGGTCCTTGACTACGGGAAATGTTGGAGGTGAAGTCGGTTGTCAGGCGGCCGACGCGACGCCCGCCTGTTGGCGGCGCTGGGCGAGTTCGTCGGAGATCTTGAGGGTGGTCCGCTTGTCCAGCTTGTTGGCGAGCAGCGAGAGGCAGCAGGCGGCGAACAGCAGGCCTACGACGATGCTGGACATCACGCGGTAGCCCTCGATGGCGTTGGGCGCCGTGGGCAACTTCGTGTCGTAGCCGAAGAAGCCGGTCAGCATCCACAGCAGGCTGGCCGAGCCCAGCGCCAGGCCGGCCTTCAGCGAGAAGCCAATGGTGGCGAACACCATGCCGGTGAAGCGACGGCCGGTCTGCCATTCGGAATAGTCCGCCGCGTCGGCATACATGGACCACATCACTGCGACGGTGGGCGCGTAGACCGCGGCGCTGAGGATTTGCAGGCCCAGCATGGCCCACACGGCATCCGGCGGCAGCAGGTACATCGCGAACGCGGTCAGCGTGCACAGGCCAAAGCACCATACGCCGATGGCGCGGCGACCATGACGCGCCGACAGGCCGGTGGAGAGCATGATGACGATGATGGTGGTGACCGTGCCGGCCATGTTGATGATGCTGTTGAACACGTCGGCCACGTTCGAGTTGGCAAGCTGGTCGCGCGTGCCGTGCACGATGTAGCCCAGCCAGTCGGCCAGGCTGCCGGTGCTGCCCGGCTCCGGCGTCGTCAGCCCGATGGTGGCGAGGAAGTCGAACATCGCCGCCTTGTCGGCGTAGTGGTGGTAGTAGTTGTAGTGCGCACCGCCGCGCAGCGCCAGCATGCCGAAGTGGCAGACGGTGTAGACCACCAGCGCGATCCACGGGCCGTTCTTCAGCAGGTCCAGGAAGTCCTGCTTGGGCGAGGAATGCGCTTCGGTGATGGGCTGGATGCGCTCCCGGGTCGTGAAGAAGGTGATCAGGAACAGCACCAGGCAGACGACGGCCCAAAGCGTCATCGTGACCTGCCAGCCGTGCGCGCGGTCCGCGCCTTGCGCGAACTTGGCCACCAGCGGCAGCGTCAGGCCACCCACTGCGAACTGCGCGACGTTGACCGACACGAAGCGGTAGGCGTTCAGCTTGGTGCGCTCGTTCAGGTCACCCGTCATGACGGCGCTCATGGCGGAGTAGGGCATGTTGTTCATGCTGTACAGCGTCATCAGCAGCGTGTTGGTGATGCCGGCATAGGCCACCACCATGCCGGTGCTCCAGCCCCAGCTCGGATCCGGCACCGTGTACGCGAGGATCATGACGACGGCCCAAGGCACCGAGGTCCACAGCACCCAGGGGCGGAACTTGCCCCAGCGCGTGCGGGTGCGATCGGCCAGCACGCCCATGATGGGATCGAACATGGCATCCCACAGCCGCGGCCACAGCAGGATGGCTGCGGCCGTGTTGGCCGAGAGGCCGAACACGTCCGTGTAGAAGTTCAGCTGGAACAGGATCATCGACATGAAGACCAGGTTGGCCGCGGCGTCGCCGCAGCTGTATCCGGCCTTCTCGATGAAGGAGAGTCGCTGGTGGGGGCTCATGCTTGTCTCGCGTCGTTATTCTTGTGGTCGGCCGTCTTGGCTGCTCAGGTCTTGGCTTCGTAGGAGAGATAGTCGAAGTCCGCATGCTTGCGCGTGCCGGCCAGGTCCTGGCAGGCGATGCCGACGAAGTTGCCGGTGAAGCCGAAGCTGCTGGCAAAGCCGTTGACGAAGCGGGTCGCGAACTCGTCGCTGAGCATGGCGGTGTCCAGCGCCGGACCCACCGCTTGCCAGGCATCGCGGCCCTGGCGGAAGTAGAAGCGGTAGTGCTCGTGGTTGAACTCCACGGCCAGGTCCACGGGGCCGGGCCGCAGCGGCAGCGGCTCGCTGGCGGCGGCGATGGCTGCGTCGCGGTTCACCGTCAGGTAGACGACACGCTCGTGGCTGTCCAGGTCGCGCGTGACATGCAGGTAGGCATGGTTGCGCGTGTTGTAGTAGGCCACGAGGCCGGCCATCTGCTGGAAGTTGTCGGGCTCGAAGTCCACCCGGGTCTCGATGCGGCAGTTGAAATGCTGCTGGCGGCGGGCGACCAGGCTCTGGTCGAACAGGCTCATCAGCGACTCGCGGCCCACCAGGCGCAGGTGGCCGGGGCGGGCGGTCAGCGAGGCCCAGCTCTCGTCCAAGGGCTTGCGCAGCGAGTTCAGGTGGCCGCTCAAGACGGGGCTGTCGAAATCGTCGCGTGCGGGCTCGACAGGGAAGGGGTGCGGCGGCAGGTCGGGGGCCGCGATTCTCAGGCTGGGCTGCGGGCCGCCGACGACCTCGGGCCAGTCGTCGTCGCGCCAGCGCAGGCGCTGCAGCGCGGTCTCGCGGCCCAGCGGGCAGTGCAGGCCGGCATAGCCGCTGGTCGGGTCCTGCTTGGCGGCGTTGGGGCCGCTCCACTCCAGCGGCCGGCCGCACAGGTGGGCCATGAACCATTCGCCGCTGGCGGTTGCGACCCAGCTGGCATGGCCGCTGCGCTGCAGGCCGTCGGTCTTCTTCCGCCAGGCGGTCAGCAGCGGATTGCCGGGCAGGGTCTCGTAGGGGCCGTCGATGTGGCGCGAGCGGGCCAGCGTGACCGCGTGCTCGTAGAAGGTGCCGCCCTCGGCGGTCAGCAGGTAGTACCAGCCGTTGCGGCGGTACAGGTGCGGGCCTTCGACGACGCCCAGCTCGGTGCCGGCGTAGATGTTCTTGACCGGGCCGACCAGTTTGCGCGCCTGGTGGTCGTACTCCTGCAGCAGGATGCCGTTGAAGTGGTTCTTGCCGGGCTTGTGCGTCCACTGCTGGTTCAGCAGCCAGTGGCGGCCGTCCTCGTCGTGGAACAGGCTGGGGTCGAAGCCGGAGCTGTTCAGGTAGATGGGCTCGCTCCATGGGCCGTCGATGCTGGGTGCCGTGACGAGGTAGTTGTGCGTGTCCTTGAACGCGCCGATGGTGGAGCGCACATCGGTGTAGATCAGCCAGAACTGGCCGCCCGCATAGCTCAGGCAGGGCGCCCAGACGCCGGCGGAGTCGGGGTGGCCGGTCAGGTCCAGCTGGCTGGTGCGCGTGAGGGCGTAGCTGTGGTGGCGCCAGTGGACCAGATCCTTGGAGTGGTGGATGCGCACGCCTGGCCACCATTCGAAGGTGGAGGTGGCGATGTAGTAGTCGTCGCCGTCCGCGCCAGGAACGCGGCAGATGGACGGGTCGGCGTGGAAGCCCGGCAGGATGGGGTTGGTGATCATCGTCATGGGTGCTGGGTAGCAAGGAACTCAGGCCTGCCGTGGGCGCGGCCCGCATAGGAAAGCAGGGTGCCGATCAGGGCCAGGCCTGCGGCAGCGGTCAGCGCCTGGGCGGCGCCGGCGAACTTGGCGGCGGCCACGCAGGCCGCCCAGTGGGCGCTGATCAGCCAGACCGGCATCAGGCCCAGCAGCGTCAGCGCGGCGCCGCCAGTCAGCAGCCCGGCGTGGCGGCGACTCAGGTCCACGCCGGCGTCGACGTCCACGCGCTCGAAGCGGCCGCGGAACCAGACCCAGAAGATGGCCAGGCTGCTCAGGTGCATCAGGCCGGCGTCGACGAAGGCCCATTGCTGGGTCCCGCTCCATTGCACGGTCAGCGCGGTCAGCAGCGCGATCAGCGCCACGCAGGCGGCGAAGCTCTCCACCCAGTAGGCCAGGATGCTGCCGGGCATGCAGGCGGCGAACAGGCCCATGGTCAGCATGCGGGCACGGCCCACCGGCCAGCCGCGCTGCGTCAGGTGCCCCGACAGCCAGCCGCCCAGGATGGAGCCCACGCTGGAACCCAGGTAGATCAGCCCGACGAGGCCGGCGCTCTTCAGCGGGTTCTGGCCGCGCTCGCGCTCCAGACAGGAGGGCAGCCAGCACAGGAAGAACCACCACACCGGGTCGGTCAGCAGCTTGGCCAGCAGAAAAGGCCAGATCTCGCGGTAGCGCAGCATCGCCGTCCAGGGCAGGCGCAGGGTCTCGGTGGCGGGCGGCTGGCCGCCGCGGATGTGGGCCAGTTCGGTGGCGGAGATCTGCGGGTGCCGCTCGGGCGCGTGAAAGCCGCGTTGCCAGAACAGCAGCCACAGCAGCCCTGCGGCGCCGATGGCGATGAAGGCGGCCTGCCAGCCAAAGCTCAGCGCCAGCCATACGGTGATGGGCGACGCGATGATGCCTAAGGCAGTGCCGCTGTTGAACAGGCCGGTCGCCAGCGCGCGTTCCTGCTGCGGGAACCACATCGCCACGGCCTTGATCGCCGCGGGGAAATGTGCCGCCTCGGCCATGCCCAGCAGGAAGCGCACGATCACCAGGCCCAGCACCGTCGTCACCAGGCCGTGTGCCGCCGCCAGTGACCACAACACGAGCGCCACCGCCAGGCTGCGCTTGACGCCGAAGCGGTCGATGGCGGTGCCGATCGGCGGCGGGAAGGCGGCGTAGGCGGCCGTGAAGGCGAAAGTGATCCAGCCGTAGTCGGCGTCGGTCAGCGCCAGGCCGCCGGCCTCCAGCGGTTGCTGCAGACGGGTCTTGAGCACCGACAGTGCATTGCGGTCGATGTGGTTGATGGTGGTGGCGACGAACAGCAGCGCGCAGATCCACCAGCGCTGGCGGCCCACGGCCGCGACGCCCCCCGTCACGCGGCCCGCCCGATCCGATTGGTAGCGTTAGCGGATCCGCCGCGGGTAAACCCCTGTCGCGGATGCAGCATCGCAGGCCTTGCTGACGCGGTGTGATTCAAGGATTTGTCTCCGTGGATGAAGGTCGCCCACCAGCCGGTCAGTCGTTGCTAACGGGATGAAATGTAGCGCTACCATTGGCCCGCGCGCAAGCCGGGAAATTGCGCAGGCCGGCAAAACACGAGGAGAGGGGATGAAGTTCACGTGCACCCGGAGGGCGGGGATGGCGGCGCTGCTGCTGGCGCTGGCCGACGTGCTGCGGCCCTATGGCATCAAGGTCTACCTGTCGGCGCGCTTCTCGGCGCCGCGCGAACTAGGCGGGCTGCAGACGGCCGACCCGCTGGATGCGGCCGTGCGTGCCTGGTGGCGGGCCAAGGCCGACGAGATCTACCGGCTCATTCCCGACGTTGGTGGCTTTCTCGTCAAGGCCAACTTCGAGGGCCAGCCCGGCCCGCAGGACTATGGCCGCAACCACGCCGACGGCGCCAACATGTTGGCCGACGTGCTGCGTCCGCATGGCGGTGCGGTGCTGTGGCGGGCCTTTGTCTACGCGCCCGAGGCCAAGGACCGTGCGGCCCAGGCCTTCGACGGGTTCAAGCCTCTGGACGGGCGCTTCGCGCCCAACGTGATCGTGCAGGTGAAGAACGGACCCATCGATTTCCAGCCCCGCGAGCCCTTTCATCCGCTGTTCGGCGCCATGCCGCGCACGCCGCTGACGCTAGAACTGCAGATCACCAAGGAGTACCTGGGCTTTTCGACCCACCTGGTCTACCTGGGCCCGCTGTTCGAGGAGGTGCTGCAGGCCGACACGGGCCATGGCGGCCCCGGGGCCCGCGGCGTGGACGGCAGCCTGCAGGGCCAG
>JBKBOJ010000090.1:0-10705 GCA_046294815.1 Roseateles sp. | reverse complement strand
GCTCGGTCAGCCCGGTGGCCGGCGAGGCCCGCGTGGCCGAGATCGCCCGCATGCTGGGCGGCGAGCGGCTGTCGTCCACCAGCCTGGCCCATGCCCAGGAGATGCTGGCCGCCTCGACGGCGGGCGTCAGGAAGAAGGCCAAGTCATGAGCACAGAGACCGAACTGCAGGGCGACGTGGTGCTGCTGACCGGCATGTCCGGCGGCGGCAAGTCGGTGGCCATGCACGCGCTGGAGGACGCCGGCTATTTTTGCGTCGACAACCTGCCGGCCGAGCTGCTGCTGGACTTCCTGAAGCTGGAGCAGCAGCGCGGCGAGCGCCGCGTGGCCATCGCGGTGGACGTGCGCTCGGCCAGCTCGCTGCCGCTGCTGCTGCCGCTGCTGAAGGATTTGCGCGCGCGCGGCGTGGCAGTGCGCTCGGTGTTCCTGGACGCCAACGACGAGGCGCTGATGCGGCGCTTCTCCGAGACGCGCCGACCACACCCGCTGCGCAGCGCCCGCCCGGCCGGTGAGGGTGCGGCGGACAACCACCGCCTGCTGCTGGACGCCATCCGGCTGGAGCGCGAGCTGCTGGGCGGGCTGAAGGCCGAGTCCACCGTCATCGACACCAGCCAGCTGCGCCCGGCCCAGCTGCGCGCTTGGCTCAGCGACCTGGTGGGCCCCAACGCCGGCACCAAGCTGACGCTGGTGTTCGAGAGCTTCGCGTTCAAGCACGGCGTGCCCAGCGATGCCGACTTCGTGTTCGACGTGCGCGTGCTGCCCAACCCCTACTACGACCGCGAGCTGCGCGCCTTGACCGGCCGCGACGCGCCGGTGGCCGCCTACCTGGCGGCCCAGCCCGAGGTGGGCCTGATGATGGGCCAGATCGCCGGCTTCCTGTCGCGCTGGCTGCCCAATTTCGCGGCCGACCAGCGCAGCTACCTGACCGTGGCCATAGGCTGCACCGGCGGCCAGCACCGCTCGGTCTACCTGGTGGAGATGCTGGCGCGCCAGTTCAGCCACCACGGCCATGTGCTCAAGCGGCACCGCGAGCTGGACGCCAAGTGATGCAAGCCGCCCAGCACCGGAGATCAGGCATGAGCCCCGAAGTCGTGAGTCCCCACCGGCGATGGTCCCGCCGCGGCCTGTGGCAGCTGGTACTGCCGGCCGTGGTGCTCGCGGTCGCCAGCCTCGGCGCGCAGGCCAAGAGCCACGACGCGGCCGAGCTGCCCGCCGGGGCGACGGCCAGCCAGCCGCTGAAGCTGCCGGTCAATGCCAAGCACGTGGCCGTGGTCGACGACACCACCGGCGAGTTGCTGATGGCGCGCGATGCCGACGTGCCCGTGCCCATCGCCTCGCTGACCAAGCTGCTGACTGCCATGGTGGTGCTGGACGCCAAGCTGGACCTCCAGGAGAAGCTGCGCATCACCAGCGACGATGTGGACACCCTCAAGCACAGCCGCTCACACTTGCGCGTGGGCACGCAGTTGACGCGCCAGGCGGCGCTGGAGATGGCACTGCTGGTCTCCGAGAACCGTGCCGCGGCAGCCCTAGCCCGCACCTTCCCGGGCGGCCAGGCCGGCTTTGTGAAGGCGGTCAACGCCAAGGTGCGCTCGCTGGGGCTGACCAAGACTCGCATCGCCGAGGCGACCGGTCTGTCGCCGGACAACATGTCCACGGCCAAGGAGATGGCCGTCATCACCGCCGCCGCGGCGCGCTATCCCGAGATCGTGCGCATCACCAGCGTCAAGAAGGCCAGCACGACCGTGGACGGCCGCCCGCGTGAGCTGCGCAACACCAACCGGCTGGTAGGCACCAAGGGTTGGGACATCCGCGTCTCCAAGACCGGCTACACCGAGGAGGCCGGCCGCTGCTTGGCCATGCGCATCCTGAACGGCAAGCGGCCCATCACCGTGGTGCTGCTGGACGCCGACGGCTCGGCCCACCGGCTGCGCGACGCCGCGCTGATCCGCAAGTCGCTGGCGCGCCAGCAATCCTGAGCCCCGCTCGCCATGCAAAGACGCGCCATCTGGGCCGCATCGCGCGGCCGCTGCGCGCCTCAGCTCTGTTCGATCAGCTTCTTCAACGGCGCCGGCAGCGCGTAAGCCGCCAGATTCTCCCGCGCCACCCACGCCCCGGCCAGGCTGCCGCCGGTCGCGCACTCGCCGCGCAAGGTGTGCAGCACCCAGTCGAAATGCGTCAGCGCATGCTCGATACGCGGCAGCGTCTCCAGCCGCACACCGGGCAGCGCCGCCTGCGCGCTGGCCTCGTCGTCGAACATGGGCAGCGTCCACAGCCCGGCCCAGACGCCCGTCGCCGGCCGCTGCTGCAGCAGCACCTGGCAGCCGCCTTCGCCCTTGCGCTCCACCCACAGCCACCAGTTCTCGCGCCGGCCGCGCTTGCGCTTCTTCGTCTTGACCGGGTAGCGCGTCGGGTCGCCCTGGGCCTGGCCGCGGCACAGCGGCCGCACCGGGCAGTTCAGACAGTCCGGCGAGCGCGCGGTGCAGACCGTTGCGCCCAGGTCCATCAGACCCTGGGTGTAGCGGTCCACGTCCTGCTGCGGCAGCAGCTCGGTGGCATGGCTCCACAGGCGCTTCTCGGCGGCGCTGCTGGCGAGGTCGCCGTCGAAGGCCAGCACGCGGCCCAGCACGCGCTTGACGTTCCCGTCCAGGATGGCCACGCGCTCGCCGAAGCAGAAGGCCGCAATCGCCGCCGCCGTGGAGCGGCCAATGCCTGGCAGCGTTTGCAACTGCGCCGCGCTGCGCGGGAACTCGCCGCCATGCAGCGCTGCCACCGCCTGCGCGCAGGCATGCAGGTTGCGCGCCCGGCTGTAATAGCCCAGGCCCGCCCACTGCGCGAGCACTTCGTCCAGCGAGGCAGCGGCCAAATCGGTCACGCGCGGCCAGCGCGCAAGAAAGCGCTCGTAGTAGCCCAGCACCGTCGCCACCTGCGTTTGCTGCAGCATGATCTCGGACAGCCAGACACGGTAGGGGTCGCGCGTGTTCTGCCAGGGCAGGCTGTTGCGGCCATGGCGCCGCTGCCAGGCGACGACGGTCTTGCCGAAGTCTTCCATCAGCGCCGCTGGCATGAAGGGCAGAAGAAGGTCGAGCGCTGGCCCTGCGTGATGCGCCTGATGGCCGTGCCGCAGCGCCGGCAGGCCTCGCCCGCGCGGCCATAGACCTGGGTCTGCATCTGGAAGCTGCCCGCCACGCCATGCGCGTCGCGGAAGTCGCGCAGCGTCGTGCCACCGGCCTGCAGCGCCTGGGTCAGCACCTCGCGCACGGCCGCCGCCAGGCGCGCGGCGCGCGCTAGGCTGAGCTTGCCCGCCGCCAGGCGCGGGTCGATGCCGGCCATGAACAGTGCCTCACAGGCGTAGATGTTGCCCGCGCCCACGACGATGTCGCCGGCCAGCAGCGCCTGCTTGATGGCCACGCGCCGGCCGCTCAAGGCGGCGTGCAGGTGGCGGCCGTCAAAGCGCTCGTCGAAGGGCTCCAACCCCAGGCCGCCCAGCAGCGTCGCCACCGGCTCGGCATCCAGCGCCGCCGCCCAGACGACCGCGCCGAAGCGGCGCGGGTCGGTCAGGCGCAGCAGGCCGCGGTCGGTATGCAAGTCGAAATGGTCATGCGGCCCGGCGGCGGGCGTCGTGTCCAGAAACGCCAGCGAGCCCGACATGCCCAGGTGCATCAACAGTCCGCCGCGCTCTTGCAGCGGCAGCCACAAATATTTACCGCGTCTTTGCACCTCGCCGACGCGCGCGCCGAGCAGGGTTGCGGGGTCCGTGCCCAGCGGCCAGCGCAGCGGTTTGCCCAGGCGCAGCCCGGTCACCCGAGCTCCCTGGATGGCGTTCGCAAAGCTGCGACGCGTGACTTCGACTTCGGGCAACTCGGGCATGGGGCGGAAATCATAATCAGCGCGTCCACCCGGAGTTCGAATGCCGCTTCCCTCTCGCCGCGCCGCCTGCGCCGCCGCCCTGCTGCTGGGTCTGCAAGCCCAAGCCCAGGACGCCCCCACCCCACCGACCGCACCCATCGCCAACTCGGCCATGGACGCGCCGCTGTTCTACCAGTTGCTCATCGGCGAGCTGGAGCTCAACAACGGCCAGCCGGGGGTGGCCTTCCAGGTGCTGCTGGACGCCGCCCGCCGCACCGGCGACGAGGCCTTGTTCAAGCGCGTGGTCCACATCGCACTGAAGGAGCGTGCCGGCGACCAAGCCTTGATGGCCGCGCGCGCCTGGGCCGACACGCTGCCCGCATCGGCCGAGGCCTACCAGACCATCGTCCAGCTGCTGGCGGCCATGAACAAGCCCGCCGAAGTGCCGCAGCCGCTGACCGCCCTGCTGCGCGCGGCGCCGGCCGTGCAGCGGCCCGGCCTGTTGGTGTCGCTGCCGCGGCTGTTCCAGCGCGCGCCCGACCCCAAGGCCGTGCTGACGGCGCTGACGCCCGTGCTGCAAGCGCAGACCGGCGCGCTCAAGCCGGCCGCGCTCTACGCCGAGGCCCGGCTGGCGATCAACGCCGGCGACTACGCCCGCGCGCTGGCCGCCACGCGCGAGCTGCACCAGCTGCTGCCCGACGGTGACGACGCGATGCAGCTGGCCGTCGACCTGCTGCCCGCCGAGCCGCAGGCAGAAACGCTGATCACCGAACGCCTGAGCGCCAAGCCCGACCAGCATGCGCTGCGCCAGGCCTATGCGCGCGCCCTCGTGAAAGCGCAGCGCCCCGCCGATGCCGCACGCGAGTTCCGCCTGCTGACCCAGGCAACCCCTGACAACCCCATGCCGTGGCTGGCGCTGGGTGCCGTCGAGCTGGAACTCAAGCGGGCCGACGCCGCCGAGGCCGCGCTGCGCGAGGGCCTGCTGCGCCTGGACACGCCCGCTGCCGGCAGCGACGCCGAGATCCGCGCGCGCGCTGAGGGCCGGCAGAGCGCATGGCTGATGCTGTCTCAGGCTGCGGAACTGCGCGGTGACCTGCGAGCCGCCGAGGCGGCGCTGCAAAAGCTGGACGGCAACAGCGTGGCGCTCAAGTACCGCCGCGCCAGCCTGTTGGCCCGCCAGGACCGGCTGGCCGAAGGCCGCAAGCTGCTGCGGCCGGCCGCCGGCGCCAGCGACGACGACGCGCGCGCACTGGCACTGGCCGAGGCCCAGCTGCTGCGCGAGCACCGCGACTACAAGAGCGCCCTCGACGTGCTGCAGCAGGCCGCCGAGCGCTTCAAGGACGACGCCGACCTGCTCTACGAGCAGGCCATGATGAGCGAGAAGCTCGGCCGCTTCGACGCGATGGAGGCGCAGCTGCGCCGCGTCATCGAACTCAAGCCCGACCACCACCACGCCTACAACGCACTGGGCTACTCGCTGGCCGATCGCAACACCCGACTGCCCGAGGCCAAGCAGCTCATCGAGCAGGCGCTCAAGCTGGCGCCCGACGAGCCAGTCATCGTCGACAGCCTGGGCTGGGTGGAATTCCGCCTGGGCAACCTGGCCGACGCGGTGCGCCTGCTGCGCAAGGCCCATGCCGGCCGCCCGGACGCCGAGATCGCGGCCCACCTGGGCGAAGCGCTATGGGCGAGCGGCGAGCGGGACGAGGCCCGCCGCGTGCTGCTGGACGCCGCCAAGCGCGAGCCCGACAACGAGGCCTTGCGCGACACCTTGAAGCGACTGCAGGTCCAGCCTTGAGAGCCTTCGTTCTTTGCCTCGCACTGGCGCTGGCCGGCTGCGCCCAATTGCCGCGTGAGCCCGCGCCCGCCGCCGTCAGCGAGGCCAGACTGGCCGGGCGCATCAGCATCAGCGTGGCCGGCGATGCGCACCAGCGCGGCACGGGCGGCGCAGCCAGCTTCGAGCTGTTCGGCGACCCGCTGCGCGGCCGGCTTGAGCTGACCTCGCCGCTGGGCGCGCTGGTCGCGCGCGCCAGCTGGCAGCCCGGCCAGGCCACATTGCAGACGCCCAGCGAGGAGCGCCGCTTCGACGATCTGGACACACTGACCCGCGAGCTGCTGGGCGAGCCCGTGCCGGTCGCCGCGCTGTTCGACTGGCTGCAGGCCCGCCCCTGGCCGGCGGCTCCCCACCAGAAAACCGTCGACGGCTTCGAGCAGCTGGGCTGGCGCATCACGCCGCGGCTGCCCAACCTGGTGGCCATGCGCCTGGCCGCCCCCGTCGTGACCCTGCGCGCAAGACTGGACGGAGGCGATGAAGGCACTCCATGACCTGGCCGCGCCGGCCAAGCTCAACCTCTTCCTGCACGTGGTCGGCAAGCGGGCTGACGGCTACCACCTGCTGCAATCACTGTTCGTGCTGATCGACTGGGCCGACACGCTGCACGTCGAGCGGCGCAGCGACGGCCGGCTGCAGCGTCACGACGTGCTGGGTGGCGCTCATTCCCAGCCCTTGCCTGCCGACGACCTCTGCCTGCGCGCCGCGCGGCTGCTGCAGGCCGAGACCGGCTGCACGCTGGGCGCCGACATCCACCTGGAGAAGCGCCTGCCCGCCGGCGCCGGCATGGGCGGCGGCTCGTCGGACGCCGCCACCACGCTGCTGGCACTGAACCGGCTATGGGACCTGCGCCTGCCGCTGCCGCGCCTGCTGGCGCTGGGCCTGAGGCTGGGCGCCGACGTGCCCTTCTTCCTCGGCGGCGGGCCGGCTTTCGTCGAGGGCATCGGCGAGGTTTTGCACCCGCTGCGCCTGCCCGAGCAACGCTTTGCGGTGCTCAAGGGCCCCGCCGGACTGGCGACCAAGGAGATTTTTTCAAGCCCACTCTTGGCAAGGAGCGAAAAGCTCGCTATAGTGGCGGGCTTTCCAGCGCAAGCAAGAACTGCTGAACAACTGGTTGAAGGCTTTGGTCGAAACGACCTGCAGCCTGCCGCCGAAGACCTCAGCAGTGAAGTGCGAGATGCCCTGGCCCTGATGTCGAAGCAATTCGGCAACGCCCGCATGACGGGCTCGGGGGCGGCGGTGTTCTCCGTGCTCGCAGGCGCTGGCGAAGCTGGCAAGGACGACCAGTCCCTGGCGACATTGCTTCAGGCTCTGCCTGGAGGGTGGACGGGTCGAATTTGCCGCAGTCTGGCTCAACACCCGCTCAGCGGTTGGGCCGACTGAAGAGGAACGAGAGTTCAAGGGGTTCGGCCGCCAGGCCGGGTCCTGTGTAGGGGAGTCGCCAAGTTGGTTAAGGCATCGGATTTTGATTCCGACATGCGAGGGTTCGAGTCCTTCCTCCCCTGCCAAATTTCTGTACTTCGCTGAACCGGCTCGGCTATCAGCGAGCCACTGAACACCAGAGGCTCCAAGTGCTGCTCAACACGGTTCTCTTCACCGGCAACGCGAACCCGGTGCTCTCCCAGGAAATCGCCACCCATCTCGCGCAGGAGTTGGGCAAGGCCGTCGTCGGCCGCTTCTCCGACGGTGAGGTCACCGTCGAGATCCAGCAGAACGTGCGCGCCCGCGACGTGTTCGTCATCCAGCCCACCTGCGCGCCGACGAACGAAAACCTGATGGAGCTGCTGATCATGGTGGACGCGCTCAAGCGTGCCAGCGCCCGCCGCATCACCGCCGTGATCCCCTACTTCGGCTACGCCCGCCAGGACCGCCGCCCGCGCTCCACGCGCGTGCCCATCTCGGCCAAGGTCGTCGCCAACCTGTTGGAGACCGTGGGCGTCGAGCGCGTGTTGACCATGGACCTGCACGCCGACCAGATCCAGGGCTTCTTTGACATCCCGGTCGACAACATCTACGCGTCGCCGGTGCTGCTGTCGGACCTGAAGAGCCGCAACTACCAGGACCTGGTGGTCGTGTCGCCCGACGTCGGCGGTGTGGTGCGCGCCCGGGCTCTGGCCAAGCAACTGGGCTGCGACCTGGCCATCATCGACAAGCGCCGCCCGGCCGCCAACGTCTCCGAGGTCATGCACGTCATCGGCGAGATCGACGGCCGCAACTGCGTGATCATGGACGACATGATCGACACCGCCGGTACGCTGGTGAAGGCCGCCGAGGTGCTCAAAGAGCGCGGCGCCAAGAGCGTGTTCGCCTACTGCACCCACCCCATCCTGTCGGGCCCGGCCATCGAGCGCATCGCCGGCTCGCAGCTCGACGAGGTCGTCATCACCAACACCATCCCGCTGACCGACGCGGCCAAGGCCTGCAAGAAGATCCGCCAGCTGTCGGTGGCCTTCCTGTTTGCCGAGACCATCCGCCGCATCTCTGACGGCGAGTCGGTCACCAGCCTCTTCTCGGAGCAGAACAACAACTTCTGATCAGTCCGAGTCGGGGTCCTGCCGCCACGCAGGGCCCTCCCAATCTCTCCGCGCAGATCAACAACTTCTGAGCGGGGAACCGTGGTCGCCGCAAGGCGGCCTTGATCCAACGGCGGCCTGGTCGCGGGTGCCGTTCTCTTTTTGGAGAAAACCATGAAGTTCGTCGCTTTTGAGCGCAAGCAGCAGGGGACCGGAGCGAGCCGCCGCCTGCGTGTGGCCGGCAAGGTGCCGGGTATCGTTTACGGCGCCGGTGAGCCCATGCTGATCGAGCTGGACCACAACGCCCTCTACCACGCCCTCAAGAAGGAAGCCTTCCACAGCTCGCTGCTGGACATGGAGCTGAACGGCACGACCACGCAAGTGCTGCTGCGCGACTTCCAGATGCACCCCTACAAGCCGCAAGTCCTGCATGTGGACTTCCAGCGCGTGGACGCGACGACCAAGATCACGAAGAAGGTGCCGCTGCACTTCGTCGGCGAAGAGAACTCGCCGGCCGTGAAGACCGACAAGTGCACGGTCAACCACGTCGTCACCGAGCTGGAAATCACCTGCCTGGCCCAGCAGCTGCCCGAATTCATCGAGGTGGACCTGTCCGGCCTGACCAAGGGCCACTCGCTGCACGTCAACGACTTGAAGCTGCCGGCCGG
The DNA here is from genome assembly GCA_046294815.1 of Roseateles sp. GTDB lineage: Bacteria > Pseudomonadota > Gammaproteobacteria > Burkholderiales > Burkholderiaceae_C > Pelomonas. The sequence goes on along the minus strand of JBKBOJ010000090.1, from coordinate 1,846 downwards.
CATCAAGGTCGTCACGCACGGCAAGCCCAACCCCGTCATCGTGACGCCGGTGGAGCCCGTCGCTGAAGAGATCATCGTCGCCGCCCCCCCGGCCGCGGACGACAAGGGCAAGAAGAAGGGCAAGAAGTAATTCCTGCCTGGCCTCGCCAATGCAAAGGGCTCCCTCGGGAGCCCTTTGTCTTTCTGACGCCCTGATGGAGCAGTTGCACAAAACGCGTCGCGGTGGCCCATTTCTCAATTTTGGGCGGAGGCTAGTGGACCGTGACCCGAACTTGCTAGGCATCGAAATGCATTGACATTGCATCCCTGAAGCTAGTCGAGGCCAGATGCTTGCAACCGCCTAAGTCAACTGCCTCCTGGTCCACTGCGCGAGCATCGCAAGCAGCTGCAAGTTCGTCGAGTTGAGCATTCCCAGTGCGAGTCCAAGGCGCCTGCTGCGCCTTGCCACTCAGCATGATGTATGGATGGGAGCTCTCATCGCGATCAACCATGGCGCGCATTGGTAGATACAGCCCACTAAGTTCCAGCTGAGGAATGTGCTGCCGCAAGGCATGTGCGATGCGCAAGCCTTCACGATCCAAATCACCCCAAAAATAGGTCCGCTGGTGGGAAAACAACTCTGCCAAATCGTGCCCATTGCCAGTTCGGCTCAGTATTTCGCAGCCCCCGGCTTCGTACGCTTTCCAGTAGAGCTAGGCCAGCGCTGCTGTCAGACATCATGTTCAGGCCGTAGCCGTAGGCCGCGATCAAAGCGATGCTCGAGTCCATGCCTGCCTTGACCGCCAGCTCGAAGCTGGTCGTGTTCTCAATGAACAGCACTGCGGTTGGCTGCGCTGGACCCGCCACGACCAGGTAGCGAGGGGTCGACGGGAGTTGGTCAATACCCAATAGCCTCTGGGTTGCCAGCGGCAAGCGGCTCAGCACCTTGGATGAGCCCAGGATGTGCCGCGCGTTCACGCTGAATCCGAAGTCATCTTCCAACGAAGCTGCCGCGCCTCGGATTCGAATCAGTCCTTGGATGACACGCTGCATGTCGATGGCCTCCAGGCCATCGAAGAGCGCATGGGAAACCGCCAAAGCGTCGGCGAGTTGAGCGTCGTCGGTCACTGCCACCAGAGCCTCGCGCCAAGCCTTCTCAGTGGCCGACACATCGGCAGCGACGGGGACGACGGTCAGGTATCCCGCGTACGGAAGCCCCATCGTGTCGGGCTTGTAGGAGATCAGTTCGCTCACCCGCAACTGTCGGAGTGCGTCGTAGACGGAAACTAGGTCTGTACGGAGCGCCTGCGCCGCCCGAGAGGCCACGTCCGCCGCAAGGAGTTTGCGCCCCTTGGGACCCGAGGCACGACGCAACCACGCGAGCAAAGGGCTGCCGATTTCATCCATCGAGCGCTCCATTCCTGTTTGGTTGGCACTTATGCATGAATGTGGCGAGCCCCATTGAACCCTCCGGCCGCCCGTCTTCGAACCGGATGTAGCTGCGTCGGCCTTCCGTATCGCGGTTGCCAACGCGCCGGCCGACGACATATGTCGGGAAGATCTTTGAGTTGTTGCGGTACTCTGGGTTGTGGATGAGCCCGATCAGCTGGAGGCTGCTGTCGGCCTGTCCCAGCCCCATGAACGCCTCGTCGATGAGACGACGGTCGGTCAGATTGCTGAAGAGCCCGTCGAAGAACAGGACGCGTTGCGACCTGCTGCGCAGCCTTTTCTTGGAGCCGCCACCCAGGCCCCCCGCGTCAGAATACTTGTCGCCCCGATAGGACCAGAGCTGTGAGACTGGTTCATTGATGGTGGTGGGAGGCTGTGGAGCTTGTGGGCGAAGGCCGGCGCGGTGGGCAACGCGGAT
>JBKBOJ010000089.1:0-10736 GCA_046294815.1 Roseateles sp. | reverse complement strand
TGGACAGCCGCGACGCGGCCCCGTCCAGGGCGCTGCAGCCGGCCAGGGCCAGCACCGAGGCGATGAGCGTGGCGCCCGCCAGGGCCGGCGCCAGGCCAGCGGCCGGGCGGTGCATGGATTTGCTTGGCATGGTGAATTCCTCCGTGAGTCGCGGATGGCAGCGGATCAGGTTCGGGCGCGCCCGTTCACTCGGTCAGCGACTTCGCCGCCTTGGCGGCCATCGCGGCAGGCAGAGGCACGAAGCCGTCCTTGACCACGACCTTCTGGCCCTGCTGCGACAGCACCATCTTGAAGAACTCGCGCTCCAGCGGCGGCAGCGGCTGGTTGGGCTTCTTGTTGACGTAGACGTAGAGCACACGCGCCAGCGGATAGGTGCCGTCGATGGCGTGCACCGCGTCGGCGGCGACGAAAGGCTGGCCCTTCTTCTTCGACAAGGGCAGCGCGCGCACGCCCGAGGTCTTGTAGCCGATGCCCGAGTAGCCGATGGCGTTGATCTGCGTGGCCACACTCTGCACCACCGAGGCCGAGCCCGGCTGCTCGGCCACGTTGCGCTTGAAGTCACCCTTGCACAGCGCGACGTCCTTGAAGTAGCCGTAGGTGCCCGACACCGAGTTGCGGCTGTACATGGCGATGTCGCGGTTGGCCCACTCGCCGGTCATGCCGACCTGGCCCCACTTGCTGATGTCGGTGGCGTAGCCGCACTTGCGGCCCACCGAAAAGATCGCATCGACTTCTTCGATGCTCAGGCCCGGGATCGGGTTGTCCTTGTTGACGTAGACCGCCAGCGCGTCGATGGCCACCGGCACGGCAAAGGGCTTGTAGCCATGCTTCTTCTCGAAGCCCTCGACCTCGCGCGACGACATCAGGCGGCTCATCGGGCCGAAATTGGAGGCCCCTTCGGTCAGCGCCGGCGGCGCGGTGGACGAGCCAGCACCCTGGATCTGGATGTTGACATTGGGGTACAGGCGCTTGAATTCCTCGGCCCACAGCGTCATCAGGTTGTTCAAGGTGTCGGAACCGACGCTGGTGAAGTTGCCGGAAACACCGGCGGCCTTCTGGTAGACCGGCAGGGCCGGATCGACCTGGACCGCCTGGGCCAGCACGGCACCGCTGCCCAGCAGGGCGCAGGCGGCGATGGAGGTGGTCAGGAGAGAGCGCAGTTTCATGCTGGGTTCCTTCGGGGTTTGGTGAACGAATGGATGAATGCTCGCGTTGCAATGTGACCGCGCTGTGACGCATCGGAGGCGTCGTCGCGAGCCAGACGCCGAACCGTCACATTCGATGTCGCGGCGAGGTCACGCAGCGCCACGCTTGAGGACGGCGAGATCCAAGCGGTACCCGACCCCGCTGAGCGTCTTGACCAGCTCGCGTGCGCCGGCGGCATCCAGGCTGCGTCTAAGGCGCCGGATGCATTGGTCCACTGTGCGCAGGTCGACGGGCGTGTCGCGCCAGACCGCGTCGCGGATCGCTTCGCGGCTGTGCGCCTTGTCCGCGCCGGACAGCAGGAAGGCCAGCAGCCGATGCTCCGTCCAGGGCAGATCCACAGTCCGCCAGCCGTCGTGCAGCCGCAAGCGCACCGTCGGTTGCTCGCGATCGAGTTCGATGCCGTCCCCCTTCAACGGTGGGCGGGCACGCGGGCGCTGCGGCTGCACCCGCGGCGGACGCATCAGCCGCAGCAGATCGCGCACCAGCTCGCGCGGCTCGACAGGCTTGGTCACACAAAGGTCGGCACCGCAGCGTTCGCCCTGTGGGCCGCAATGCTGCGCCGGGTCTGCCGTCAGCATGGCCAGCCGCGCCCGTTTGCCGGTTGGCGAACGCGCCAGTCGGGCGGCCCACTGCGCATCGACTTCGGCACCGCTGTCGAGATCGAGCACGATCAGGTCAGGGACCATCTCCGCTGCCAGCCGCCGCCCTTCGTGTGCGCTGTGGACGGGCATGGGGAAACACCCTGCCCTGCGCAGCTGAATCGCCATGAAGTCGCGAAAGAACGGCGCCGCCGCAACCAGGAGAACGGTCCGGATGGCGTGCGGCTCCCGTGAAGGCGCTGCCTCGACCGGGTGGATCGGGCGCGAGGATTCGTCGGATGTGGGCATCGGGCGCATCGTGTGATGTCCACATGACAGCCCTGTGACAGGCTGAGGCTCGCAGGAGCTGCGGTCGCTGGATTCGACAGCCGTCCGTGCCATGGACGGCCGACCCTGCTTTATGTGCTGCGCGCCAGGGCCTATCCCGATCAGGCCTTCGAGCCGACCCAGCCGCAAGAACGCCAGGGCTATGGGCCAGGGTCCGGAACGTCAGCGCCCCGGCTCGTTCGAGATCTGCAGCCGCTTCATCTTCTCCCACAGCGTTTTGCGGCTGATGCCCAGCAGCTCCGCCGTCGCGGAAATGCTGCGCCCTGCCCGCTCCAGCGCGCGCCGGATGTGCTGACGCTCCGCCTCCTCCACCATCTGGTGCAGGGGCGCGAAGGGTCGATCCGGATCGTCATCCGATGGCGGGTCGGCGGGGGCGGCCTCGTCGACGTCCAGGATGCCCACCTCACTCAGCACCATCGCCTGTTCGAGATAGGAGCGCAGCTCGCGCGCGTTGCCGCGCCAGGGCCGGCGAATCAGGTCGCGCATGAAGGCCTCGGACACCGCCACGGGCCGGCCCTGCTCCAGCGCCACCTGCTGCAGCATCTTCTGTGTCAGCCAGCGGATGTCCTCGGGACGCTCGCGCAGTGGCGGCAGCGTGATGCGGATCACCGCGAGGCGGTAAAACAGGTCTTCGCGGAAGCTGCCTGCGCTCATCTCCGCGACCAGGTCGCGGTTGGTCGCCGCGATCACACGGAAGTCGCTCGTGGTCGTCGTCTCGGCGCCCAGGCGGAAGAAACAGCGCTCTTGCAGCGCCCGCAGGAGCTTGGCCTGCATGTTCGGCGGCAGCTCACCCACTTCATCGAGGAACAGCGTGCCACCATGCGCGCGCTCGAGAAATCCGCGATGCGGGCGCTGCGCGCCGGAGAAGGCCCCCTTCTCGTAGCCGAAGAACTCCGCCTCGAGCATCGTGTCTGGCACGGCCGCGCAATTCACCGCGATGAAGGGGCCCTGTGCGCTGCGCGGATCCAGGCGATGGATCAGCTGTGCCGCCACCTCCTTGCCGACGCCCGACTCGCCACTCAGCAGCACCGAAACACGCTGCCGCGCGACCTTGCGCACCGTCGCCTCCACCCGGCGCATCGCGGGGGAAACACCCAGCACGGCATCGTCGTCGGGGCCCTCGTCGGCCAGCGCCGATTGGACCAGGGCCACCAGGCGCTCGATGTCGAAGGGCTTGGTCAGGTATTCGCGGGCCCCCGCGCGAATGGCCGAGATCGCGTCATCGACGCTGCCGTAGCCAGTGAGGAAGAACCAGGGCATGGCCCGCACCGCACCGGGCAGTTGCGCAAACCAGTCGGTGGCCAGGCCGTCGGGCAGGCGCACATCGCAGATGACGGCATCCCACGGCTCGGCGGGCGTCACCTGCGCCTCGGCGATGCGCCGGCACCACGCGACCTCGTAGCCCTCGAGCTGGAATCGCTGCACCAGCGATTCGCCCATGATGGGGTCGTCCTCAATCAGCAGCAGCGATGGCATGTCGTTCCCGGTTCGGTATCCAGAATGTCAGGTGGGTGGCAGCGGCCGCATCGGCGTCGCGTGCCGCGAAACCGCCGCCGAACTGGTTGGCGACTTCCCGGCAGACCCAGAGCCCGAAGCCCCGCGGGTCGTTGCCGCTCTCGCGCACCAGCGTTTGCTCCAGCGCTGCGGCATCGAGCCGCTCGCCGCTGTTGCGCACGGAAAAGCGCAGCACCTCGGCATCGGCCGACAGCACGGCGTTGACCCAGCCCTGCTCGCCGGCGGCCTTCACGGCATTGACCAGCAGGTTGAGCATCACCTGCCGCACGACGGCCGACGGCACCCGCAGCGGCGCTGAGACATCGGCATGCGAGCGAAGTTCGACCCCGGCGCGCGAGGCCAGCGGCAGCACCAGCGCGACGACGTCGGCCAGGTCGTTGAGTTCGAGCGGACGGTCCTCCACCCGCACCTGGGGCACCAGCGCGGCCACGGTGGTGCGGATCTGCTGCAGGCCGCGCTCCAGCAGGCTCAGGGTCTGCAAGCGCGTCGCTTCGTGGGCACCATGCAGGCGCAGCGTCTGCGTCGCGTTCAGCAGCCCGCCCAGCGGGTTGTTGATCTCGTGGGCCACTGCCGCGGTCAGGCGGCCCACGGCGGCCATGCGCTCGGCAGAGATGGCGCGCTGCTCGGCCTGCTGCCGCACCTGCATCTCACCGATCAGGCGGCCCACCGCGCCGCTGATGCGCGCGAGTTCGGGGTCGGCCGTGTATGGCACCTGGGCCTGCAGCACGGCGGGGTCTTCCCGCCCGATGCGCTCGATCAAGCGGGCGATGCTGGCCACCGGCCGCGTCATGCGGCGCCCGATCAGCCAGCCGGCCGGCACCAGCACCGCCACCGCCAGCAGCGCACCGATGAGCGCCGGCTGGCTCAGCGCCGCCCAGTCGGGGGCGAAGGCTGGTGCATCCACCTCCACGTAGACGAAGCCCAGCAACTGGCCGTCCTCGCTGCGGATCGGATCGATCAGGGTCACGGCATCGCCCGCGCCATCAACCAGGCGTCGCCGCGTGATATCCGAGGCCGGCGACAACTGGCCCAGCAGCGCCCGGCCGGTCTCCAGCCGGCGCGGATCGGAGGCGGCAAACACCCGTCCTTCGGCATCGAGAACCGCGGCGCGCGAATGGCCCGCCTCGGCCGCCGGCAGCAGGGCTGCGGTGCTGCGCAGCAGCGCGAACACGCGCCAGGTGTCCTCCGCCGCCAGCAGCGGCCGCGCCTGATCCCCCAGCAGCGCAATGGCGCGGTCCACCGTGGCCAGCCTGTCCTGACGCGCCACACGCGCCGAGAACTGCGCCGCCACCACCGTCACCAGCAACGCCGCAATGACCACCGCCACCGACAGGCCCAGCGGGATCTGCACCCGGTACGGCAGCCGCGCCAACATCAGGACGCCGCCACCCCAGAGCCCGGAACGCTCTGCGCGAGCCTGCGAATCGAGTCGAAGAGACCCGGCGATCCGGCCACGAAACCATCCAGATTCAAGGCCTCGAGCAAAGCCCGGCCGGCCTCGTCGCGGGGCATCTCCAGCAGCACGCGTTGCAAGTCGTCGAGGCGCAAATGACCACCCCCTAGAGGCGCAACGATGGGGGGAAAGCCGTGCCTGGGGGATTTCCAGATCACTTCCGTCTGTGCGACGGCACCCATGCCCTGGCGCTTCATGGTTTCCCAGACGTAGCCGTCGATCGCGCCGGCGTGTGCCAGGCCGGCGGCCACCGCCTCGGCGACGTTGCGATGCCCGTGGGCGAAGAACGCCCGGCGCAGTTCGCGCGGCGCCACACCCGCCGCGGCGAACTGGCCCTGGGCGACCAGCCAGCCCGAGTTCGACAGCGGATCGGAGTACGCGAAGACTTTGCCTCGCAGGTCAGACCAGCCGCGGATCGAGGCGTCGCCTGCCGAACGGATCAGGTAGGACTGGTAGGTCGGCTGCCCCTGGTACAGCGGCACCGCCAGCAGGCGCAGCTGCGACTGGAAGCGCACGTACGGATAGCCACAGGTCCACAGCGCGTCGACCTGGCCGTTGCCGAGCATGTCGTGCAAGGGCTGGTACTCGTCGCGGGTGACGAAGCCGACGCGGGCCTTCAGCCGCTCCGACAGGTAGTCCGCCCAGCGAGCGAGAAAGGCGGCCTGATCGGCCAGGATGACCGCGGTCAGCCCGATGCGCAGGCGCTCGCCCTGCGCGCGCGCGTCAAACGTCCATGGCGCCATGGACAGCGCCGCCAGCCCGCGCACGAGCGTCTGTCGCCTCATCGGTCTGGTCTCCGCCGTCGCGTTTCGTTTTCGTAACTCTATGCCTATCCATAGGTTTCGCGATCCGGACCAACCATGACGGAGAAGGAGCTAAGTCATTGATTCACAACAAGTCGACTGCTGGCATGTCGCTTGCGGTAGATCAGGCGTCCATTTCACCCATACCCACGAGGAGACACGCATGGAAGAGCTCAAGCTCAGCCGCCGCATCTTTCTGAAATCCAGCGGCGGCGCCGCCGCAGCCGTCGGCACGGCGGGCGCCGCGTTGCTGCCCGCGAGCGCGCAGGCGGCCGGGCCCGCCGGTGCCGCGACGGGCACCACGCTGAACTACCCCAAGCGTGCCGTCGGCAAGGCCGGGGCCATGCCGATCAACCAAGCGGTCAGCTTCACCTACCCCGACGCCAGCTCACCCTGCGCGGCCATCCGCATGGGTGCGCCGGTGCCCGGTGGCGTCGGCCCGAACAAGGACATCGTCGCCTACAGCACGATGTGCACACACATGGGTTGCCCCGTGAACTACGACGGCGGCACCAAAACTTTCAAGTGCCCCTGCCATTTCTCCATCTTCGACCCGGAGAACGGCGGGCAGATGGTCTGCGGCCAGGCCACCGAAGACCTGCCCCGCATCGCGCTCGAGTACGACGCGAAGACCGACTCGGTGACCGCCGTCGGTGTCGACGGGCTGATCTACGGCCGCCAGGCCAACATCCTGTAAGGGGCGCGCCATGAGCAGCAACATCAAGGACCGCATCGCCCTGCCGCCGAAGGATGCGCAGAAGACCAATATGACCTGCCACTTCTGCATCGTCGGTTGTGGCTACCACGTCTACAAGTGGGACGCCAACCGCGAAGGCGGCCGTCCGGCCAGCCAGAACGCGCTGGGCGTGGACTTCACCCAGCAGGTGCCCGCCTACGGCGTGACCATGACGCGGGCGATGACCAACACGATCACCGACAAGGCGGGCAAGCGCTGGAGCATCATGATCGTGCCCGACAAGGAGTGCGTCGTGAACAGCGGGCTGTCGTCGACCCGCGGCGGCAAGATGGCCTCCTACATGTATGCCCACGACGGCATCGGTCGCGAGCGCCTGAAGAACCCGCGCATCTTCCTCGGCGACCAGTGGCTGGACACCGGCTGGGACCAGGCCCTGGCGCTGTACGCTGGCCTGACCAAGAAGATCCTCGACAACGACGGCCCGAGCGGCATCCTGTTCGACTGCTTCGACCACGGCGGCGCCGGCGGCGGCTTCGAAAACACCTGGGGCACGGGCAAGCTGATGTTCAGCGCCATCCAGACGCCGATGGTGCGCATCCACAACCGGCCGGCCTACAACTCGGAGTGCCACGCCACCCGCGACATGGGTGTCGGCGAGCTGAACAACAGCTACGAAGACGCGGAGGTGGCCGACTGCATCGTCGCGACGGGCTGCAACCCTTACGAGACGCAGACCAACTACTTCCTGAACCACTGGGTGCCCAACCTCAACGGCGGCAGCGTCGACAAGAAGAAGAAGTGGTTCCCGGGCGAGAGCGCCGCCGCGGCCAAGATCGTCATCGTCGATCCGCGTCGTTCGGCCACGGTGGTGATCTGCGAGCAGATCGCGGGCAAGGACAATGTGCTGCACCTGGACATCGAGCCGGGCAGCGACACCGCGCTGTTCAACACCCTGCTGACCTATGTGGTCGACCAGGGCTGGCACGACAAAGACTTCATCGCCAAGCACACCCGGGGCTTCGACGAGGCGATGAAGACCAACCGCATGTCGCTGGAAGACGGCGCCAAGGCCACCGGCCTGCCGGTGGCCAAGATCCGGCAGGCCGCCGAATGGGCCTACAAGCCCAAGGCCAGCGGGCACCGGCCGCGCACCTTCCACCCGTATGAGAAGGGCATCATCTGGGGCAATGACAACTACGTCATCCAGAGCGCGCTGGTGAGCCTGGTGCTGGCCACCCACAACGTCGGCCGCCGCGGCACCGGCGTGTGCCGCATGGGCGGCCACCAGGAGGGCTACACGCGGCCGCCGTACCCGGGCGACAAGAAGATCTACATCGACCAGGAAGTGATCAACGGCCGTGGCCTGATGTACACACTCTGGGGCACCAATCCCTTCCAGACCACGGTCAATGCCGAACAGCACCGCCTGGTGCTGCACAAGCGCGCGGCCATCGTCAACGAGGCCATCGCCAAGGCCCGTGGCGCCAGCACCGAGCAGCTCGTCGACATCATCTACGACGCCTGCAAGAACAAGGGCGGCCTGTACGTGGCGGCGATGAACCTCTACCCGACCGTCATCTCCGAAGAGGCGCACCTGATGTTTCCGGCCGCCCACCCGGGCGAGATGAACCTCACGTCGATGAACGGCGAGCGGCGGCTGCGCCTGTCCGAGAAGTTCATGGACCCGCCTGGCTCGGCCAAGCCCGACTGCCTGATCGCGGCCGACATCGCCAACACCCTGAAGGCGATGTACCTGAAGGAAGGCAAGGCCGACATGGCCAAGCGCTTCGAGGGCTTCGACTGGAAGACCGAGGAGGATGCCTTCAACGACGGCTTCCGCCGCGCCGGCCGGCCCGGCGTGGGCCCGATCGACAGCCAGGGCGGTGATACCGGCTACCTCGCCACCTACGAGCTGCTGCGCAAGGCCGGCAACAACGGCGTGCAGCTGCCCATCAAGGAGGTCAAGGACGGCAAGCTGATCGGCACGCCGATGCTCTATACCGACTACAAGTTCGACACCAAAGACGGCAAGGCCGAGTTCAAGCCCGCGCCGTGGAACGGCCTGCCCAAGATGGTGGCCGACCAGAAGGCCAAGCACCGGTACTGGATCAACAGCGGCCGCGCCAACGAAGTCTGGCAGACCGCCTTCCACGACCAGTACAACAGCTTCGTGCGCGACCGCTACCCGATGGCCTATGTCGAAATGAACCCCGAGGACGCGCGCCAGCTCGGCATCAACCCGGGTGACGTGATCGAGGTCTGGAACGATTTCGGCAGCACCTACGCGATGGCCTACCCGATGAAGTCGGCCAAGCCGGGGCAGACCTTCATGCTGTTCGGCTACATCAAGGGTGTGCACGGCGACGTGGTCACCTCCTGGGTCGACCGCAACGTGGTGCCCTACTACAAGGGCACCTGGGCCAGCATCCGGCGCGTGGGCAGCGTCGACGACTGGAAGCAGAACATCAGCTTCAAGGAGCGGCGTTTCGCCTGATCTGACCCTTGTCTGCCTGCGGCACCTGACACCGCGGCTGCAAGCCAGGAGCCTGTCGAGCTTTGGGTCGGGCGCTCCCAACCCAAAGGCCCGACAGGCTCCTAGAAACGGCAGCGGGGCAGGCCCGAAGGGCTCGCCCCATTGCTTTTTTTGGGCTCAGCGGGCGCCACCTGCCGCCAGCAAGGCGCGCAAGGGCGCCAGCGCCCCTTCGTCCTCGCCCTCGGCCCTGAGAAGCTCGATCGCGCGCCCGAGCTCGGCGCGGCCGTCCGCCGTGCGGCCCAGCCCGAGCAGCGCGCGCCCGCGCAGCGCCGCGAGCTTGCCGCTGCCACGGGCATCGGCCGAGGCGCTGGCCAGCCGCGTGGCCTCGATGCGCTCGACCACCGCCAGCGCCTGCGCATGGCGGCCCAGCGCGACCAGCACGTCGGCGTGCGAGTAGCGCGCCGCATCGACCAGGCTCGAGCCCTCGCCGGAGGTCTTGATCAGGCCCTCGACGGCGGCGCGCAGGTGCGCCTCGGCCACCGGCAGGCGGCCGACCTCGTGCTCCGCATCGCCGAGATTGATGCGCTCCACCAGCGTGTACTGGTTGGCCTCGCCCCAGCGCCGCACGGCGCGGGCATGGACCTCGCGCTGGATCTCGGCGCGCCGCTGCACGTCGCCGACCAGGCTGTGCAGGTAGCCCAGCGAGGACAGCGCCGCGATCGTCGCCTGGTCGTCGGGGCCGCGGGCGCGCTCCTGCTCGGCCACCGCGCGCTCCAGGTGCGGGATGCCCTCGGCCGGCCGGCCCTGGTTGCGCAGGGCGTTGCCAAGCAGCCGGCGCGCGCTGGCCAGCGTGGACAGGCCCACGTTGTCCTCGTTGAACGGCTCGCCGGCCAGCACCTCGCGCGCGATGGCCTCGGCGCGCGCCGGGTTGCCCAGGCGCAGCGAGGCGTCGCCAATGGTCAGCCGGATGTGCGCCGCCAGCGGCACGTCGTCGGGCTGCACCACGCGCTGCATCGCCTCGGCGGCGGTGTAGGCCTGCAGCGCCGGCTGCACCTCCAGGCGCTGGAAGTGGTATGCGCCGCGCGCCAGCTTGGCGCGCAGGCCGAGCTCGCCCAGGCTGTCGCGGCGCGGGCCGGCCAGCGCGTCGGCCTCGTCGAGCCGCGTGCGCGCCTCGTCGAACTTCGACAGCCGCACCAGCACCGTGACGAGGTCGTATTCGCCCAGCAGCCGCTGTTCGTCGCCGGGCGGCAGCCGCCGGCGGTGCAGCTCGGTCACACGGCGCAGCTGCGCCTCGGCCGTGGCGTGGTCACCCAGCGTGCGGTAGGCGCGGCCCAGCGTGGTGCGGATGGCGGCCTCGGCCAGCGGCGCCTCGGCCAGCCGAGCGTCCGGGCCGTCCAGGCGGCTGCGCGCGGCGTCCAGCAGTTCGCGCAGGCTGGGGTTGCGGTCGTAGGCGACGGTGCCGGTGCGGCTGCGCCCGCCGCCGAGCAGGTCCTCGTTGAGGAAACGGATCGTTTGGCGGGCCAGCGCGGCCTGCGCCAGGGCCTCGTCGCGGGCGGCCTCGGCAGCGCGGTACTGCCACAGCGTGGCGGCCAGCCCCGCGCCCAGCGCCAGCGTGGCCGCGACCATCCACGGCCGGCGCGCCCGGCTGCGCGCCAGGCCGGCC
>JBKBOJ010000088.1:0-11108 GCA_046294815.1 Roseateles sp. | reverse complement strand
TCGTCCAGCGCGACCGAGATGACCCCCAGGCTGCCGGGGCCCGGCAGCGCCGCCAGCAGCGCATCCGACGGCGCCGTCAGGCCGGCCCAGAGCAGGCCCGCGGGCGGGCCACCCAGGCGCTGCAGCGCCGCCACCTCCGCCAGCGACGCCGGCAGCAGCTCCACGCCCTGGCGCTCGCGCGGTGCCAGGCCAGCCGCCGCCAGCACCACCGGCGGCCCGTGGCGCAGCGCCTGCGCCAGCCGCTCGTCGCCCTCGCGCGGGCCGGTGAAGACGATGTCGATGACGACGAGGCGGGCGCCGGCCTGGCGCAGGTAGTCCAGCATCAGCGCGTAGACCTCGCGCGAGTACGGCCACTCGCCCAGCGGCTCGCGCAGCGCGCGCAGCGAGGCGTCGTCGATGTCCACGATGACGCTGGACGACGGCGGTTGTGCCGGCGCCGCAGCGCTGCGCAGCAGCAGGTCGGCCAGCGCGCGGTCCAGGCGCGGTTGCGCGCCGGCCAGGCTCAGCAGTGCCCACCACAGCGCCGCCGCGGGCAGGGCCAACCAAGGCAGTCGCGAGCTTTTCAAAGCAGCGGCAGCACGAGCAGCGGCAGCAGCCACAGCCAGCGCGGATAGGGCATCTCGACGCGTTGCGTCTGGCCCCAGGGTCCGGCTGCGCCAGCGGCGTTGAAGGCCCGGGCGCGCAGGAAGTAGGTGCCGGCGGCGGGCTTGGCCATCGCGACCTCGGGCTTGTCGGTGGTGAAGCGCTGCAGGTCGGCGCCCTCGAACTTGTCGTCCCTGGCCCACTCCAGCTCGTAGCGCACGACGCCCGCATCGGCGCGCCAGCGCAGCTTGAGCTGGTCGCCGCTGAGGTCGGGCTCGGCCGGCGGCGGCGCGGGCGGCGGCGGCTGGATCTCGAAGCGCTGCGCGTCGCCAAAGGGCCCGGCGCGGCCGCTGGCATCCACCGCGGCAATGCGCCAGTGGTAGGCGCCATCGGGCAGCCTGACCTCATGACCGGCGGCCGCCAGTGGCGGGGGCTGCAGCACCAGGTCCTTGAAGTCGGCATCGCGGGCGATCTGCAAGCGCACGTCCGGCGCGCCGGTGTTGCGCGTCCAGGCCAGCGCCATCGCGCCGTTGTAGCTGACGGCACCGTCGGCCGGCGCCTGGATGAAGGGCGGCTCGGGGCGGGCGCGCAGCCGGATCGCGGCGTCGGCGGCCGCGCCCTCCTGGCCGCGCGCATCGACGGCGCGCACGCGCAGGCTGTAGTCGCCGTCGGGCAGCTCGCGCGCCTCGGGCCAGGTCACCGCGGGTTCGCCGACGCGGGCATCCAGCAGCAGGCGGTCGAAGTCGCCGCGTGGGTAGAGCTGCGCCCGCCAACTGACGGCGCCGGCCGGGCCGCCCACCCAGGCCAGGCGCAGCGGCAGCCGCTCGGCCTCGGGGCTAAGCCCGCCGAGGTCGGGGGCCGGCAGCAGCGGACCGACGCTGCGCGCCTGCCCCTCGGCCAGCAGGCCCTGGCCAGCGCCCACATCGGCCTTCAGGCCGTCGGCAGCCACGGCACCGGCCAGCACCTGCATGCGCGTGGTGCCGCCCAGGGCTTGCACGCGGAATTCGGTGCCCCGCACACCCAGGTTGACGTGCGGCGTGCGGATCTCGTAGAGCGGCACGCGCTGCGCATTGGGCGCGACGCGGCTGTCGGCGCCGCCCTGCTGCAGGTTCAGCCGCACGGCCGGCAGCGCGCCGCGGCCCAGCATCAGCAGCTGCTCCAGCGCCACCTCGCTGTCCGCCGGCACCAGCAGCCGCGAGCCGTCGGCAAAGCGCAGGCTGGCGCTGGACTGCGGCCCGGTGCGAAGGCGATCACCGCTTTGCAGCGTGGCGCCTGCGGCCAGCGCCTGCACCGCCGCGCCGCGCAGCCGCTGCGCCTGGCCGCGGGCAAACACCACCTCGGCCACCGCGGCTTCGCGCCGCAGCCAAGCCACCGGCATGCGCAGCGTGCGGCCGGGCATGAGGCGCAGCGGGTCGGGCACGCGGTTGAGTCTTTGCAGGTCGCGCCAGGTCTTGCCCGGCGCCAGCCAGGCCTCGGACAGCGTGATCAGCGTGTCACCGGGCTGAATGCGGTAGCGCCAGTCGGCGTCGGCCGCCTCGGGCTGCGCGCGCGTTGCGCCGCAGCACAGCATCAGGCCCATGGCGAGCCAGATCCTCATCGCGTTCATCGCAGCCTCCTTGCCTGGCAGCAGGCCCCATGCTAACCAGACGCTGCAGCGCCGAACGCCGGAACTGAGGGGTGCTCAGGTCTCGGCCAGCGCGTCCTGCAGCCGGCCGCGCAGCCGGCGCAGCGCCTGCAGCTCCTGGTCGGGCGCCTGCAGCGCCGGCCACAGCAGGGCCACCAGGTCGCGCGCACTGGCCTCCACGTCGAGCTGACGACCTGTGATGACCACCTCCCACAGCATGTGCTCCATGGGCCCGAACACCAGCGAGCGCAGCAGCCGCAGCGGCACGTCCTGCCGCACCTCGCCGGCCTGCTGGCCGCGCGCCAGCAGCTCCATCAGCGGCGCGGTGTAGCGGCGCTGTAGCTCGACGAAGCCGTCGCCAAACTCCTGGCCGGCGTCCTTGCGGCCCTCGGACAGCACCAGCGCGCACAAGCCCGTGCCCTGCACGAGGAAGAGGCGCAGATGCGTCAGCACCACGAACTCCAGCTGCTGGCGCACCGGCCGGTCGCGCGGCAGGCCAGCCTCGATGGCGGCGATGATCTCGTCGTACCAGTCCTGGATGACACGCATGCACAGCTCGCGCTTGCTGCGAAAGTAGGTGAACACCGTGGCCTCGGAGACGCCCAGGCGCTGCGCCACCTCGGTGGTGGTGGCACGCTCGTAGCCGCGCTCGGCGAACACCTCGCGGCCTGCGCGCAGGATGTCGCGCACGCGCTGCTCGGCCTTGGGGCCAGCCGGCGCGCGGCGCTGGGGGACGGCAGCGGTCGTCATCGGGGCGCATTCTGCGCATGTTTTGAGTAATACTCAAGTCAACCTTGCATCGCCACCTGCAGTGCCTTATTCTGGCGCGCCTCGCGCGGCTCACGAGGCCGACAACTCAACAAGTTGAGTCTTGCTTAAAGCAAGCTCGCCGGGAGACACCATGCCGGTTCTGACCACCCAGCTCAACCCACGCTCGGCCGACTTCAAGGCCAATGCCGATGCGATGCGCGGCCTCGTCGACGACTTGAATGCAAAGCTCGCGCAGATCGCGCTGGGCGGCGGCGAGGCCGCACGCGCCAAGCATGTGGCGCGCGGCAAGCTGCTGCCGCGCGACCGCGTGGAGCTGCTGCTGGATCCGGGCACGCCCTTTCTGGAGATCGCGCCGCTGGCCGGCCTGAACCTCTATGACAACGCCGCGCCGGGCGGCGGCGTCATCGCTGGCATCGGCCGGGTGTCCGGCGTGGAATGCGTCATCGTGTGCAACGACGCCACCGTCAAGGGCGGCACCTACTACCCCATCACGGTCAAGAAGCACCTGCGCGCGCAGGAGATCGCGGCGCAGAACCGCCTGCCCTGCATCTACCTGGTGGACAGCGGCGGCGCCAACCTGCCCAACCAGGACGAGGTCTTCCCCGACCGCGACCACTTCGGCCGCATCTTCTTCAACCAGGCCAACCTCAGCGCAGCCGGCATTCCTCAGATCGCCGTCGTGATGGGCTCATGCACGGCGGGCGGCGCCTATGTGCCGGCGATGAGTGACGAGACCATCATCGTGAAGAACCAGGGCACCATCTTCCTCGGCGGCCCGCCGCTGGTGAAGGCGGCCACGGGCGAGGTGGTGAGCGCCGAGGACCTGGGCGGCGGCGACGTGCACACGCGGCTCTCGGGCGTGGCCGACCACCTGGCCCACAACGACACCCACGCACTGGCGCTGGCGCGCCAGTCGGTCGCGCGGCTGAACTGGACCAAGGCCAACCCGCTGCTCGTCCAGGCACCCCGCCCGCCAGCCCATGACCCCGCCGAGCTGCACGGCGTCATCCCCACCGACACCCGCAAGCCCTTTGACGTGCGCGAGGTCATCGCCCGCATCGTCGATGGCAGCGAGTTCGACGAATTCAAGGCCCGCTACGGCGCCACGCTGGTGTGCGGCTTTGCCCACATCGAGGGCATGCCGGTGGGCATCGTCGCCAACAACGGCATCCTGTTCGCCGAGAGTGCCAACAAGGGTGCGCACTTCATCGAGCTGTGCTGCCAGCGCAAGATCCCGCTGGTGTTCCTGCAGAACATCACCGGCTTCATGGTGGGCCGCAAGTACGAGAACGAGGGCATCGCCCGCGCCGGCGCCAAGATGGTGACCGCCGTGGCCTGCGCCGCGGTGCCGAAGTTCACCGTCATCATCGGCGGCAGCTTTGGCGCCGGGAATTACGGCATGTGCGGCCGCGCCTACTCGCCGCGCTTCCTCTGGATGTGGCCCAACGCGCGCATCTCGGTGATGGGCGGCGAGCAGGCGGCCAGCGTGCTGTCAACGATCCGCCGCGACGCCATCGAGGCCAAGGGCGGCCAGTGGAGCGCCGAGGAGGAAGAAGCCTTCAAGGCCCCGCTGCGCCAGCAGTACGAGGACCAGGGCCACCCCTACTACGCCTCGGCGCGGCTGTGGGACGACGGCGTCATCGACCCGGCCGACACGCGCCGCGTGCTGGCGCTGGGCCTCTCTGCCTCGCTGAACGCGCCGATTCCGGACACCAAGTTCGGCGTGTTCCGCATGTAAGCGCCATGCAGATACGCGTGCTCGCCCCGCACGACTCCCTGGACAAGCTGACTGCACTGCTGCACGCGGCCTACGCGTCGCTGGTCGCCCAGGGCTGGAACTTCACCGCCGCCCACCAGAGCGTGGACGTGACCCGCGAGCGCCTGGCCAGCGCGCAGGGCTTTGTCGCCGTGGCGCCGGATGGCCGGCTGGTGGGCACCATCGCCGTGCGCGGCCCCAAGGCCGTGGGCGAGGACGACATCGGCGACCCCACGCCGCCGCTCTACGCCACGCCGGGCACGGCCATCGTGTCGCAGTTGGCGGTCCACCCCGATTGCCGCGCCCAGGGCCTGGGCCAGCGGCTGATGGACCAGGCCGAGGCCTGGGCGCGGGCCCAGGGCTTTGCACAGGTCGCGCTGGACACGGCCGAGCCCGCCACCGCGCTGCGCGCCCGCTACCAGCGCCGCGGCTACCGCGAGGTGGGCAGCGTGCAATGGGCCGGCAAGACCTATGCATCGGTGCTGATGTGCAAGCCGCTGACCGCTGGGAGCGCGTCTTGAGATATGCCTGGCTGATGGCTGCGGCGCTGCTGGCCGGCCCGACCCAGGCTCGGCTGGTGGAACAGCAGGCCGAGTTGCCGGTGCAGGTGCGCGACGCCTATGGCAAGACGCTCGCGCAGAACATCCGCGTGACGTTGTTCTACGACGATGCGACGCCAGCGCCGCGCCCGGTGCTGCTGCTCAACCACGGCCGCGCGCCCGATGCCGAGGGCCGCGCCGCGCTGGGCCGCGCGCGCTTCGTGGCTGCCTCGCGCTGGTTTGCCGAGCGCGGCTTCCTGGTCGCCCTGCCCACTCGCATCGGTTACGGCGAAACCGGCGGCGAAGACGTGGAGGACAGCGGCAGCTGCGAGCGCAAGACCTACGGGCCCGGCTTTGCCGCCGCCGCCCAGCAAGGCCTGACCCTGCTGGCCTGGCTCAAGGAGCGGCCCGACGTGCGCAGCGATCGCACGGTGCTGCTTGGCCAGTCCTTCGGCGGCGCCACCACGGTGGCGCTGGCGGCGCAGAACCCGCCCGGCGTGGTGGCGGCCATCAACTTTGCCGGGGGTGCCGGCGGCAACCCCAAGACCCAGCCCGGCCGCCCCTGCGCACCGCAGCGCCTGGAGCGCGTCTACGCCGACTACGGCCGCAGCGCCCGCCTGCCCTCGCTGTGGGTCTACACCGAGAACGACCTCTACTTCGGCGCCCGTTACCCGCGCGACTGGGCCCAGGCCTACCGCGAGGCCGGCGCGCCCGTGGAGTTCGTGCAGTTCCCGCCTCACGGCGACGACGGCCACCTGCTGTTCACCCGCTTCCCGCAGGTCTGGCAGCCGGTGGTGGCCGACTTCCTGCGTCGCCAGGGTTTTGACATCAAGGATTGACATGAGCACCGCCCTGAACATCGCGCTCGACGGCCCCGTCGCCCGCGTCACGCTGAACCGCCCCGAGGTGCGCAATGCCTTCAACGAGGGCCTGATCGCCGAGCTGACCGAGGCCTTCACCTCGCTGGGCGCACGCCCCGAACTGCGCGCCATCGTGCTGGCCGCTGCAGGAAAGGCCTTCTGCGCCGGCGCCGACCTGAACTGGATGCAGGCTTTTGCCAACTACAGCTGGGACGAGAACCACGCGGACGCCACCCGGCTGGCCGACATGCTGTGGGCGATCTACAGCTGCCCGGTGCCGGTGATCGCGCGCGTGCACGGCGACGTGTACGCCGGTGGTGTGGGCCTGGTGGCCTGCTGCGACATCGTGGTGGCGGTGGAAGCGGCCGGGTTTTGCCTTAGCGAGGCCAAGCTGGGCCTGCTGCCCGCCACCATCGGCCCCTACGTGGTGCGCTCTTTAGGCGAACAGGCCTCGCGGCGCTACTTCGTGACGGCCGAGCGCTTCAGCGCCACCGAGGCCCACCGCCTAGGCCTGGTGCACGAGCTGGCGCTCCCCGAGACCCTGGATGAGCGGGTGGACGCGCTGGTGGCGACAATCACGGCCAACGGCCCTGCGGCGGTGCGCGCCTGCAAGCAGCTCGTCAAGGACGTGGCCCATGCGCCCCTGACCCCTGCGCTGCGCGACGACACCGCCCGCCGCATCGCCGACATCCGCGCCAGCGCCGAGGGGCGCGCCGGCGTGCAGAGCTTTCTGAACAAGACCCCGGTTCCCTGGTTGTGACACTCTCTTCCGACTGGGCCGCGCGCAGCCGCGCGGCCGTCTGGCACCCCTGCACGCAAATGGCCCGGCTGGACGCCGTGCCGCCGCTGCCCATCGCGCGCGGCGAGGGCCCCTGGCTGATCGACACCGATGGCCGCCGCTACTTCGACGCCAACTCGTCCTGGTGGGTCAACCTGTTTGGCCACAGCGACAAGCCGCTGCACGACGCCATCAAGCGCCAGCTCGACACCCTGCCCCACGTGATGCTGGCCGGCTGCACGCACGAGCCCGCCGTGCGCCTGGCCGAGCGGCTATCTGCCCGTACCGGCGGCGCGCTGGGCCACGCCTTCTTTGGCAGCGACGGCGCCAGCGCAGTGGAGATCGCGCTGAAGCAGAGCTTTCACAGCTGGAAGAACCGCGGCCAGCCGGAGAAGCGCGAGTTCGTGTGCCTCAGGAACAGCTACCACGGCGAGACGCTGGGCGCCTTGAGCGTGACCGACGTGCAGGTGTTCCGCGACGCCTACGACCCGCTGTTGATGCGGGCCCACATCGTCGCGTCGCCCGACGCGCGCCTGGGCAACGAGGCCGAGGCGCTGGCCGCGATGCGCACGCTGCTGGCCGAGCGCCACGCGACCATCGCCTGCGTCATCGTCGAGCCGCTGGTGCAGGGTGCGGCGGGCATGGTCATGCACTCGCCCGGGTACCTGAAGGGCCTGCGGGCACTGACACGCGAGTTCGGCGTGCACCTGATCGCCGACGAGATTGCGGTGGGCTGCGGCCGCACTGGCAGCTTCTTCGCCTGGGAACAGACGCAGGCCGACTGGCCGGATTTCGTGCTGCTGAGCAAGGGCATCACTGGCGGCACGATGGCGCTGTCGCTGGTGCTGACGACGGACGATGTGTTCCAGGCCTTCTGGAGCGAGGACGTCACACGCGGCTTCCTGCATTCGCACAGCTACACCGGCAACCCGCTGGCCTGTGCCGCCGCCAACGCGGTGCTGGACCGCTTCGACGTCGGTCAGTTGGACGACAACCGCGCTCAGGCCGAACGCCTGGCAGGCGCCTTTGCGCCGCTGAGCTCCCGGGTGGCCCATCTGCGCCAACGCGGCATGATCCTGGCCTTCGATGTGCCTGAAGCACCACCCCGCTTCGCCGAGCGCTTCCACCTCGCAGCGCGCGCACACGAGCTGCTGATCCGACCGATCGGCCACACCGTCTACCTGATGCCCCCTTATTTGATCGACGACGCGACCGCGGCCTTCCTGGCTGCGGCCGTGACGGCGACCCTGAACGATGTCCTTGCTTGACCACCTGAGCGCCAAGCTCGCCGCCATCTCGGCGCAAAGCCTGACGCGCAAACTCCGCACCGCCGACACCGGCACCGCGCCGCGCCAAACCGTCAACGGCCGCGAGCTGCTGATGTTCTGCTCGAACGACTACCTGGGCCTGGCCGCCGAGCCGGCGATCGCCGACGCGCTTGCCGAAGGCGCGCGCCGCTGGGGCGGCGGCTCCGGCGCGTCGCCGCTGGTCAGCGGCCACAGCGCCGCGCACGAGGCCGTGACCGACACGCTGGCGCGCTGGTACGCGCCCCACATCCCCGCGGCGCGCGCCCTGGGCTTTTGCACCGGCTACATGGCCAACCTCGCCGTCGTCACCGCACTGGGCGACGAGCACACCGAGATCTTCTCGGAGCAGCTCAACCACGCATCGCTGATCGATGCGGCGCGGTTGGCCAAGGCCAAGGTCACGCGCTACGGCCATGCCGACGTGGCCGGCCTGCGTGCGCTGCTGGCCGCCAGCACGGCGAAGGTCAGGCTCATCGTGACGGACGCCGTGTTCAGCATGGACGGCGACCTCGCGCCGCTGCCAGAACTGCTGGCGCTGGCGGACGAGTTCGACGCCTGGCTGGTCGTGGACGACGCCCACGGCTTCGGCGTGCTGGGTCAGCGCGGCCGCGGCTCGCTGGAGCATTTCGGGCTGACGAGCGAACGCCTCATCCTGGTGGGCACGCTGGGCAAGGCCGCAGGCCTGGCCGGCGCCTTCGTCGCGGCGCACGCCACCATCGTCGAATATCTGCTGCAGTCGGCGCGCAACTTCATCTTCTCCACCGCGTCGCCGCCGGCCATCGAGCATGCGCTGCTGACCAGCTTGGCGCTCATCGAGGGCCCGCTGGGCAGCGCCCGGCGCGCCAACCTCGTCGCCCGCCAGGCACAGCTGCGCGGCGGCCTGCTGGCGCTGATCGCCCGCCACCCGCGCCTGGGTTGGCGGCTGCCCGATGCCGCCACGCCCATCCAGCCCCTGATCGTCGGTGGCAATGCCGAGGTGATGGCGCTGGCGGCCGCGCTGGAAGCGGCCGGCCTGCGCGTGCCCGGCATCCGCCCGCCCACGGTCGCGGCGGGCACGGCACGGCTGCGCATCACGCTGTGTGGCACGCACACGGCAGCGGATGTGGACGCGCTGCTGGCCGCGCTGGAGCAGGCGGCGTCGAGCCAGGAGATGGCCGCATGAAGGGTTTCTTCATCACCGGCACCGACACCGAGATCGGCAAGACCTTCGTCACCGCCGCCTTGACCCGCGCCCTCGCTGCGAGCGGTCGGCATGTCGCGCCGATCAAGTCCCTCGCAGCCGGGCAGGCGTTCGTCGACGGCCGCTGGGTCAACGAGGACGTGGCGACGCTGCTGGCGGCGCAGAACCTGGGTCTGCGGGATGCCGACGTCGGCCCGCTGCAGTTCCGCGAGCCCTGCGCACCGCACATCGCCGCCAAGCTCGAAGGCCGCAGCATCGACCGCGATGCCTTGCTCATCGCCATCCGTGCGACGGCGGCCCAGGCCGACATCGCCCTCGTCGAAGGCGTCGGCGGCTTCCGCGTGCCCCTCACCGACACGTGGGACACCGCCGACCTCGCCGTGGACCTGGGCCTGCCCGTCATCCTCGTCGTGGGCCTGCGCCTGGGCTGCATCAACCATGCGCTGCTGACGGCCGAGGCGATACGCGCCCGCGGCCTGCGGCTGGCAGCATGGATGGCCAACACCGTGGACGCCAGTCAGCCCCACGTCACCGACAATCTGCAAGCTCTGCAGGCCGGGCTCCAGGCCCCTTGCCTGGGCCATCTGCCCCGCTTCCCCGCCCCGGCCGACCCCGCTGCCGCGGTGGCCCACCTGAACCCCGCCGTCGTTGCGGCCCTGCTCGACTGATCTCCGCATGAACCAGATCCAGACCCTCACCCCCACCACCGACGCCGACCGCCGCCAGGCCAAGCCCTGGACCGTGGACGAGGTGGCCGCGCTGTTCGAGCTGCCCTTCAACGACCTGCTGTTCCGCGCACAAACCGTGCACCGCGAGCACTTCGACGCCAATGCGGTGCAGCTGTCCACGCTGCTGTCCATCAAGACCGGCGGCTGCGAGGAGGACTGCAAGTACTGCCCGCAGTCGGCCCACTTCGACACCGGCCTGAAGGCCGAAAAGCTGATCCCGCTGGAAGAAGTGCTCGAAGCCGCCCGCGCCGCCAAGGCCAATGGCGCGACGCGCTTCTGCATGGGCGCCGCGTGGCGCAGCCCCAAGCCCCGCCACCTGGAGGCCATCGGCCAGATGATTTCCGAGGTCAAGGCGCTGGGCCTGGAGACCTGCCTGACGGCCGGCATGCTGGAAGACGGCCAGGCCGAGCAGCTCAAGAGCGCAGGGCTGGACTACTACAACCACAACCTCGACACCGCGCCCGAGTTCTACGGCCAAATCATCACGACGCGCACCTATCAGGACCGCCTGGACACGCTGGAGCGCGTGCGCCAGCAGGGCCTGAAGGTCTGCTCCGGCGGCATCGTCGGCATGGGTGAAACGCGCCGCCAGCGCGCCGGCCTGCTGGTGCAACTCGCCAACCTCGACCCCTACCCCGAGAGCGTGCCCATCAACAACCTCGTGCAGGTGCAAGGCACGCCGCTGGCCGGCACCGCGCCGCTGGACCCGCTCGAGTTCGTCCGCACGATCGCGGTGGCCCGCATCACGATGCCGCGTGCGATGGTGCGCCTGTCGGCCGGCCGCGAGGAGATGCCCGAGACCATGCAGGCGCTCTGTTTCCTCGCCGGCGCCAACTCCATGTTCTACGGCGACAAGCTGCTCACCACCAGCAACCCGCAGGCCGAGAAGGACCGCGCGCTGCTGGAGCGCCTGGGCATGCGCTGCGCGACCGAAGCGGAGCTGACGCCGTCGGAGGCGGCCGCCAAGCTGCAGGTCTGCACCC
>JBKBOJ010000087.1:0-11337 GCA_046294815.1 Roseateles sp. | reverse complement strand
GTTGCCGACTCGTTGTGGGGGATCCATCCCACGCCTCGTCGGCGCCTTGCCTCGCCCCGCAACTCTCCCCGGCGCGCGCCCGACCCAAAGCCCGACAGGCTCCTAGGCGCGTTCCCGACCCAAAGCGCGACAGGCTCCTTAGAGTCCCTTGGCCAGTTCCTCGAAGGGACGGCGACGCCTGTGGCACCGACCCGTAAGCACATCGCCAGCGCGGGCCGGCTCGGGAGCGGCCCGGCGTTCGGCCCGCAGGTCTCAGGAGTCACAGCTCGCCGTAGCTGTGCAGCCCCGACAGGAACATGTTGACGCCCAGAAAGGCGAAGGTCGTCACCAGCAGGCCCACCAGCGCCCACCAGGCCGACACGGCGCCGCGCAGGCCTTTCATCAGCCGCATGTGCAGCCAGGCGGCGTAATTCAGCCAGACGATCAGCGCCCAGGTCTCCTTGGGGTCCCAGCTCCAGTAGCCGCCCCAGGCCTCGGCGGCCCAGAACGCGCCCAGGATGGTGGCGATGGTGAAGAACGCAAAGCCCAGCGCAATGGCCTTGTACATCAGGTCATCCAGCTGCGGCAGTTCCGGCAGGCGGGCGCTCAGCGGCCGGCGCAGTGCCACGCAGACGCCCAGAAACACCGTCACGGCGGCGATCTTGCGCATCCAGGCGTCCAGGCCGGCGAGGGTCTCTGGCGTCACGTTCGCGCCCAGCCGCACGGCCGCGATGAGGGCGATGACGGCCGCGGGCACACCCACCAGGCCCATCAGCAGGCTGCGCGTGGTGGCCGTCTTCAGCAGATAGGCCAGCGCCACCATGGCCGCCAGTGCAAAGCTGCCGTAGCCGACGAAGTTGGCTGGCACGTGGATCTTCATCCACCAGCTTTGCAGCGCCGGCACCAGCGGCTGGATCTCGTGCGCGCCGCGCGCGACCGTGTACCAGAGCAGGAAGCCCACCGCCGCGCTGACGACCAGCATCACGTAGGCACCCAGCGACTTCGTCGCGAAGCGCTCCTCGTAGTACAAGTGGAACAGCGTGGTCATCCAGCAGAACAGCACGAAGACTTCGTAGAGGTTGCTGACCGGGATGTGGCCGATGTCGGGCGCGATTTGGTGGCTCTCGTACCAGCGCACCAGCGTGCCCACCAGCGCCATGAACACGCCGCCCCAGGCCAGCTTGGAGCCGGCCGCCTCGGCCACGCTGCGGCGGCCGGCGCCGCTGAAGAAGCCGCCCCAGTAGAACAGCGTGCTCATGAAGAACAGCAGGCACATCCACAGGATGGCGCTCTGGCTGGACAGCATGTACTTCAGCAAGAAGACCTGCTCGCCCGCAGCCAGGTCGGCGCCGAAGTCATCGGTTTGGCGGGCGTACAGCGCGATGGCCGTCAACGCCGCAGCACCAGTGGCCAGGCTGAGCCAGCGCAGCGGCTTCCAGAACCAGCCCAGTGCGATCAGCGCCGGCAGCGAGCAGCCCAGGATGGCCTGCTCGTAGACGTCCATGGACGCCCGGTAGCGGTGCAAGGCATAGCCGCCGCCGGCCAGCACCAGCAGCGCGAAGAGCCAGTCCAGCGCGCTGCGGCGCTGCATCGAGTGGCGGGGTGCCAGATCGAAGGTGGTGGTGTTCATGAGGGCTCCTTGGGCGCGGCAGCCGGCAGTATGGCCTGTTGAAGCTGGGCGAAGAGGGTGGCGTTGTCGGGCGACTCGCGCGTGCTGGACATGGCCATGCGCAGCTGCGAGCCCGCCGCGTCGGCCGCTGGTGCGATCCACACCCACAGCCGACGCTCCTTGATGTAGAGCATCGCAAAAACGCCCACGATGAGCAGGATGGCGCCCAGATAGACCAGCTTCTGCCCAGGGGCTCGCGCGACCTGGAACACGCTGGCCTGCACCTGCTCGAAGGTGTCCAGCCGCAGCAGCACGCTCGCCGGGTAGTACAGGCTGTCCGACAGCGACAGCACGGCTTGCGTCATGAAGGCCTGCGTGTCGGCGTCGGCGGGCGCGGGCTTGAGCCCCGCGCGCTCGCGCGCCAGCTGGTGCAGCTCGAACAGGCTGCCGTTCAGGATGCGCAGCAGCACCTCGGACACGCGCTGGCGCTCGTTCTCGGGCACGTCGCGCTCGATGAACTGCGACAGCGCCGGCAGGCCGCCCTTGAGCTCGTCTCCAGGCCGGGCCGTGGCGCCCGAGAACAGGGCCAGTGCGCGCTGCGCGGTCCTGAACAGCTGGTCCTGCATCTGCGGCTGGGCCGAGGGCGTGGCAGCCCGGGCATAGGCGCGCGCGGCGGCCTCGCGCAGCGCAGCGTCGCGCAGCGCGGCGCGCAGGCGCAGCCAGCCGTCCAGGCTGCCGTTCTCGTCGGCGGGCATGCGCAGGTAGCGGAAGTTCTCGGCCGGCGTCTCGCGCACGCCGGCCAGGAAGACCCGGTGGCCGTCCAGCTCCACCGGCAGCATGTAGTTGTTGAACTCGCGCGCCTGGCCGGCGGCGTCGCGCAGCTTGTAGCTGAACGACGGGCCCACGTTCTGCAGCGTCTTGGCACCGTCGCCCTTGGCGCCGCTGCCCAGGTGCTTGGACAGCGCCGCGCGCAGGTCTACCTTGCGCACGTCGGCGCCGGAGGCATCGTTGCCGCCCATGTTCTCGACGTTGATGACGCGCAGGCCCTCCAGCTCCAGCGTCTGCTCGCCGAAGGGCAGCCGTGTGCCGATGCGGCCCTCGAAGGCGCGCGGTGCACCGCCGTCCAGCGGCAGCGCGGTCAGCGCGAGCCGGCTGCCGCCGTCCTCGAAGCTGCTCTGGTAGATGGCCAGTCCCTTGTGGATGACCGGCTCGTTGACCTTGACGACGGCCTCGCGGGTCGTCGCGCCGTCGTGGATGACGATGTCGCTGGCAAAGCTCTTGGGCATGCCAGTGGGGTAGTAGTCGACGCTGAACTTCTTCAGCTCGACGTCGAAGGGCAGGTCCTGCAGCACGACGCCACTGGGCAGGCGCAGCACCGCGATGCCCTGACGCTGACCCTCGGCGACCGACAGGTTGCCGCGGAAGCTGGGGGTCGCGGCGCTGAGCCGGTGCTCGGGCTTGATGTCGGCGATGAAGCCTGAGCCGGTGTAGAGCTGCTTGCCCTGCAGCCACATGGACAGACGCACCATGGCGTTGCCGTCCAGCACGCCACCGATCAGGATGAGCACGATGGCTGAGTGTGCGGCGATGTAGCCGAGCTTGTTGGCCGCGCCGCGGCGCGCCGCGATCATGATGCCGTTGTCGCGCTGCTGCACACGGGCGCGCCAGCCCAGCGCCGTCAGCGTGCCGCCGATGGCGGTCAGCGCGGCCTGCGGGTCGGCCGCCAGCGCGCCCGCGGCCTTGTGGCGGTGCGCCTGCAGCGACTGCTCCCGCACGCCTTCCTTGTAGCTCTTCAGGTCCGCAATGATCTTGGGTGTGTTGCGCGCGATGCAGAGGCTGGTGGAGACCACCAGGAACGCCAGGATGAGCAGGAACCACGGCGCGCTGTAGACCGTGTACAGCCCGACGCGGTCGAACAGCTCGGCCCAGAACGGCCCGAACTGGTTCACGTAGTTGCCCATGGGCTCGCTCTGGCGCAGCACCGTGCCGATGACCGACGCGATGCAGATGATGCTCAGCAGCGCGATCGCAAAGCGCATGGACGCGAGCAGGTCCAGCAGTTCGCGGGCGATGGAGGGGCGAGGGGCGGAGGCGGACATCGGGGCGTCAAGAAAAAAGGCCGGTGGGGGTCACCGGCCTTGCTTCAGAGGCTTGCAGAGATTTCAGCGCAGGCCGGCGACATAGTCGGAGACGGCCTTGATCTCCTTGTCGTTCATCTTGGCGGCGATGGCGGTCATCTGCGCCGAATTGCCGCGGGCGCCGCCGCGGAAGGCCACCATCTGGGCTTCCACATAGTCGGCATGCTGGCCGCTCAGGCGCGGATACTGCGCCGGGATACCGGCGCCGTTGGGACCGTGGCAGCCGGCGCAGGCCGGGACGCTGCGGTCGGCAATGCCGCCACGGTAGATCTTCTCGCCCAGCGCCACCGTGTCCTTGTTCTTGGCAAAGCCGGGCTTGGCGGTCTTGCTGGCGTAGAAGGCGGCAACGTTGCGGATGTCTTCTTCGGACAGCGGTGCGGCCATGCCTTGCATGATGGCGTTCTTGCGCTTGCCGCTCTTGAACTCGTGCAACTGCTTGGCCAGGTATTCGGGATGCTGGCCGGCCAGGATGGGGTTGGCCGGCGAGCCGCGCGAGCCATCGGCCGTGTGGCAGGCCGCGCAGACCTGTGCGGCGATGGCCCCACCCTTGGCGAGATCCGGCTTGGCCGGTGCTGCGGCGGGCTCGTTCGCATGAGCCGAGGCGGCCAGCATCAGACTCGACAGGAGGAGGGCGACAGTCTTCATGGATTGAGGGGTTTCGTTGGGCGCAACCGTCGAATTTTACAATGCCGAATCTAAGCGTCCGAGCAGCCCATGACCAACGAAATCCCTGAGGCCCCGTCGGCCGAGCCCGTCACCGAGAAGCTCGCCCTGGCCTGGACGCACACCGCGCGCTTCCTGACGACTGCCAGCCAACTCGCCCACCTGCCCGCCACCGAACTGCCCGAGATTGCCTTCGTGGGCCGTTCCAACGCGGGCAAGTCGACCGCCATCAACACGCTGGCGCAGCAAAAGCGCCTGGCTTTTGCGTCCAAGACGCCGGGGCGCACCCAGCACATCAACCTGTTTGAGTTGGGACCGAAGGACGCGCCCGATGCCTTGTTTGCTGACCTGCCGGGCTATGGCTATGCGGCGGTCAACAAGTCCGCCAAGCTGCGCTGGCAGAAGGTGATGGCCGACTACCTGGCCGTGCGTCGCAGCCTGTCGGGCGTCGTGCTGATGGTCGACTCCCGGCTGGGGCTGACCGATCTCGACAAGCAGTTGCTGGAGTTCGTCGCCGCCCGGGTGAGCACCGGCGAGATCCGGCTGCTGGTGCTGCTGACCAAGGCCGACAAGCTCAACCGCAAGGAGGCCGATGCGGCGCTGCGCGCGACCGGCGAGTTCCTGGGCGGCATGACGACCGAGAACTCCGATGTGTCGGTGACGCTGTTCTCGGCACTGAAGAAGACCGGCGTGGGAGATGTGGCGCTGGCGCTGCACGAGTGGACGCACGGTGGCGCCGCGGCACCAACCGAGGCGTCAGCCGCCGTCTAGGTCGCTCATGAGCGTGTCGACGGCGCGCTGGACGATGCTGTCGTCGTCCAGCGCGGTGATCAGGCCGTTGGCCAGCAAGGCCTCCAGCGCGCGGCGTGTCAGCGGCAGGCGCTCGTCGGCCTCGCGGCCCACGAACAGTACGAACTGCCGGCCCTCGCTAATCCAGGCGATCTGGGCGGTATGCCAGTCGCCCTGGATGAAGAGGTGGAACCAGCGGCCGATCTGCAGCCCGTCTATCCAGCGCTGCAGCGCGGCGCGCGCGTCGGGCGACTCGTTCTCGTTGTAGAGCTGCACCGGCACGGTGGGCAGCTCGCCCCGGTCGACCTCGGTGCGCAGCCATTGCGAGGGCACCTGCGAGTCGCGCTCCTCCATGAGCTTGCGCACGATCTCGTCGGCCGTGGCGGGCGCGTCGGCGGTGCTGCGCGCGGACGGCGGCGGCGCGGCGCGGCGCTCGGCGGGGTCCAGCGCCGGCAGGCCGCGCAGCAGCCGGGCATGCTGGCCCATCAGTTCGTGCAGGGCCGGCTCGCGCTTGGACAGCGGCAGCTCGATGCTGTCGCAGCCGGTGTTGATCCGCTCGATCAGCACCGGCAGGCGCATGCGCAGGGCTTCGCGGTCGACGATGTCGCGCGGTGTGATGAGGCTGTCCAGCACCGCGTCGATGACCTCGATGGCTGTCTGCGCCTCGATGGAGTCACGGCCATGGCGCACCATGGCCGTCACGATGACGTCCACCCAGGCCGTCTGCAGGAAGCGCAGCATGCGCGGCCCCAGCGGCGCGTCGCGGAGCTGTTGGTCGATCTGGTCGCGCACGAGGGCGCGCCAGTCCTTGCGAAGCTGCTCACGCTCCAGCGCCGCGAGGGCGACGGCGCTGCCCTCGCTGCTGCGCCGCGCTTGCTGGTCGATGCGGGCGTCCACGCGGGCCAGCGCCTGCTGGAACAGTGCCGCCGTGGGCGTGGGCGTGTCGACCAGCAACTGGGCTTCGGCCTCCATGAAGCGCAGGAAGTCCAGCAGCCGCTCATCGTCGGCGCGCTCGAAGGCCATGCCGTGGGCGGCCACGCGGTTCAACAGTGCCCAGGCGGGATGCTCCTGGTTGCGCAGCAGCGAGGTGTCGGCGCGCGCCAGGCGCACGACGGCGATCTGCAGCCGGGCCAGCAGCGCCTTCAGCGGCGGCAGCAGTCGGGGGTCCGCGAGGATCTGGTCGTAGAGCCGGCTGAGCATGTCGGGTCCGGTTGGACGCACGAAGGGCGCCGGCGCGCTGGGGTCGCGTGCGGCACCCGCGCCCAGGCCCTGGGGCCGGGAGTTCAGTGCATCGACGCGCTGCGACAGCCCGTCCAGCGTGCCATGCGCGCTGGGTCGCGTGCCGATGCCGCGCGCGGCAGCGAGGCGCTGGTGGGCCAGCGGGTCGGTCTGGGTGTGGCCGTGCGAGGCCACCAGGTCGCCGATGGCCGCCGCGTGCAACTGCGCGCAGGCTTGGACGTAGAGCCGGTGCAAGGCCTTGGCGAGCGGCGCGGCGGCCACGCGCATCAACTCGTACTGCGCCTGCGGCGCCAGCGGGCTGGCCGCCAGCGCATGGTGCAGCGCGTGGGCGTAAAGCGCCGGGCGCAGTGGGTTATCGCGCTCGCGTGCGCGGGCGATGCCGCGCAGCGCGGCGAAGAAGTTGCCGATCTGGTGCAACTCCGCGCGGCTCATGTCCTCGGCGGTCCGGGCGACGTGGGCGATGGCCACGTCCTGCAGCGCCTGGTGCTCGTCGACCAGGCTGAGCCCGTCCAGACCGCCCAGGGGCGGCTTCGGGCGGTGCAGCGGATCCTCGCCGCGGCGGCCGGCCTGCAGCAGCTCGATCAGCTTGGCCTCGAAGTCGGTCGCGAAGCGCGTCCGTACCTTGCGCCAGGCCTCACGCAGCGGGAAGTGTTGGGGCTGGGCGTCAAGTTCGTCCTGCACGACGTTCAGCAACTCGCGCGCCAGCGGGCCGGCTTCGGTCAGCGCATGGTCGATGAGGGTGTGAGGGTGCAAGGCGGACGGTGGCGTGACGGCAACGGCGGAATTATTGAGCGTCCGTCCCACGCGTTGCGGCCGCGGTGCCTCTTGGCACACCCCTGATCCCAATGGCTGCTCAGCGACTTCACGACCTATTCACGCTTTTTTCGATCCGTCGCGACGGCGCCGCTGTCGCAGTGGTGTCCGGCGGGGCGAGAGGCGCGGCGCTGGCGCAGGCACCGCTGTGGGCGGTCGGGGTGGTGCTGCTGCCTGATCTGCCGCTGGCCGCCGCGCAGGTTCCGCAATGGCCGCGCGGCCCGCGACCGCGTCGCATCACGCTGGATCTGCCGCGGCGCGGCGCAAAAAAAGGGGCTGCTCGCGCAGCCCCTTCGTGCTTTCATCAGCGACGGGTCGGTCGCTGGCGTGGACTTACATGTCCATGCCGCCCATGCCACCCATGCCGCCCATGCCGCCCGCGCCGCCGGCCGGAGCTTCGTCCTTCGGGGCTTCGGCGACCATGCACTCGGTCGTCAGCATCAGCGAGGCCACCGAGGCAGCGTTCTGCAGCGCGGTGCGGGTCACCTTGGTCGGATCCAGGATGCCCATCTCGATCATGTCGCCATAGGTGTCGTTGGCGGCATTGAAACCGAAGTTGCCCTTGCCTTCCAGCACCTTGTTGATCACGACGGAGGGCTCGCCACCGGCGTTGGCCACGATC
Organism: Roseateles sp.; assembly: GCA_046294815.1. Taxonomy (GTDB): domain Bacteria; phylum Pseudomonadota; class Gammaproteobacteria; order Burkholderiales; family Burkholderiaceae_C; genus Pelomonas. The sequence continues at coordinate 3,485 of JBKBOJ010000087.1, read as the reverse complement.
TCGCGCAGCGGGGCTTCGATGGCCTTCAGGACCAGCTTGATGCCGGCGTCCTGGTCGGGGTTGTCACCCTTGATGGCGCCAGCGGCTTGCTTGGCGCGCAGCAGGGCCACGCCACCACCGGCGACGATGCCTTCTTCCACGGCAGCGCGGGTGGCGTGCAGGGCGTCTTCCACGCGGGCCTTCTTCTCCTTCATCTCGACCTCGGTGGCGGCACCGACCTTGATGACGGCCACGCCGCCGGCCAGCTTGGCCACGCGCTCTTGCAGCTTCTCGCGGTCGTAGTCGCTGGTGGCTTCCTCGATCTGGACGCGGATCTGCTTGACGCGGGCTTCGATGTCCGCAGCGGCGCCGGCGCCGTCGATGATGGTGGTGTTTTCCTTCGCCACTTCGACGCGCTTGGCCTGGCCCAGATCAGCCAGCGTGACCTTCTCCAGCGACAGGCCCACTTCCTCGGAGATCACCTTGCCGCCGGTCAGGATGGCGATGTCTTCCAGCATGGCCTTGCGGCGATCGCCGAAGCCCGGAGCCTTGACGGCGACGACCTTCAGGATGCCGCGGATGGTGTTGACCACCAGGGTCGCCAGGGCTTCGCCCTCGACTTCCTCGGCAATGATCAGCAGCGGACGGCCAGCCTTGGCGACGGCTTCCAGCGTGGGCAGCAGGTCGCGGATGTTGCTGATCTTCTTGTCGAAGAGCAGCACAAACGGGTTCTCCAGGATGGCGGCCTGCTTCTCAGGGTTGTTGATGAAGTAGGGCGACAGGTAGCCGCGGTCGAACTGCATGCCTTCGACGACTTCCAGCTCGTTGTTCAGGCTCTTGCCGTCTTCGACGGTGATGACGCCTTCCTTGCCGACCTTGTCCATCGCGTCGGCGATGATCTGGCCGACGTCGGCATCGCTGTTGGCCGAGATGGTGCCGACCTGGGCGATTTCCTTGGAGGTCGTGGTGGCCTTGGAGGCCTTCTTCAGCTGCTCGACCAGGGCGGCGACGGCCTTGTCGATGCCGCGCTTGAGGTCCATCGGGTTCATGCCGGCGGCCACGTACTTCATGCCTTCGCGCACGATGGCCTGGGCCAGCACGGTGGCCGTGGTGGTGCCGTCACCGGCGTTGTCGCTGGTCTTGGAAGCGACTTCCTTGACCATCTGGGCGCCCATGTTCTGGAGCTTGTCCTTGAGCTCGATCTCCTTGGCGACCGAGACACCGTCCTTGGTGACGGTGGGGGCACCAAAGGAGCGCTCCAGCACCACGTTGCGGCCCTTGGGGCCCAGGGTCACCTTGACCGCGTTGGCCAGGATGTTGACGCCTTCCACCATGCGGGCACGGGCGTCGCCGCCAAAGATCACGTCTTTTGCTGCCATTTGATTCTCCGGATTCTTAAATTGGGGTCAGAGTCGAATTTCTCGACGCTCAGCTCTTTTGCACAACGGCAAACAGGTCTTCCTCGCGCATGACCAGCAGTTCCTCGCCGTCGACCTTGACGGTCTGGCCCGAGTACTTGCCGAACAGCACGCGATCGCCGACGGTGACGTTCAGTGCCACGAAATCGCCTTTGTCGTTGCGCTTGCCCGGGCCGACGGCCAGAACTTCACCCTGGTCAGGCTTCTCGGCGGCGTTGTCGGGGATGACGATGCCCGAGGCAGTCTTGGTCTCTTGCTCCAGACGACGAACGATCACGCGATCGTGCAGGGGGCGCAGCTTCATGGGATCTCCTTGAGAGTTGGTACCAAAGCGGCCGCGGGCTCAAGGGTCGCGGCTCGCCGAAAAAGAAGGGATCGAAGATCCGATCCGGCATCGTTAGCACTCGCATGCGCTGAGTGCTAACAGCGAAGAATTATAGGGACGCATGAAGTCGATTCAAGAGGGGCGCGGTGCAGGCGTCGGGCCGGCAGCATCGGCCATGGGTCGCTGGCGGCGCTCCCGGCGGGCAGCTTGTGATGCTCTATCACACAAGTCACGCCGGCTGCCGGCGTGACGCCACTCGCACGGGGCGAGCTGCTGCGTTTCTGCTGAAATTTCAGCCGTTCTTATCCGTGGCATCGCCCCGCCGGACGGGGATCGCTCGCGTTTGCCATCGAACATCCATTCCAAGGCTGCTTCATGAACTTCCTGTCTCGCCTGCGCATCGGGCAGCGGCTCGCTGCGGGTTTCACGGTCGTCACCGCCTGTCTGGTGGGCGTGGCTGGACTGGGCTATGCCGGTGTGCGGTCCCTGAATGCCGAGGTGGGCCAGCTGGTCAGCGGCGACTACAAGGCGGTGGCGCTGGCCAATCGTGCCAAGGCGGAGCTGGGCGACGTGTCGCGCGGCCTGATGACGACGTTGATCATGACCGGCGAGGAGCAGATCAAGAAGGAGCTGGACAGCGTCGCCAGCCTGATGGCGGCGCACGAGCAGACCATGGCGGCGCTGGAGCCGCTGCTGCTCGATGCCGCCAGCCAGGAGCAGCTCAAGCTGGTCAAGGAGGCCAAGGCCAAGTTCGTGCCGGCGCAGGCGGGCTTCGTCAAGACGGTGATGTCGGGCGATACCGAGGGGCGCCGCTGAAATACCAGTTCTCCGTGCGCGCGGCCCAGGCCGGGTACATGGCGGCGCTGGACCAGCTGGTGCAGATCCGCCATGCGGCCATGGAGGATGCGGGCCGCCAGTCCGACGCGCTGGCGCGCAAGACGGCGTTGATGCTGCTGGCGCTGGCCGCGGCCGCCATCGTGGCCAGCGTGCTGACCGGCGTGCTCATCACGCGTGGCATCGTCGTGCCGCTGCGGGGCGCGGTGAGCGTCGCCCGCCAGTTCGCCTCGGGCAACCTGACCAGCCAGATCGAGGCGCGCGCCCGGGACGAGACCGGCGAGCTGCTGCAGGCGCTGTCGGAGATGAACGAGAGCCTGAAGGGCATCGTGGGCCGCGTGCGCGAGGGCACCGAGTCCATCGCGTCGGCGTCCAGCGAGATCGCCAGCGGCAACCTGGACCTGTCGGTGCGCACCGAGGCGCAGGCCGCGTCGCTGGAGCAGACGCTGTCGGCCATGAAGGCGCTGACCGATGCGGTGCAGCAGAACGCCCAGAATGCCCAGCAGGCCAATCAGCTGGCCCAGGCGGCGTCCAGCGTGGCGGCCGAGGGCGGCGAGGTGGTGGCCCGCGTGGTGGCGACCATGGGCAGCATCGACGCCTCGTCCAAGAAGATCGTCGACATCATCAGCGTCATCGACGGCATCGCCTTCCAGACCAACATCCTGGCGCTGAACGCGGCGGTGGAGGCGGCCAGGGCGGGTGAGCAGGGGCGCGGCTTCGCGGTGGTCGCGGGCGAGGTGCGCTCGCTGGCGCAGCGCAGCGCCGAGGCGGCCAAGGAGATCAAGCGCCTGATCAGCGACTCGGTAGAGAAGGTGGCCCAGGACAGCCAGCTGGTCGATCAGGCCGGCAACACCATGCAGGGCGTGGTGGCGAGCGTGCAACGGATGACGGACATCATGGGTGAGATCACGCACGCCAGCACCGAACAG
>JBKBOJ010000086.1:0-11635 GCA_046294815.1 Roseateles sp. | reverse complement strand
GACCTCGCCCACCAGCCAGTCGGCGTCGTCCCACATCAGGAAGTGGTAGCCGCGCTGGCTCATGCGCACCTGCACGCCGTTCAGGCCGGCGTACTGGGTCTCGAAGATCTTCCGGGTGCCCTCCAAGGTGGAGCCCATGGGCTCGAAGGCGGCCCAGGCCCCCAGCACCAGCGTGGGCGCGGTGATCTTGGGCAGCAGCGGGCGCAGGTCCTCGCCCCACAGCTCAGACGTGGCCTGGGCCGAGGTCGCGCGGTCGCTCGCGATGCTCCAGGCCACGACGCGCTCGCCGTTGGCGGGGTTGCGGCTCATGCCCATCGCCCCCTGACGCGCACCGGCTTCCCACTGCGCCTGGGTCGCGTTCTGCATCTGCTGGCGCATGCCGGCGGCCATGCCCTTGGCCTGTTCGGCCGTCATGCCGCGCAGGCCGGCCAGGAAGGGCAGCGAGTCCACGATAACCAGCCGCTCGACGCGGCCAGGCTTCTCGGCGGCCATGTGCAGCGCCAGCACACCGCCCAGGCTATGCCCCATGACGACGGGCTTGTCCAGCTTGCGGTCGTCCAGATAGGCCAGCAGGCGGTCGCGCATGGCGGTCATGAAGTGCTCGGTTTTGACCGCGGGCGCACCGGCAAAGCCGGGGAGCTGCACGATATGGCACTGCACGCCGGGCTGCAGTGCGGCACAGGTTTCGGTCCAAGTGCTGGCCGCGCTGTTCAGACCGGGAATCATCAGCACCGGGCGGCCCTCACCCACCACCTCGACCTGCAGGTCGCGGAAGTGGGAAGGCGCCGCCTCGCTGCGGCCGGCGTACAAGGCGCTGGCCATGGCCACCGCGACCCCAAACAGGCCCATCAGGGAACGCTTGCGAGTGGTCATGCATGTCTCCAACAAAGTTGCGAAGGCGCCCATGTTGCCAGCGTTCCGGCGTGCAGCCCGAGACCGGATGACGAACGGCCACACACGCGACCGCCCGATCGGCGGCAGCCGGCGATGACGCTACTTCAGGCGCTGCACCCAGTAGACCAGCACCTCGGTCTGAGGCCGCAGGTCCGTCGAGCTGTAGCGGTAGACCGGCACGACGTTGATCGCGTCCAGCGTGTTGAGTCCCGAGATGATGCGGCCGAACACGGCATAGCCGGGGTTGGCAGCGCTCTGGTAGTCCAGGCCCGTGTTATCCACCACGTTGAAGAAGAACTGGCTGGTGGCGGAGTTCGGCTCGCTGCGCCGCGCCATGGCGATGGTGCCGCGTAGATTGGAGAGGTTGTTGTTGCTCTCCAGCGGGATGGGCGCGTACAGCGGCGCCGTCTCGACCATGCCGCTGCGGTAACCGCCGCCTTGCACGACAAAGTCGCGGTCCACGCGGTGGATCAGGGTATTGGTGTAGAAACCCGCCGCGACGTACTTGTAGAAGTTGGCAACCGTCTGCGGCGCGTAGCTGTCATAGAGCTCGACGACGATCTCGCCACTGCTGGTCAGCATGCACACCGTGCCCCAGCGGCTGGCCGCCGACGCGGCCAGCCCGGCCGCGCTGCAAGACAGCGTGGGCGGATTGGGATTGGGGTTGGGCCGCGGATAGGGCGTGCCGCTACCGCCTGCGCCGCCGCCCACCTCGACATAGCCACCGCCGCCACAGGCGCTCAGGGTCAGGACGGACAGCAAAACGGCAACGCGACGCAGCATGGCAACACCCGAAAGGACTCGATGCCCGCCCAACGGGCCATCGGCCCGGGCCGCTGACACGCTGTCGCAGTTGGTTACCCTAGGAGCCTGTCGGGCAAGGCAGCTGGGCCGGCGCTTCGGGCCTGCCCGATTGCCGTTTCTAGGTTCAGAGTTCTATGTTGTCGATCAAACGGGTGGTGCCCAGCCGCGCAGCGGCCAGCGCCACGAGCGGCTGCCCGTCAACGGCCGCGCCGAGGTCATGCTGGCGGCGCAGCGTCACATAGTCGGGTGCCCAGCCGGCGTCGCGCAGCGACTGCATCGCGGCCTCCTCCAGCGCGGCCAGGTCGCGCTCGCCGGACTGCCAGCGCGCGATCAAGGCCTTGAGCGTGCGCGACAGCCGCAGCGCCTCGATCTTCTCCGCGTCGCTGAGATAGCCGTTGCGCGAGGACAGCGCCAATCCCTCGGGGCTGCGGCAGGTCTCGCCGCCATGGATGGCGATGGGCAAGGCCATCTGCGCCGTCATGCGGCGGATGACCATGAGCTGCTGGTAGTCCTTCTTGCCGAACACCGCCAGCGTGGGCTGAACGATGTTGAACAGCTTGTGCACGACGGTGCAGACGCCGGTGAAGAAGCCGGGGCGGAAATGGCCTTCCAGGATGTCGGCCAGCTCGGCTGGCGGTGCAACCCTGTAGCCCTGCGGCTCGGGGTAGAGCTCCTGCTCGGACGGCGCGAAGACGATGTCGCAGCCGACACCCGCCAGCAGCTCGCAGTCACGCGTCAGCGTGCGCGGGTAGGTGTCGAAGTCCTCGTGCGGCGCGAACTGCAGCCGGTTCACAAAAATGCTGGCGACGACCGTGCCGGCCGGCCCGACCAGCTCGCGCGCCTGCCTGACCAGCGCCAGGTGGCCGTCATGCAGATTGCCCATGGTCGGCACGAAGCCGCGCTGGCGGTGGGGGGCGAGCGCCTCGCGCAGCGCCGCAATGCTGTGGATCACTTGCATGGTCAGAACCCGTGCACGGCGTTGACCGGAAAGGTCCCGGCCTTGACCTCGGCCACATAGCCCTGGATGGCGGCCAGCACCGAGTCCTTGCCCGCCATGAAATCCTTGACGAAGCGCGGCTTGCGGCCCGGCGTGATGTTGAGCATGTCATGCAGCACCAGCACCTGGCCGGAGGTGCCCGCGCCGGCGCCAATGCCAATGACGGGCACGGGCGACGCCGCGGTGATCTCGGCAGCCAGCTTGGCCGGCACCATCTCGTACAGCAGCATGGCGGCGCCGGCCTCCACGGCCTGCTGCGACTCCTGCTTGATGCGCGCAGCGGCGGCCTCGTCGCGGCCCTGCACCCGGAAGCCACCCAGCGCAGTGACCGTCTGCGGCGTGAAGCCCAGGTGCACGCAGACCGGGATGCCGCGCTCGCTCAGAAAGCGCACGGTCTCCGCCGTCCAGCCGCCACCTTCGAGCTTGACCATGTGGGCACCGGCCTTGACCAGCGCGGCGGCGCTCTTCCAGGCCTCTTCCTTGCTGACGTGGTAGCTGTCGAACGGCAGGTCGGCAACGACGAAGGCCCACTTCACGCCGCGGCGCACGCAGGTGGTGTGGTACAGCATGTCATCCAGGCTGACCGCTGCGGTCGAGCCACGGCCTTGCAGCACGTTGCCCAGCGAGTCGCCGATCAGCAGGACGTCCACGCCTGCCTCGTCCAGCAGACTGGCGAAGGCGGCGTCGTAGCAGGTCAGCATGGCGATCTTCTCGCCGCCGGCATGCATCTGCGCCAGGCGCGGCAGGGTCACGGGCTTGCGATCTGTCATGGGATACCTCGGTGAAAACCCTTGGAGCCCTCGTGGGGCGGCCGCAGTGTAGCGTTCGGTCCTTTGCCGCAAAGCCCGCGTCCCGCCATGACCCTCACCGAGTTGCGCTACATCGTCGCCGTCGCCCGCGAGCGCCACTTCGGCCGCGCCGCCGAGGCCTGCTTCGTGTCCCAGCCGACGCTGTCGGTGGCCGTCAAGAAGCTGGAGGAGGAGCTGGACGTCAAGATCTTCGAACGCGGCGGCAGCGAAGTGTCGGTCACGCCACTGGGCGAGGACATCGTGCGCCAGGCGCAGTCGGTGCTGGACCAGGCCAGCGCGATCAAGGAGATCGCCAAGCGCGGCAAGGACCCGCTGGCCGGCGCGCTGCGGCTGGGCATCATCTACACCATCGGCCCCTATCTGCTGCCGGAGCTGGTGCGCCACACCATCGAGCGCCACCCGCAGATGCCGCTGATGCTGCAGGAGAACTTCACGGTCAAGCTGCTGGAGATGCTGCGCACCGGCGAGCTGGACTGCGCCATCATGGCCGAACCCTTCCCGGATACCGGCCTGGCCACCGCGCCGCTGTACGACGAACCCTTCGTCGTGGCCCTGCCGGCCACCCATCCGCTGGCCAGCCGCGAGACCATCTCCGCCGAGGAGCTCAAGCGCGAGACCATGCTGCTGCTGGGCACCGGCCACTGCTTTCGCGACCACGTGCTGGAGGTCTGCCCCGAGTTCGCGCGCTTCTCCAGCGATGCCGAAGGCATACGCCGCAGCTTCGAGGGCTCGTCGCTGGAGACCATCAAGCACATGGTGGCCTCGGGCATGGGCGTGACCGTGGTGCCACGCCTGTCGGTGCCGAGCGAGCCGTCGCCGCACCTGAAGTTCGTGCCCTTCAGCGACCCGGTGCCCAGCCGCCGCGTGGTGCTGACCTGGCGGCGCAGCTTCACGCGCTACGAGGCCATCGCGGCGCTGCGCAACGCGATCTATGCCTGCGAGCTGGAGGGCGTGACGCGCCTCTCCTGAAATTCAAACCAAGGGTTTCGGGGTAAACCCGCCCTTCTCCTCGGGGGAGTGCGACGCTTTTCACACTTGCTCACGGTTTTATCCTGGAAGGCCCGCGCGGCGCTGCCTATGCAGCGTCGTTTTTTGTTGCTCATCCCAGGGAGTAGTCCGTGAGCCGTACCCGTCTCCTGCAGGCAATGGCCGCCGCGGCGGCCATCAGCTGCGCCGCACCCGCAGCCGCGCTCAACATCGTGCTGGTCGACCCGACCAACAGCTTCGGCACGTCGCCCAACGGCGCCGAGGCGCTGCTGGCCTTCCAGAAGGCCGCAAACTACTGGAACAAGACGCTGACCAACGACGTCACCGTCACCATCGAGATCGGCTTCAACGCGCTGGACGCGGGCGTGCTGGGCTCCACGCGCAGCTACTCCAGCCTCGTCTCGGTCGCCGATGTCTATCAGGGCCTGGCCAGCACCGGCACGACGGCGCTGGACGCCATCGCGGTGGCCAACCTGTCCCGGCTGAACGCCGGCGGCGGCCTGACGATCCGCACCAACGACTACCTCGATGTCGCCAACAAGGTCGGCCTGCAGGACGCCACCACCACGCGCACCGGCAACGCCGTCATCAACAACTACCTGGACGTGAACCAGTCCGTCATCAAGGCACTGGGCCTGACCGGGCAGGTGGCGCCGCTGTACAAATACGACGCCAGCATCACGTTCAGCAGCCAGTTCGCGTTCGACTACAACCCCACCAACGGCATCGACGCCGGCAAGTACGACTTCACCGCCGTGGCCGTGCACGAGCTCGGTCATGCGCTGGGCTTCGTCAGCGGCACGGACACCTTTGACATCATCATGCACGGCAGCGGCCCGCTGGCCGCGCCGTTCGAGGCTGGCGTCTTCGGCAGCGCCGACATTGCCGATTTCGCCATCGGCAGCACGCTGGACTTGTTCCGCTACGGCAACAGCGTCGGTGCCGATGGCAAGGCCATCCTGCAGTGGTCGGCCAACCGCGACGCCTACTTCTCCATCGACGGCAAGACCGTGTTCGGTCTGGGCGACGAGGCCTTCCAGAGCCTGGCCACCTTCTCCACCGGCGCCTACTCCGGCGACGGCGCCCAGGCCTCGCACTGGAAGGACAACATTGGCTTCATCGACCCGGACGCGCCGGGCTGCTTCCAGAGCAGCCGCCAGGTCGGCATCATGGACCCGACCTCCTCGCCCTGCTACACCGAGAACGTCACCCGCAACGACATTGCCGCCTTCGACGCGCTGGGCTGGAACACCAGCGTCGATGCGCTGACCAACAAGGGCTATGTCGTCAGCTCGGCCGACATCTACGCGATGGAGGGCGTGGCCGTCGCCGTGCCGGAGCCCGAGACCTGGGGCATGCTGGCCCTGGGCCTGGGCGTGCTGGGCTTCATGAAGCGCCGCCGCCGCGCTGACTGAGCGTCGGCAGCCGCCCCACGCCAGCCCGCCAGCGCATCGCGTCGGCGGGCCTTGTTTTTTGACCTGGCAACACCCGGGCCGCATCAGTTAGGCTTGCCGGCATCCCCACCCGGAGTCCGTCATGGCCAAGAAGACCGCATCCCCCACCGTCAGCATCGGCATCAGCGACAGGGACCGCGCCGCGATCGCGGCCGGCCTGTCCAAGCTGCTGGCCGAGACCTACACGCTCTACCTGACCACGCACAACTTTCACTGGAACGTCACCGGCCCGATGTTCAACAGCCTGCACGCGATGTTCATGACGCAGTACACCGAGCTGTGGAACGCGGTGGACCCGATCGCCGAGCGCATCCGCTCGCTGGGCCATGCGGCGCCGGGCAGCTACGCGCAGTTCGCCAAGCTCAGCGGCCTGCCCGACGCGCCGAGCGAGCCGCCCAAGGCGATGAAGATGGTGGAGCTGCTGATGCAGGGCCACGAGGCGGTGGCGCGCACGGCGCGTTCGATCTTCCCCCTGGTCGACAAGGCCGGCGACGAGCCCAGCGCCGACTTGCTGACCCAGCGGCTGACCGTCCATGAGCAGACTGCCTGGATGCTGCGCAGCCTGCTGGCCGACTGAGGTGGGCACCGCGGCAACGCGGCAGTGCTCTACGACGCCCTTTTGAAGACGCCGGCCCGGCGCGGTCAGGCGCTCGTGGCCTGGCGCAGCCGGGCAATGCCTTCGGCAATGGAGCCCACCGTCACCTGGTGATACTCGGAGCCTGCGGGCAGCTGCGTCATCAGCCGGCGATGCGCGGTCGGCATCGCGTGGTAGGGCAGGTAGGGCGCGATGTGGTGCAGCGCGTGATAGCGCAGCCCCACCGGGCACAGCAGCAGCGTCAGGGGGCTGCTGGAATCCACGTTCAGCGAGTCCAGCAGCTGGCCGCGCGCGTCGCGGCCTTCAGGCTCCTCGACATACAGGTGCGTGCCGCCCATCGCGCGGATGGTGTTCAGCGTCGCGATCAGCACCACCAGCACCGCCCAGGCGGCCAGCCACTGCCAGCCCAGCCAGGCCGCCAGCGCCACCAGCGCCCAGGCCCAGGCAAAGCACCACCACTCCACGCGCAGCGCCTCGGCACGCGCGCTCTCCTTGATGGCCGGGGCCCGGAAGGGCATGCGCAGCGCCATGTGGACGAACTCCGGAATCATCTTCTCGCGGATGGCCGGCAGCACCACGGCCAGCGGCGTCAGGATCGCGAAACGCACCCACAGCGCCAGCGGCAGCGCCAGGTTCAGCGCAAACAGCTTGGCGGCGGCCGCGCCGGCCCGGCCCTTGAACTGGTCGTACTCGCCGTCCTCGGACGTGCCGTAGGTCAGCTTGTTGTGGTGGCCCTGGTGGATGGGCAGGTACAGCAGGAAGGGGATCAGCAGGGGCACGCCCGACAGCGCATGCCAGGTGTGGCGAAAGCCCTTCATGCCCTGCTGGTGAAAGATCTCATGGATGAAGGCCAGGCTGCGGTACAGCAGCACCACCGCCACCGCAAAGGCCGCCACTCGCGGCCCGCCCGGCCCCGGCAGCAGCGCCCACACAAAGCAGGCCCAGCCCAGGCCCGCGCTCAACAGCAGGTCCGTGAAGTAGACGGCCTGGCGCGGCTCGCGCAGGTCCGCGACCAGTTCCTGCACCCGCCTCAAGTCAACCTGCTTGTCCATCTCGACCGCTCCGTATAAACCCGGCAACGATAATCCAGCGTTAGCCCCTGCTCCAGCCCCAGCAATGTCCGAACCCAGCCGCATCGAGACAGAAGTCCGCCGCCGCCGCACTTTCGCCATCATCAGCCACCCCGACGCCGGCAAGACCACGCTGACAGAGAAGCTGCTGCTGTTCTCCGGCGCCATCCAGATCGCCGGCTCGGTGAAGGCGCGCAAGGCCACAAGGCATGCGACGTCGGACTGGATGGAGATCGAGAAGCAGCGCGGCATCTCGGTGGCGTCGTCGGTCATGCAGATGGAGTACCGCGACTGCGTCATCAACCTGCTGGACACGCCGGGTCACCAGGACTTCTCCGAAGACACCTACCGCGTGCTGACCGCCGTGGACGCGGCGCTGATGGTGATCGACGCGGCCAACGGCGTGGAGCCGCAGACCCGCCGCCTGCTGCAAGTCTGCCGCGCCCGCAACACGCCCATCCTGACCTTCGTCAACAAGATGGACCGCGAGGTGAAGGACCCGCTGGCGCTGATGGACGAAATCGAGCAGGAGCTGGGCATGGCGGTCGTGCCCTTCACCTGGCCGGTCGGCATGGGCAAGACCTTCCACGGCGTGATGGACCTGCGCCAGCAGCGCATGCGCGTGTTCGCCCCCGGCGAGGACCGCGTGGCCGGTACCGAGGAGGTGCTGCAGGGGCTGGACAACCCGGTCTACGCCGAGCGCTTCGGCCTGGCGTACGAGAACGCGGCCGGCGAGATCGAGCTGGTGCGCGAGGCCGCACCCGAGTTCAGCCGCGACGACTTCCTGGCGGGCCGGCAGACGCCGATGTTCTTCGGCTCGGCCGTCAACAACTTCGGCGTGCAGGAGGTGCTGGACGCGCTGGTGGAGCTGGCACCGCCGCCCGACAAGCGCGAGGCCATGCAGCGCACCGTGCTGCCCGAGGAGCCCAAGTTCAGTGGCGTGGTGTTCAAGATCCAGGCCAACATGGACCCGGCGCACCGCGATCGCATCGCCTTCGTGCGCGTGGCCTCGGGCCGCTTCGAGCGCGGCATGAACCTCAAGGTCGTGCGCTCGGGCAAGACGCTGCGCCCCAACAGCGTGGTGACCTTCATGAGCCAGAAGCGCGAGCTGCTGGACGAGGCCTTTGCCGGCGACATCATCGGCATCCCCAACCACGGCGTGCTGCAGCTGGGCGACACCATCACCGAGGGCGAGGCGCTGCAGTACACCGGCCTGCCCTTCTTCGCGCCCGAGATGTTCCGCTCGGTGGAAGTGGCCGACCCGCTGAAGACCAAGCAGCTGCGCGAGGGTCTGCGCCAGCTCGGCGAGGAGGGTGCCATCCAGGTGTTCCGCCCCGAAGCCGGCAGCGTGCTGCTGCTGGGCGCCGTGGGCCAGCTGCAGTTCGAGGTGGTGGCGCACCGGCTGGAGCATGAGTACGGCGTCAAGGCACGCATCACCGCGGCGCGCTACAACGTTGCGCGCTGGGTCACCTGCGACGACGCCGACGGCCAACCCGGCAGCGGCGAGAAGGAGCTGCGCCGCTTCATCGACCACAACGCCCACCGCGTGGCCTGGGACGCGGTCAACGCGCCCACCGTGCTGCTGGAGTACGCCGGCGAGCTGCGCGCCATGCAGGAGAACTGGCCGCGCATCAAGTTCCATGCGCTGCGCGAGCACGCGGGGCTGGTGTTCCAGCAGCGCATGGAGGGCTGAGCGCGGTGGCCGGTGCGACGCGGCCCTGCCCTTCCTGCGGCGATGCGCTGCAGGTGCATGCGCTGCCGGCCCAGTACGGCGGCATGGTGGAGATCGACTTCTGCTTCGCCTGCCACGGCCTGTGGCTCGACCAGATGGAGAACCTGAAGCTCGCACCTGCGGCGATCGCCACGATGTTCAGGCAGATGCACCGCCACAGCGACGAGCCGCGCCTGCCGCTGGCCGCGCGGCTGCGCTGCCCCACCTGCCGCGAGCCGCTGGTGCAGGGCTTCGACATCGTGAAGAGCGGCCGCTACATCACGCACCGCTGCCCCCGCCGGCATGGGCGTTTCAGCAGCTTCTCGTCCTTCATGATCGAGAAGGGCTTCGTGCGGCAGCTGACCCGGCCCGAGATCGCCGACATCGCGGCCAAGGTGGGCGCCATCCATTGCAGCGCCTGCGGCGCGCCGGTGGACCTGCGCCGCGAGGACGCCTGTTCGCACTGCCGCACGGCCCTGTCGCTGCTGGACCCGCAGGCCGTCGAGCGTGCGCTGAACACCTGCGCGCAAGCGCCTGCCCAGCCCGCCTGGGGCAGCCCGGGTGACGTGGCCGACGCCATCGTGGCGCTGGAGAGGGAGCGCGCCCGGCAGCGGCGCGAGCAGCCGGGCCTGCAGCCGGCGCTTCCCACCGCCGGCGTGCTGGGGGTGGACCTGCTGGCTGTGAGCCTGGGCCTGCTGGCCCGCCTGTGGGACGCCTGAAAAATCCGCCCGACCCCGCGGATTTCGCGGGGCTGCGATGATCGCGCTCCCATCCCACAGCCCCGCCTGTCAATCGCCATGACGCGCATGCGCCTTCGTCCCGTCCTGTCCGCCCTGCCCCTGCTGCTGAGCCTGGCCATCGCCCACGCCGCGCCCGCGCTGGAAACCGTCGTCGAAGGCCTCAGGACGCCCTGGGCGGTGGCCTTCCTGCCCGATGGGCAACTGCTCGTCACCGAACGCGATGGCACCATGCGCACGGCCAAGGCCGGCGCCAAGCCCTCGGCACCCATCCAGGGCGTGCCCGCGGTGGACGCCGTGGGCCAGGGCGGCCTGCTGGACGTCATCACCGACAGTGGCTTCGCCGCCAACCGCACGATCTACTTCTGCTACGCCGAGCCCGGCCCCAACAAGACCAACGGCACCGCGCTGGCCAGCGCCAAGCTCAGCGCCGACAACCGTCGCCTGACCGATGTGAAGCTGCTGTTCAGCCAGCAGCCCAAGATGGAGAGCAGCCTGCACTTCGGCTGCCGCATCGTCGAGGCCCCGGACGGCAAGCTCTTCCTGAGCCTGGGCGAGCGCTACAAGGGCATGGACCGCGCGCAGACGCTGGACAACCACTTCGGCAAGATCGTGCGCGTCGGCAAGGACGGCAGCGTGCCGGCCGACAACCCCTTCGTCGGCACCGCTGGCGCGCTGCCCGAGATCTGGAGCTACGGCCACCGCAACTCGCAAGGCCTGGCGCTGGACGACAAGGGCCAGCTGTGGGAGACCGAGCACGGCCCGCAGGGCGGCGACGAGCTCAACCTCATCAAACCGAAGCTGAACTACGGCTGGCCCGTCATCACCTACGGCGAGAACTACGGCGGCGGCAAGATCGGTGAGGGCATCGCCGCCAAGGCCGGCATGGAGCAGCCCCATGTGAAATGGGTGCCGTCCATCGCGCCCGCCGGCCTGGCGCACCTCAAGAGTGCCAAGTACGGCGCCAGCTGGCAGGGCAGCTTCTTCATCGGTTCGCTGAAGTTCGGCCACCTGGAGCGCGTCAAGCTGGGCGCCGACAACCGCGTGGTGGAGCAGGAACGCCTGTTCCCCGACGCCGGCCGCATGCGCGACGTGCGCGAGGGGCCGGACGGGCTGCTCTACCTGGTGCTGGAGAGCGCGGGCAAAGTGGTTCGAGTCAGGCCTTGACCCTGCTGACAGCGCTCGCGCTGGCCCAACAGCTCGACACCGTCGTGCTGCACGGCCGCGCCGCCGCGCCCGTGCTGGCGCTGGAACGCGTGGACGCCGCCACGCTGGCCCGCGACGCCGACGCGCAAGACCCGGCCCAGGCGCTGGCCCGCACGCTGGCGCGCGTGCCCGGCGTCTATGCGGCCAACCGCGGCAACGACGCGCAAGACCTGCAGCTCTCCAGCCGCGGCTTCGGCGCGCGCGCCAGCTTTGGCGTGCGCGGCCTGCGCCTGGTGGCCGACGGCATCCCGGCCAGCACGCCCGACGGCCAGGGCCAGCTGGGCCACTGGCTGATCGCCGACGCCGCCACGCTGGAAGTGCTGCGCGGCCCGTTCTCGGCGCTGTACGGCAGCGCCAGCGGCGGCGTCATC